>CALEIY010000127.1 GCA_937898665.1 Candidatus Bathyarchaeota archaeon | reverse complement strand
GCGTCAGATGTGTATAAGAGACAGCACAAAGAGAATTGAAAGTGAATGCCAGGTCTTCCACCTGCGGCGCGACTATTCCAGGGAATCTCACAAAGAGAATTGAAAGTTGTAATTTCGCCGCGCCGCCCCACCCAACGCCGTGAAAGTGAATCTCACAAAGATAATTGAAAGCAACTTATTGCGGGAATCGGAGTAGGCTGGGCGACATATGGGAATCTCACAAAGAGAATTGAAAGAAAATCACTAAAGAGGAGGGCCGTCGAATTTGGTTAAGGGAATCTCACAAAGAGAATTGAAAGCGGAGGACAGGGCTGTCGTCATCGAGGGGCTTGTTTAGGGAATCTCACAAAGAGAATTGAAAGCTATATCCTATGCCTAAGCGTCGAGTTGGGCTTTACTAAGGAATCTCACAAAGAGAATTGAAAGTACAGAATCTACGAAGAGGCGAAGCGTGCCGGGCATGGTGGGAATCTCACAAAGAGAATTGAAAGTCTCCCTCGAAGCCTCCAGAATCCTCTTCACATCGATTGAGGAATCTCACAAAGAGAATTGAAAGCTGGATAACGCGGGGGGGGGTGAGAGGTGATGGCTCGGAAGAAGAATCTCACAAAGAGAATTGAAAGTTGCCACGTGGAGTCCGATTCCGGCTTTGGCGTTAACCGAATCTCACAAAGAGAATTGAAAGCCGCTATGGGCCCGTAGGTCCAGGCGACGTTTATGAGGGCAGAATCTCACAAAGAGAATTGAAAGCATACCCCTTCTCGTAGCCCTCCTCCCATATTGTCTCCCGAGGAATCTCACAAAGAGAATTGAAAGCCCCGGCTTCACCGATCTTCGCAGGCCTCGGCGTGGAATCTCACAAAGAGAATTGAAAGTAGACCATGGCGGCGGCGAAAAATAGGGTGAAGAGCTTGTCAGAATCTCACAAAGAGAATTGAAAGGTGCCGGTGACCCTGCAGTATATGTGATACTTTATGGTGGGAATCTCACAAAGAGAATTGAAAGTCTATGTAGTCTGGGATGCCACCTACATCAACGTCACCTACGAATCTCACAAAGAGAATTGAAAGGAAGCATAGAGTGAATAGTATCCAGAGGCGATAGGCGCCGGAATCTCACAAAGAGAATTGAAAGAACGGGGGAGGCGGCTTCGAAATGCCCCGCCGAGCTCCCATGAATCTCACAAAGAGAATTGAAAGTATCTTCCTCTCGCTCTCCCTCCGCCTGCGCCTGAGGCTCTGAATCTCACAAAGAGAATTGAAAGTGGAAGATGAGATTGAGTTCACACGGGAAGAGATAAGACTGTGAATCTCACAAAGAGAATTGAAAGTACACCTATGCGAATCGAGTTAAGGCTTTGAGACGCTTCTGAATCTCACAAAGAGAATTGAAAGTTTTATGAGCAGCCTGAGAGCCGGGAGCAGGGTCTGGAGCAGGAATCTCACAAAGAGAATTGAAAGGAGCAGGTCGTCGCAACCAGTCTCCGCGATGAGCCTCCTCGAATCTCACAAAGAGAATTGAAAGCGCCAAGATCAACGAAACCGTCACCCTCTACGCCGAAAGAATCTCACAAAGAGAATTGAAAGGGTCGACCTGTATCAGGGCGAGGAGGGCGCCCTTATCAACTATGAATCCCTCGCGAGCTCCCTGAGCATCTCAAAAGGGGGAGGGAAGCGATGATGAAAGCCAAGCCCCGAGGGTTCTCGCTTAGATAAATTATGACTTATTATTAGTGATGCCGCTCAGGTCGATGTATGGCTCGTCTTCGAGATTTGGAAAGCTTTTAATGAGACCCTAGGGAGTTTTATCCCCGTCGGTGTTTGGGTTGGAGGAGGAGAGGCCTAGAGGCCCGATCTATGAATGTGTCCGCTGCGGCAGTCGAGTCGCCTACTCAGAGTTGGAGCGCTACGTCTCATTTCGATGTCCCCAGTGTGGTTATCGCATCTTCAGGAAGGTTAGGCCTCCAGTTGTTAAGAGGGTGAAGGCGAGATGACGTTAGAGGCTGAGAGCCTAGAGGAGCGTCGGGCAGCCCTCATCATAAAGTATAGGGGCCTAGAGATTGAGGATGTTGAGCGTGAGGGAAACCGGATCTACTACTATCTGAGGAAGAACGGCGATCGCTATGTCATACTTTGCGTCCTGGGCGAGAAGACGATCGGAATCTCCTATATCAGAGATCTGAAGGAGAAGGTGGAGGAGCTAGGCGCCGTGAGGGGAATCCTCATCGGCGGGGGGCACTACACATACTCCGCCCGAAGCACCGTTGAGAAGCTTAACGAGGAGGCCGAACGTGAGGGGCGTGGACGCCTCATAGAGCTTATACCTCCAAGTCTCCCAGCCTTCGATATCTTCCAGCATGAGCTGGTTCCAATACATGAGATCCTCTCAGAGGAGGAGAAGAGAGAGGTGCTGGAGCGCTATCACGTGAAGCCCTATCAACTCCCCTGGATAAAGGCCTCAGACCCCGTGGCTATAATCCTAGGGGCGGAGCCTGGAGACATCATCAGGATAAGGGGTAGAAGCGAGACAGCCGGCGAATACATCTCATATAGATACGTGGTCGAGTAGCATAGTTTTAAATGTGGATGTAAGTTTACATATTGAATTGTCTAAGGGATTCCTGGATCGAATCCTAAACGTCGCCAGAGACTTAAGAGAAGCCCTCAATAAAGCCTACAGGCGTGGAGGAGTCTGGTGGATCATCTTCACAGCCTCCATGATCGTCATCGCCCTAGACTTCATCCTCCTCGCCTTCATGCTGCTTAGATTCCTTTAAGCCGCCTCTAAGCTCGCTGAGTATGACCAGGGCCTCCCCCAAGGGTATATCAAGTCTCTTCGAGAGCTCCTCAGCCGTTATCTCGGGATCCTCTAGGAGGATGTGATCCCTGACATAGGCTTTATGATACCTATACATCGGCAGTCTGTGAACCACCTCCACGAGGATCAGCCAGAGGGGGCTTCGCTCTAGATCGTCGTCCAAGCGACTCACCCCCTCGAAGTAAGCCGCTCATACATCCTATCGAAGGCCCATCGAAGACTGCTTCTAATCTCCCTAAACCTCCTCTCATCACCATAATTCCGAATGACGAGTCTAACAATTCGATCGCCATCGGTCTCAACCTCGTAGGAGAGAACATCATCAGGGGATATCTCACCCTTAGAGGCCCTCCTCTCATCCTCCCTCCTCATCTTCTCCAGAGTCCGCTCCAGGACGAAGACTCGGAAAAGTGGGGAGGAGGCGGAGAATCCAACGTCGCCTCTAGGCTCAAAGATAATGGATCTCCCATCGCATCTCAGAGTTCCCAGGAGAACCCCGCTCTTCCCCTTCAAGGAGGCCGAGCTTCCAACCCCCTCATCAGCCCTCCTAAAGCCGAGGTGAGCTATCAATCGATCAACCTCGGCGAGGACTCTACGGAGATCCTCCAGCTCCCCCTCTAGACGCCTAATCCTCTCCTCCAGCCCCTCCCTAATCCTGAGAAGCCTCCTAACCTCCTCCAAGGAACTCTCATGGATCAGGAGGGCTACAGCCCTTATAAAGCCCCTTATAACCCTCCATCTTTAAAGGCCCAGAAGGCCTATACCCCTTAGAGTTGTTGGGGAAAGGCTTCGTAAAGCGATACCTAGAGCTGAGCAGGGAAAAAGAGAGCATCCTCTGCGTAGGCCTAGACCCAGCTGTGAGGGGGATGAGGGAGCGCTACCTGGTTCCACACCCCCTCATAGAGCGTTATGGCCTAGGAGAGGGAGTTAAACACTTCTGCCTAGACATCATAGAGGCTGTGGCCCCCTACACCCCGATGATCAAGCCCAACGCCCAATACCTAACCTACCTCCTCAGCCTCGAAGACCTCAAGGAGATCGTGGAGGCCATCCATGAAGCCAACTGCCTGGCGCTCCTAGACGCGAAGCTCAGCGACATAGCATCGACTAATCAGGCAGCCCTACACTGGATAGGGGCTGCGGGCTTCGACGCCATCACCTTCAGCCCCTACCCAGGATACGAGGGTGGATGCGACGTGATATACCGCTGGGCCGAGGAGAGAGATAAGGGCATCTTCACACTCTGTCGAATGTCAAATCCAGGGGCGAGAGAAATTCAAGGCCTAATAGTCGAAGGCGAACCCCTATACATTAAAGTCGCCCGCGAAGCCCATAGGCGTGGGGCCAACGGCTTCGTCGTCGGATGTACAGCCATAGAGGAGCTGGGCGCTGTTAGAGAAATCATCGGCGAGGAACCCCTAATCCTCAGCCCAGGCCTCGGCCCCCAGGGCGGAGACCCAGCGGCAGCCATAAAACTCGGCTCCAACAGCAGAGGCGAGGGCCTCATCATCGCCTCCTCCAGATCCATAGACTACGCCTATGAAGTCAGGGGCCTTAGCTGGGAGAGGTATGCCGAGGCGGCGGCGAGAGAGGCTGAGCGGAGGAGGGACGAGCTGAATAGGCTTAGACGGCAAGCCTTCGGATGAGGATGAATCAGCATCCATCCTCACTTTAAGGTTTAATGTTTAATATGGGAGCAGAGTATGGATTCGGAGAGACCCACGATGATCGAGGTGAGATTCCACGGTAGGGGTGGACAGGGAGCCTGGACGGCTTCGCTCCTCCTCGCCCATGGAGGCCTGAAGGAGGGGAAACACGTCCAGAGCTTCCCAGCCTTCGGACCTGAGAGAGCTGGAGCACCGATAACGGCTTATACCAGGATAAGCGATGAGCCCATCGACATACATTCAGGCATCTATGAACCCGACCTCGTCGTCGTCCTCGACCCGACGCTCCTCGGGCCATCGGTGGTGGAGGGCCTGAAATCGGGGGGTAAGATCATCGTCAACACCCCCAGCTCCCCTGAGGAGATAAGGAGGCAGCTCGGATTGGGTGAGGACGTCGAGGTCTGGACGATAGACGCCACAAGCCTGGCCCTCGAAGTCCTGAAGCGTCCGATAACAAACACTGTTATGCTCGGCGCCCTATTGAGGGCTGCTGGCATAGTTAAGCTGGAGTCGCTGCTGGAGGCGGTTAGGGAACGTTTCAAGGGGGAGGTGGGAGAGCTGAACGTCAAGGTCATAGAGGCGGCCTATAAGGAGGTGAAGAGGGGATGAGTGAGCAGAAGCCTGGATGGAGGGAGCTCCCCTTCGGGGCTATACCCTACAAGTCATCGCTGGAATATCACACCGGCGACTGGGGCGTTGAACGCCCAGAGTTCGACCTCGAGAAGTGCACCAGATGCACCCTCTGCCACTTCTACTGCCCAGAGGGGGCGATAAGCTTCGACGCCGGACACCCAGAGGTCGATCTACGATACTGTAAGGGCTGCGGAATCTGCGCAAATGAATGCCCCGCAGGGGCTATAAGGATGGTGAGGAAGGGATGAGGCGGCAGAAGCTCCTCGGCCTAAATGGAGATGAGGCAGCCGCCTACGCCATAAAGCAGGTCAACCCAGATGTGGTGGCCGCCTACCCGATCACGCCGCAGACCATCATCGTGGAGAGGTTCAGCGAATACGTCGCCGACGGCCTCGTAGACACGGAGTTCGTCGCCGTCGAATCGGAGCACAGCGCCATGAGCTGCTGCATAGGAGCCGCAGCAGCCGGTGCGAGGGCCTTCACGGCGACGGCGGCCAACGGCCTTGCGTTGATGTGGGAGATGCTCTACATCGCTGCGTCGCTTAGACTGCCCATAGTGATGGCCGTCGCAAATAGAGCTATGAGCGCCCCCATCAACATCCACAACGATCACAGCGACTCCATGGGGGCGAGGGACAGCGGCTGGATACAGATATACTGCGAGAACAGCCAGGAGGTCTATGACACCTGCATAGAGGCCTGGAGGATCGGTGAACACCTCGACGTCCAGCTTCCCGTGATGGTCTGCCTCGACGGCTTCACCCTCAGCCACACCATGGAGAACGTCCTGACGCTCAGTGATGAGGCTGTTAGAGACTTCATCGGGGAGCGCCCCTACATAAAGGTCGAGGGACACCTCGGAGAGGCGGAGTTCAGATTAGACCCTGAGAAGCCGTTGACCATGGGCCCCTTAGACCTCTACGACTTCTACTTCGAGCATAAGATGCATCAGGTCGAAGCCATGAAGAGAGCCCTGAAGGCGATACCTGAGATAGATGAGGAGTACGCTGAGATTTCGGGGAGGGAGTATAGGCTGCTGCACCCCTACATGATGGAGGACGCTGAGGTAGCCCTCATCGGCCTCGGATCAACTATGGGGACTGTGCGATACGTCGTCGATAGGATGAGGAAGCGGGGTCTGAAGGTTGGGATGGTGAGAATGAGGGTCTTCAGACCCTTCCCCACGGAGGAGCTCCAGAAGCTCCTCAAGGATGTGGAGGTCGTCGGAGTCCTGGATAAGGCGATGAGCTTCGGCGCCCCTGGAGGCCCACTATACGAGGAGCTGAGAACAATCTTCTACGACGTCGATGAGAATCCCATCATCGTCGACTACATATACGGCCTCGGAGGGAGGGATACGCCGCCGCATCTAATCGAGGAGGCCTATGAGGAGCTGCTGGAGGTGAAGAGGCGTGGAGAGGCGGTTGAGAAGCTCAGATTCCTGGGGGTGAGGATGTGATGTCGAAGGCCATAACCCTTAAGGAAGCGGTGAAGAAGCCAGACCTCCTGGCCTCGGGGCATAGGCTATGCGCCGGATGCGCCGAGCCTATCATCGCCCGACTCGTGTTGAAGGCGAGCAGGGGAGCCATCATAGCCACCACGGCCACCGGCTGCCTCGAAGTTGCGACGACGATATTCCCCTACTCAGCCTGGCGTATACCCTGGATACACACCGCCTTCGAGAACGCCGCCGCAACCGCCAGCGGGATAGAGGCGGCTTGGAGGGCGATGAGGCGTAAGGGGCGTGGACCCCTGGCGAAGTATGAGACCCTCGACGTCGTCGCCTTCGCAGGGGATGGCGGAACCTACGACATAGGTCTACAGGCGCTCTCCGGAGCCCTTGAGAGGGGGCATGACTTCACCTATGTTCTCCTCGACAACGAGGCCTACATGAATACGGGGATTCAGCGCAGCGGTGGCACACCCTACTGCGCCTGGACGACGACAAGCCCAGCGGGAACAGTGATCCCCGGTAAGAGGGAGTGGAAGAAGCCCATCGATGAGATAGTCATCGCCCATGAGATACCCTACACGGCGACGGTCAGCCCCGCCTATCCCCTGGATCTGATGCAGAAGGCGAGGGCCGCCTTCGAGACGGAGGGGCCGGCCTTCATACACGCCATCTCACCCTGCTGTAGGGGTTGGAGATTCCCGCCGAACAAGACGATCGAGGTGGCTCGGCTGGCCGTTGAGACCTGCTTCTTCCCCCTCTACGAATGCCGAGTGGAGGATGGAAGGCCCATCTACAAGCTGTCGCCTCCAAGCCTGGCGATAGCGAAGAGGCCTGAGCGTAAGAAGCCGGTGGAGGAGTATCTGAAGATCCAGGGGCGATTCAGACATCTCTTCAGACCTGAGAGGCGTGGAGACCTCATCGAACGCATCCAGAGATGGGTTGATCGCAGGTGGGAGATGCTGCTGGAGAAGGCAGGCCTATAATCTCCCTTTTTATGGCATTCATCTTCTCAACCCCTTAATTTTATCTTTTCTCACACCTTCTACTTCGTGGATGAGAGGATTGGATCCCCTCCGTGAGGCCTTGATGAGGAGGATCGCAGGGGAGATCGTCATCTCCCCGAATCCAGGCCTGGCGATGAGGAAGTGGCGTAATCTCCTCCAGGCCAGCCAGGTTGAGGTGGCTGAGGAGCTGGGATGCTCGCCATCGGTGATCAGCGACTATGAGGCTGGCCGTCGACGCTCACCTGGAAGCAACTTCATCAAACGCTTCGTCGAGGCCCTCTTAGAAATCGATCAGAGGCGTGGGGGGCGCTACACGAGGGAGCTGGCCAGGATCGCCATCGACGTCAGCGACATCTTCCTAGATATGAGGGAGTTCACCTCCCCCGCCACCGCCAGGAGGATATGTGAGGCCGTGGAGGGGGAGGTGCTGGCATGTCCAGAGGCGCTGGATAGGGAGGTCTACGGCTACACCATCATCGACAGCCTCAAGGCGATCCAAACCCTCTCCGGATTGGAGTTCTATCGAATCTTCGGCTCCACCAGTGAGAGGGCATTAGTCTTCACCGGCGTCAGTCGGGGTAGGTCTCCGATGATCGCCGTGAAGATCAGCCCCCTAAAGCCCCGCATCGTCGTCCTCCACGGCGTTAGGGGGAAGGTGGATCCCCTGGCGGTCTCCCTGGCGGAGGGGGAGGGGATACCCCTCGCCGTCTCGGGATTGAAGTCCGAGGATGAACTCGTCGACGCACTTCTACAACTCTACCATTCCCTCTCAAGACAGGTGAGATGACTAAGGCCTTCTAGCCCCCAGCCTCCTCTCCAGAGCCGCCTTTATGAAGCCGTAGTAGGGGGGTGAGGGCTTCCAGGGTCTGCTCTTAAACTCGGGGTGGAACTGGGTGGCGAGGAAGAAGGGGTGATTGGGGAGCTCCATGATCTCCTTACGCCTCCCATCTAGACTCCAGCCGGAGAATACGACGCCCGCCTCCTCGAGTCTATCCCAATACCTTGGGTTCACCTCCCATCGATGCCTATGCCTCTCATATATCAGCTCCGAGCCGTAGAGTCTGTGGGCGAGGGTTCCAGGCTTCACAACCACGGGTTGGGAGCCAAGTCTCATGGTTCCACCAAGCTCGTCGATGCTCCGCTGCTCCGGCAGGAGGTCGATGACTGGATGCGGCGTATCTGGGTCGCACTCGGTGGTGTGAGCGCCCTCCAGGCCGAGGACGTGGCGTGAATACTCGACGACGCTGAGCTGGAAGCCGTAGCAGATGCCGAGGAAGGGTATGCCCCTCGTTCTGGCATACTCTATCGCTGCGATCTTACCCTCGACGCCGCGTTCTCCAAATCCCCCTGGGACGAGGATCCCATCGAAGTCGGAGAGCTTCTCGACGCTGTTGGGGGTCTCCTCAAACTCCTCCGTCTCTATGAACTCTATGTTCACCCTACAGCCGTTAGCCGCCCCCGCGTGTCTAAGGGCCTCATTTACGCTGACGTAGGCGTCGGCGAACTCGGCGTATTTGCCGCAGAGGGCTATTCGGACGGTCTCCTTGGCATCCTTAAACCTCTGGACTATCCCCCTCCATCCGCTCCAGTCGGGTTTACGCCTCTCCAGGCCGAGGTATTCGCAGAGGAGTTCACCCATACCCTGCTCCTCCAGCACTAGGGGCAGCTCATAGATGGGGTCGACGTTTATCGATGTGAAGACAGCCCTCTCCTCGACGTTGCAGTATAATGCTATCTTCCTCTTCTGCTCCTCCGGCAGCAGCCCCCACTCGCATCTTGCGACGATGATGTCAGGCTGAAGCCCTATGGCCCTAAGCTCCTTAACGCTGTGCTGAGTCGGCTTCGTCTTAGGCTCTCCGACGGCCTTGAGAACGGGGACTAGGGTGACGTGAACCAGCAGCGTGTCGCCTCGCGCCTCCTCCAGCCGCATCTGCCTGAAGGCCTCTAGGAAGGGGAGGCCCTCTATGTCTCCGACGGTTCCACCGCACTCGACGAGGAGGACGTCTACATCCGTCTTCTCGGCTACCAGCCTCACTCGACGCTTGATCTCATCGGTGATGTGTGGAATTATCTGTACGCATCGTCCAAGGTATTCGCCTCGACGTTCACGCTCGATGACCGTCTTATATATCTGGCCTGAGGTGATGTTGTTCAGCCTCGTGAGGTTTACGCCTAGAAATCTCTCATAGGAGCCTAGATCCATGTCGGCCTCATAGCCGTCGTCGAGGACGAAGACCTCGCCATGTATATAGGGGTTCATAGTCCCCGCGTCGACGTTGATGTAGGGGTCGCATTTCACAGCCGTAACCTTGAAACCTCGAACCTGCAGCATCTTCCCGATGCTGCAGGTCACTAACCCCTTACCCAATCCACTCAGGACGCCACCGGTTATGAAGACATACTTGGTCAAGGTGACCGCCTGAGGGTTAACATGCGGAAATGTCGCTCAACCCCTATAAACCCTTCCCCTAAGCTCCGAAGCGCTCAACGCGGTCGAGGAGGTTCATCAATATCGGCATGAGGTCTACACCCCTAATCCTTCCAAGTCCACCTCTGGCGCATAGCCTCTCCGAGTAGGCATCAACGTTGTCCATCCTCACCTCCGGCCCCCAAATGGCTATGGGGACGGGGTCTCCGACATGCTCCCTCACCCTTATGCTGGAGGTATGGTCAGCCGTGACGGCGATGTAGGTTTCATCCCCCTCGACGTGATTGAGGAGGTAGCCCACTAAGTCATCGATCTTCTCGATGACCATCATCTTCGCCTCCACGTCGCCGTCATGTGTGGCGTTGTCAGCCCCCTTAACATGGATGTAGATGAGGTCATAGTCGCTGAGGAGCTTCACCGCCACCCTCGCCTTGGAGACCGCGTCGGTGTCAACTCCCCCAGTGGCCCCTGGAGCATCGTAGAGGTCGAGGCCCGCCGCTGCGCAGGCCCCCCTAACCGTCGGCGTGATGGCGACGCAGGCGCCCTTGACGCCGTAGATTTCCCTGAGAGGTTTCACCCTCGGCGGGGCTCCGGCGCCCCTGAGTATGATGGCGTTAGCTGGAGGCAGCCCCCTCTCCCCTCGCTCCCTATTGATGGGATGCCTCTCCATCTTCTCCCTCAACAGCTCGTAGAGTTGGTTTAGGATGTCAGCCGTCCTCTCGGCCTCCGGAGAGCCATCTAGGGCTTCAGCCTTGAGGGGTGGAACCCCGGTCTTATGGGGGTCGATGTCTGAAACCCTCCAGCTTAGCCCCTCACCCTTGAGGACGACGACGAGCCTATGCCCCAGCGTCGGCTTCACTAGGATCTCCACATCTGGATAGGCGTCGAGTTTCACGTCGCTGAGATACTCGGTGAATATGGTGCCATCGATCCTTCCGGCTCGTCGGTCGACGATGACGCCGTCTCTAATGGTGGCGAAGTTCCCCCTCAGGGCCACGTCTCCCTCCCCCATCTCTATCCCTGCGCCTAGGGCCTCGAGGGCGCCCCGCCCCCGATAGCATTTATAGGGGTCATAGCCCAATAGGGCGAGGTTGGCCACATCGCTTCCAGGAGGCCTACCTGGGGAGAGGATGTCCATGATTCCGCAGACGCCGCTTCGAGCTATCTCATCGAGATTAGGTGTCTCAGCGGCCTCCAGCGGTGTCCTTCCCCCAAGCTCCCTTAGGGGGCGGTCGGCCATCCCATCCCCGACGACGATGACAGCCTTCATCCACAGCTCTAGGAGATGCTGAGATTTAAAATGGGTGGTGTTGAAGATTAGTGAGGCTGGTGTGGGATGGAGAAGGATGAGAATTTCAGCGAGTGGTTTGACAGGGTTCTGAGGGAGGCTGAGATCGTCGATGACCGATACCCCGTGAAGGGCTTCGTCGTATATCGGGGGTGGGGATATGAGATCGCGAGGAGGATCGCCTCCATATTGGAGGAGCTCCTGGAGGAGGATGGCCATCAACCGGTTCTGTTCCCGACGGTAATCCCCGAAGACGCCTTCAGGAGGGAGGCTGAGCATATAGCCGGCTTCTCAGGGGAGGTCTTCTGGATCACCCACGCCGGTGAGAGGAGGCTGGAGAGGAGGCTGATCCTGAGGCCGACGTCGGAGACGGCTATCTACCCCCTCTTCAAGCTCTGGATAAGAAGCCATGCGGATCTGCCGCTGAAGATCCATCAGACCTGCACCGTCTACCGCTATGAGACCAAGGCGACGAGGCCGCTTTATAGGGGCCGTGAGTTCCTATGGAATGAGGCTCATACGGCTCACGTCGACTTTGAGGATGCTGAGAGGCAGGTGAGGAAGGGCGTCGAGATATACTCGAAGGTCTTCGACAAGCTCTGCCTCAGCTACCTCATCCTCCGTAGACCAGAGTTCGACAAGTTCGCCGGAGCGGTCTATAGCATCGCCTTCGACACCTGGAATCCTGATGGGAAGGTCAACCAGATAGGGACGGTTCACCACCTAGGCGAGAACTTCTCAAGAGCCTTCGAAGTCACCTATGAGGATCCCACTGGGCGTCAGCGCTACGCCTCCACCACCTGCTATGGCCTCGGGATCAGCCGAACCATAGCGGCCGTCATAGCCCACCACGGCGATGATCACGGCCTTGTGCTGCCTCCGATCATCGCTCCAAAGCAGGTCGTCATCGTCCCGATTCCCATGAAGGGCTATGAGGAGGCCGTCGCAGAATACGCCGTCGAGGCTGAGAGGGTTCTCAGTGAAGGAGGCTTAAGGGTGATCCTCGACGACGATCCAAAGCGGAGGCCTGGCGAGAAGTTCTATAAGTGGGAGATGTTCGGCATCCCCGTTAGGGTTGAGATCGGCCCCAAGGAGGTGGAGGGGAGGACGCTCACCCTCGTCAGGAGGGACACCCTGGAGAGACGTGAGACACCCCTAGACGGGGCTGTGGAGGCTATTAGGGGTTTGTTCAAGGAGATCGAGGAGAATCTCAGGGAGAGGAGCTGGAGTAGACTGAGAAGCGAGATCAGGGAGGCCAGCAACCTAGAGGAGTTGAGGAGGCTGATGGAGGAGAGGCGCATCGTCAAGGTGAACTGGTGCGGCTCAGATGAATGCGCCGAGAGGATGAAGGAGGAGGTCGCAGGAGAAATTAGGGGCATGAGGTGGGATGAGGAGGAGACGCCGACGGGGCCTTGCATCGCATGCGGCGGGGAAGCTCTCTACGTCGTCTACGTCTCCAGAGCCTATTAGTCGTCGCATCCCCCATCGATGATATGTCGAGGGAGTCGTTTGGGGCGTAGGGATAATAATGGCTCTCCGACCTCTATATTGATGGATTGGCTTACCAGCCTGCAGAGGATTCCTATCTCTTGTTGAGGCATGTTGAGCGCCTGGTTTGGGGCTTAGTCCTCGACATGGGGACGGGGAGCGGCATCCAGGCCTTGGGAGCCGCCTCTAGGGTTGAGGTGGAGAGGGTTGTGGCTGTGGACATCGACCCGAAGGCGGTGAGGGATGCTGATAGGAATCTAAGGGAGGCGGGCCTGAGGCATCGTGTGGAGCTCCTCATCGCAGACCTATTCTCAGCTCTCAGACCTCTCGGCCTCTTCAACTGGATCGTCTTCAATCCGCCATATCTCCCCTCTGAGGGCGCTGTGGATGAGCCTTCCTGGGCTGGAGGCCCCAGGGGTGGAGAGGTGATCGAACGCTTCCTCCGAGAGGCCTCCAGCTACCTCAGAGATGAGGGGGGCATTCTACTAGTCTATTCGACGTTGACGGGGCTTGATGGAGACGTCTTCATGGGTTATAGGGTTGAGGTGCTGGAGGTTCTACCTCTCTTCTATGAGCGGCTCCTCTGCGTATGTCTCAGGCCTTCTTGAAGCCCATGTAGAGGCCGAAGGCGAAGCTGGCTCCGAAGGGGATATGGCTGAGGGCGTCGACGAGGACGCTTTGAGTCCCCTCCGTCAAGCCTAAGAGGTGTAGAACCCAATCCTGGAGGGCATCATAGTTTATGACGATGATGCCCTTATAGGCGAGGTATTGCAGCAGGAGGAAGCCGAGGCCGAGGATGACGGCGAGGATCTTAGCGATCTTCTTCAGGGCGTAGCCTACTAGGAAGCCTCCCACGGCTCCTATGCCCACCTCCCCAGCGACGGGGGTGAAGATCTCCCAGGGAATCTCCATCGATGTGATTTCCCCCTACTCGATATTTATCGATTAGTCCCTCACCACCTGGGTTCCTGTTTCCCCCTCCAAGGCCTCCACGGCTTGATTCAGCGATGCAATGATAGCTCTTTCACCTCCATACTCCAGGAACCTTATACAGGCCTCAACTTTAGGCCCCATACTCCCCGGGGGGAATTGACCCTCAGCCATGTAAGCCTTAGCCTCCTCAAGGGTCATCCTCCGGATCAGCCTCTGCGTCGGCTTTCCATAGTCGAGCATCGCCCCCTCCACGTCGGTGAGGATTAGCAGCACATCGGCCTCCACCTCCTCCGCCAGCTTCTCCCCCGCCAAGTCCTTGTCGATGACGGCGTCGACGCCCTCCAGCCTCCCATCTTCACCTCTCACAACGGGGATTCCGCCACCCCCCGAGGCGATGACTATGGCCCCGCTCTCCACCATCCGCTTTATGGCTGGGGCCTCCACTATTCCAAGGGGCTGAGGTGAGGGGACAACCCTTCTCCAGGGCTTCTCAGCACCTGGGCGGACGAGTCTAAATCTCCATCCCTTCTCCCTCTCCAGCCTCTTAGCCTCCTCCTCCGTGTAGAAGGGCCCTATGGGCTTATGGGGATCCTGGAAGTCTGGGTCATTCCTGTCGACGAGCACTTGGGTGACGATGGTGACAATGGGTCTCTCGTCGCCGAGGACGTTTCTCAAGGCCTGCTGGATCATGTATCCGATCTGGCCCTGAGTCATGGCTCCGAGGACGTGGAGGGGCTGCGGCGGAACTAGGTGCTGAGCCTGCTCCTGCTGTATGGCGAGATTCCCCACCTGCGGGCCGTTTCCATGGGTGATGACGATCTCATAGCCCCTACGGGCTATCTCAGCGATCTGCCTACAGGTGTTATAGACGTTTCTCATCTGCTCCTCATAGGTTCCCCACTCATCGGGCTGCTTTATGGCGTTGCCGCCCAGAGCGATGAGGACACGCCTACCCATCTCAAAAACACTCCGGCGAAGAGAGTTTTTAGGCTTACACTTAAAATGCTTCCGCACAGCCTTCATAAGCTCCCTATACGCCCCCTATAACAGATTGACACAGAAGACCATACGGGAGGCCCTACTCTACGAGACTCACCCCGACGGCTCGGTGACCTGCGGGGTCTGCGAGCGCCGATGCCATGTAGCTGAGGGCCGTCGAGGCTTCTGCGGCTCCAAGATGAACCGAGGCGGAAAACTCTATACGCTCACGTATGGGGATCTCACATCGGTGGTTGTCAACCCAATAGAGAAGAAACCCCTCTTCCACTACTGGCCAGGGTCGGGAGCACTCTCAGCTGGAAGCTGGGGATGCAACCTAAGATGCATCTACTGCCAGAACTACACGCTGAGTATGGTGGACGCCGACCCTAGGAGGGCATCCTACACCAGCCCGGAGACCTTCATAAGACTCGCCCTCAGCTCGGGGGCAAGGGGCCTTTCGTTTACCTTCAACGAGGCCTCCTGCACCCTCTTCGAATATATCCTCGACTGCTTTAGATTAGCCGCTGAGCATGGCCTATATCGGAACTTGAATACCAACGCCTATTTCACGCTGGAGGCTTTGGAGCTTCTCATCGAAGCTGGACTCGACTCGCTCTGCATCGACATCAAGGGGGATGAGGCCTTTTACAGGCGATACTGTAACGGGGCTGACGTCGAGGTGGTATGGCGAAACGCCATGGAGGCTAGACGTCGGGGGCTGCATATAGAGATGGTGAACCTCCTCATCCCCGGAGCCAACGACGATGAGGAATGCATCATGGAGATCATAGAGCGGACGCTGAAGCTGGGGAGGGATACGCCGCTCCACTTCACGAGGTTCTACCCCGCCTACAGGGCCTGGGAGTATGGATTGACGAAGACAACACCCGTAAAGACGCTGGAGAAGGCCAGGGAGATGGCCCTAGATGCTGGCCTCCGATACGTCTACATCGGGAATATCCCTGGGCATCCAGGGGAGAACACCTACTGCCCAGAATGTGGAGCTCTCCTCATAGAGCGTTATGGATTCTCGATTCTCGACTATTGCATCACGGAGGAGGGTAGATGCCCAGAGTGTGGCCACCCCATACCTATAGTGGGGAAAGCGATCCTATGATGCTCTCAGCCTACCTGAGCCTTCCGAGGCGGGTATATTGGAACACCATCCCTGATGACTGCGAACCTCGTCAACCTATGCCTCCGAATTCGACCCCTATCGATGATATGTATCACCTCAACGCCCCTCGCATGGAGGTGATCCGATATGATGCGCCTATGACAACGCCAATAGAACCTCTCAGAACACATGATGGCCACACGCCTCTCAGCGGCAACCTTCAGAATCCTCTCCAGGCCCCGCCTAAACTCCTCCGTTAGAGCATAGTCAGCATAGTTCCTGAAGCCTCCACGGCTCCAACCCCTATTGGGTGAGGACTCCCCAAGGCTGTATCGCCTATATCCACCGAGGACGTCGCCGAGCCATAGGTAGTCGATGCCCCTCTCCGAGAGGGCCTCCCTGAGACCGTCGCCGTTGAAGTGGGGATACCTCGAGGAGGTGGGCCAACGCCTAACGTCGACGACGACCTCAATCCCATACTCCTCCAGGAGCTCTAGGAATTCGCTCAGCCCCCTATTTGAGTGGCCTATGGTGTAGATCCTCATCTGTGATCATCGATTGGCCGCAGATATTAGAATGGATCTAAGGACTATGGAGAAAGAGGATCTTCACCCCTGGCAAGGGATGTCATTTAATGGCATAAACGGGAGGTAGTTGATTTCCATTTAAATGGTAGCGGGGGGTCGATTTGAACGACCGACCTTGGGGTTATGAGCCCCACGGGCTAACCTGGCTGCCCCACCCCGCTCCAGATTTGTGATGGTTGAACGAGGGCTTATAACCCTTTCTTCGTGGGAAGGGTTTTAGCCTCGTCGTCGAGATGTTCTCTGGGCAGGGTTTGGTGGATCGGGAGGCTAGGGAGATCGCCTTGGAACGGATACGGATATTGTTCAGGTTAGCCGATGAGGTCTTCCACCAGAATCCTGAACGTGCTCAGCGTTATGTAGACCTGGCGAGGAGGATCGCTATGAGGGTGCGCATACATCTGCCGAGGGATCTCCGTCGGCGTATATGTCGTCGATGTAAGGGCTTCCTCGTCCCCGGCGTTAATTGTCGAGTAAGGATCAGACAGCGTAGAGAGCCTCATGTCGCCATCACCTGTCTGAGATGTGGGGCCATAATGCGCATACCCTTAAGGAGGAGGAACGATGGGGAGGGGGCTTAAACTCATCAGCATCGGCCTGGCAGATGAATATGACCTCAGCCTAAGGGCCGTAGAGGAGGCGAGGAGCTGCGACAAGCTCTACGTGGAGCTCTACACCACGAGGCTCTCCACATCGAGGGAACGGCTTGAAGAAGTGCTCCAGAGACCCCTAACGGAGCTTTCAAGGAGGGATTTGGAGGGGGAGAAGCCTAGGATATTGGACGAGGCATCCCGAAGCCTCGTCGGCCTCCTTATCGGGGGTGATTGCCTCGCCGCGACGACGCATATATCGCTGCTACTTGAAGCCAAGAGGCGGGGCATACCGACATGGGTGATCCATGGCTCCTCCATATTTACAGCGATAGCGGAGACGGGTCTCTCCCTCTATAAATTTGGGAGGATAGTCACACTTCCACTCCCAGAGCGGGGGCCACCCGACACGGTTCTGGAAGCCCTGGAAGGGAATCTCAGCCTAGGCCTCCACACCCTAATCCTCCTAGACCTAGATGTCGAGAGGGATAGGTGGCTGAGCGTAAGCGAGGGGGTGAGACTCCTCCTAGAGGCTGATCGACCGGAGGTCTTCAACGAGGAGACGCCAGCCATCGGCGTTGCAAGGCTAGGCTGGAGCAACCCCCTCGTCAGGGGGGGTAGAGCCATGGAGCTCCTAGATGTAGACTTCGGCGACCCCCCGCAGGCGTTGATAATTCCTGGACGCCTCCACTTCATGGAGGAGGAGGGGTTGAGGCTTTTGGCCGACTGTCCAGGGGAAGCCTTAAAGGGATGGAGGCCGAGGGGTGAACCCGAACACCTGGTGGAGAGATATATGAAATCCTGTAGAAGAGTGATGGAGAAGCTGAGGGATAAACCCCTAAGCGAGGGGGCTAGGAGGATATTGGATTATGCCGCGAGGTATCTGAGTGACGCCGAATACTACGCCGGTGAGGGGAGATGGCCTACGGCGTTGGCAGCCATCTCATATTGCGAGGGTCTACTCGACGCCTTGAGGCTGCTGGGCCTAGCGGAGTTTGAGTGGTGAGGCCTATGGGTAAGACGGTTCTAGCCTCAGGAGTCTTCGACCTCCTCCACTATGGCCATGTCCGCTTCCTTGAGGAGGCTAAGAGGCTTGGAGGCCCCGATGCTAGACTCGTCGTCATAGTTGCGAGGGATCGAACCGTGGAACGGCTGAAGGGTAGGAGACCCATCATCCCCGAGGATCAGCGTAGAGCCCTCGTCGAGGCCTTGAAGGTCGTCGATGAGGCCCTCCTCGGCTATGAGGAGATGAATCTAGAGGCCGTCCTGGAGCATGTGAAGCCCGACATCATCGCGGTAGGCTATGATCAGGAGCGAATCGAGAGGGAGGTTAGACGCATCATCGAGGAGAAGGGATTAGACATCGAGGTTGTCCGTATAGGGCGGTTCGGCGATGAGGAGTTGAGCAGCTCCTCTAAGATTAAGAGGAAGATTGTCGAGGACTGGATGCGTAGACTCTGACGAGGTCTCCATCCCTGAGGTTGAAGTGCTTTCTCAGGTATATAGGCGATATCACCTCCAGCACCGAGTCGTCATAGATTGTTCTATCGGCCACTACCACAGCTCCCTCGACGTCATCGTTTATGACCGCTGGATAGCATCTCACGGCGCCGAAGCTCCGCTCCTCATCTCTGAAGCCCTCCAGGATGATGGCTGGCATCCTGGTCAGCCGCCGCTTCATCTCGATGTAGCCCCCGCTCAATCTTAGGTTGAGAGTCCCAGGATAGGGATCAAAGCCCAGCTTCTCCCTTATCTGCTCCCTATATCCATCCCGAGTGATGTAGTAGGCACCTTCACCGAGACCTGTGAATACGACGCCCTCGAAGATATAGGTCTCCAATTCACCCTCCTCCAGCTGCCTCCTAAGCCCATAGTAGACCTCCCATAGGGCTCTTAGCCCCTCCTCCGTTATCCTTATATGGCTGCCGTTGACTCCAACCCTTCTCTCTATCATGCCCAGCTGCTCGAGGAGTCTCAGATGCCTGGAGGCTGACTGCTGGGAGCATCCCAGCACCGAGGAGAGCTCCGTTGTGGAGACCCTTATCTCCCTTCTTCCAGCCCCCATATTCATCAATCTATAGAGGGTGAACCATAGGTGAGGCTTCAAACTCCTCGTCAAGGCCGTGGATAAAGAGGGTGTTGCTCCTTATTTGGCTAGCCCTTGGCGACAGCTATGGGGACAGTCATCATCACCTTCGTCCCTATGCCCAGTCTATGGCTTACCTCGGCAACCCTGTGGATGTCCTTGTAGCCCTCAGGGGTCTCCTCCTCGACAACTCGGCCGCTGGCGGCCCTGACGATGATTCCCTTCCTCTTCAACGCAGAGATGACGCTGCTCGCAGTGAATCGTCTCCGAGCCGCAGCTCTGGAGAGGACTCTCCCAGCGCCGTGAGCCGTGCTGGCGAAGGAGATCTCCTCAGCCTTCTCCGTTCCCACGAGGAGATAGCTCGCCGTCCCCATTGTTCCGACGAGGAGGACGGGCTGGCCGATGCCTCTATAATCCTGCGGCAGGTCCTCCCTCCCAGGGCCGAAGGCCCTTGAGGCCCCCTTCCTATGGACTATGACGAGACGCCTCTTACCGTCGACGATGTGCCACTCCCTCTTCGCCGTGTTATGAGTCATGCCATAGACTAGGTGCATACCCATATCCTCAGCCGGCCTCTTAAAGACCTCCTCGAAGGCCCTGCGAACCTGGTGCATTATGATGTGCCTGTTGATGAAGGCCCAGTTTATGGCGCAGGCCATCGCCTGGAAGTAGTCCTCAGCCTCACGGCTCTTCACCGGTGCGCAGACCAGCTCCCGTGAAGGAAGCCTTATGCCATATCTCCTCGCAGCCCTATCCATTATCCGTATATAGTCGCTGGCGATCTGATGGCCATACCCCCTCGATCCGGTGTGTATCCATATGACCACCTGTCCAGGCCCCGTGATCCCAAAGGCCTTAGCGACGCGCTCATCATAGACCTCGGCGACCCTCGCCACCTCGAGGAAGTGGTTTCCAGCTCCCAGAGTGCCGAGCTGTCCGGCTCCCCTCTGCTTAGCCCTGTTGGAGACCTTCTCCGGATTCGCCTCCTTCATGCAGCCGCCCTCCTCCATATGCTTCTCATCTCCCTCCCAGCCGTAGCCGTGGTCTATCGCCCACTTCACACCCTCGACTACGGCGTTGTCCAGCTCGCGTGTTGATAGCTTCAGCTTGCTTCCGACGCCCACGCCGCAGGGGACAAGCCTGAAGATGGTGTCGATGAGCTCCCCAAGCTTTGGCTTCACCTCATCGTAGGTGAGGTCTGTTCTGATGAGTCTCACTCCGCAGTTTATGTCGTAGCCTACTCCACCTGGGGAGATGACTCCCTCCTCGGCGTCGAAGGCCGCTACGCCTCCGATGGGGAAGCCGTAGCCCTGATGGCCGTCGGGGAGTATGATGCTATACTTCAATATCCCTGGAAGCTGTGCCACGTCGACGCCCTGCTTTATCGTCGCATCCTTCGTCATACCCTTAAGGAGGGCGTCGTCGGCGTATATCCTGGTTGGGACATTCATCCTAGGATCAGCGCTCTTAGGGATCTCCCAGATGAAGTCCCCCAATCGGTTGATGGGATAACCCATAGGCCTCAACCCTTCTCTCAGAGGGAGGGCTTATAAAGATTTTTGGCTTCTAAACCAAAATGATGAGGATAAGGGTTTTGAGGAGGCTGACGGTGGAGGAGGTTCGCCGGCGTATAAGGGAGCTGGAGAGGAAGTATGGGGGGAGCCTCACCGAACCCTCCGACCGCTCGGTGGAGGGGTGGATAGAGCGCCTTGAGGATTATCTTGAGTGGTCTGGGATGATGAATGCCTTGAGGGCATACGATGAGGAGGGGGAGTCGGAATACTATGTGGAGGAGACGTGGGAGCTGCCGGCTGAGGATCTCTCGAAGCTGACGCCTAAGAGGCTGGAGCTCCTAGACGCCCTCTCCAGGATGAGGTTCTCCTCAATAAGCGAGCTGGCTGAGCATCTCAGGAGGGATGTGAAGAATGTCTACCTCGACCTAAAAGCCCTGGAGGAGCTGGGCTTCATAAGGTTGAGGAGGCATGGCCGAAGCCTTATACCTGAACTCAGGGTGGAGGAGCTGACCCTACTCCTGGGGTGAACCTTAAAGCCCCTATGGGCATCCTAATTCATGAGATGTCGATTAAGGAACCCTGTAAGGCTGATCTGGTTCTCCTCAACGGGAAGATAATCACCGTGGATGGGGATTTCACCATCGCCGAGGCCGTCGCCGTGAGGGATGGGCGGATAATGGCTGTAGGTTCAAATGAGGAGGTTAAACGCTACATCGATGAGGAGACGGAGGTCATAGATCTAGAGGGGAAAACTGTCCTCCCAGGCCTTATAGATTCTCACATCCACCTGCTGAGCCTCGGCCTAACCATGTTCTGGATAAACTGCTCAACGCCTCCGATGAGGTCTATCAGGGATATCGTGGAGGCGGTGAGGGAGAGGGCTAAGGAGCTTGGCCCAGGGGAGTGGATCATAGGCCGTGGATGGGACCAGTCGAAGCTGGAGGAGCATAGATTTCCGAATCGATGGGATCTCGATGAGGCGGCTCCCAATAATCCCGTATATCTCATCAGAACCTGCGGCCACGTCGTCGTAGTCAACAGCAAGGCTCTGGAGATCGCGGGCATAGACCGAGACACTCCCCAGCCCGAGGGAGGGGTCATCGTTAAGGATGAGGATGGTGAACCAACGGGGGTTCTATTAGAGCGGCCAGCCTTCTGGCTTGTTCAGAGACATATCCCCCAGCCGAGCTTCGAGAGGAAGGTGGAGGCCATAAAGAGGGCTTGTAGAGCCCTAAATGAGGTCGGCATCACAGGCGTCATCGAGCCTGGGATAACCGCTGAGGATATGAGGGCCTATCAGAGGGCTAGGGCCGAGGGAGGCCTCACGGTGAGGGTGAACATGATGCTGAGGGGCGTAGAGGGCGATGAGCCATTGGAGGAGAGTTTAAAGCGCATCAGGGATTTCCCCCTCTCAACGGGCTTCGGCGACGAGATGCTCCGATTTCTCGGCCTAAAACTGGTGATAGACGGCGGCATAGGGGGTCGGACGGCGCTGCTCAGAGAACCCTATGAGGGCGAACCCGACAACTATGGGGTTCAGACGATGCCCCTGGAGAAGCTTCAGAGACTCATCGACGAGGCGAATCTCCACGACATGACCGTAGGCGTCCACTGCGCCGGTGGCAGGGCCATAGACCTCGTCCTAAAAGCCTTCGAGGAGACGGATAGGAAGAGGCGCATTAAGGGTAGGAGGTTCACGTTGATCCACGCCTATCTGCCGAGTGAGGAGAACTTTGAGCAGTGTCGACGCCTCGGAGTTGTTGTCGCCTCCCAGCCCAGCTTCCTATACTACCTCGGCGACAGCTTCTACGAGAACGTCGGAGCCGAGAGGGCCAGCTGGGCCAAACCCCATAGGGCTTGGATCGACCATGGCATAGTGGTCGCGGCGGGGACCGACGCCCCAGTCACCCATTACAACCCCTTCGTAAGCCTATGGGCCGCCATAACTCGGAGGACGGAAGGCGGAAGGCAGCTGGGCGGCGAGCAGTGCGTCGGCAGGGAGGAGGCGATTAGGATGTATACCATCAACGCAGCCTATCTCAGCTTCGAGGAGCATCTTAAGGGGAGCCTTGAGCCTGGGAAGCTGGCTGACATCATCGTCATCGACCGAGACATCCTAACCTGCCCCATCGACGAGATCAAGTCGATTAAGGTGCTGAGAACAATCCTCGGCGGAAAAACCGTCTATGAAGCTGAGTGAGCGTCCCCCTTTCTTGATTCATTGATGTCATGATATGTTGAGGAGCTCCTCCCCTCATAGCCTCTAAGCCTCGTGGGCGTTATGTTATTGGATGGTGGCTGTCAGATCTGTCTCCCCGCGGTGGGTTTATAGGCCGAGTTCCTCGCTGACGCCTCTCATCGCCTTTAAGCCGAGGTCGAAGAATTCCTCTAGGGTGAGGCCTAGCTCCTCGCATCTCCTGATGCGGCTTCGATCTACGCCTCTTGCGAAGGATTTATCCTTAAACTTCTTCTTCAGGCTTCGAACCTTGACGGTGGCCACCCGCTTATCCGGCATCATCAGCGCTGTGGCGACTATGAGGCCTGAGAGGGCGTCGGCGGCTATGAGGGCGATGTCCATGGGGCTTTTAGCCTCGACGCCTGTCAGCTCGTTGTGCGCCCTTATGGCGTGGAGCGCCTCCTCCGGCAGCACGTCGGATACCATCTCGGCGGAGAGCAGTCCATGCCGCCTCATGTCTCCGCCAACCTCCTCATAATCTATGTCGTGGAGTAGGCCGACTAGTTCCCAGAGGTCTGGGTCTCCACCTAGATGTTGGGCGAGGCCCCTCATTATGGCTGAGACTGCGATCATATGTTTCACAAGCCTCTCATTCTTCACATGCCTTCGAACCCTCTCCAGGGCTTCGGCTCTCGTCATCATGCTCCCCACCTCAGCAGACTTAAAATAGAAGTGTGTGGAGTCTTAGAAGACTCTTTCGGGGCCTGAGCCTTGAGGAGGGATGAGAAGCTCTCGATCCTCAGCTACTCCCTCTTCGCCGTCACCCTAGCCCACATGCTGACCCATGTCCTCCAGAGGGTTCACATCGCCCTCTTCCCCATCATAAGGGAGGAGTATAGGCTCTCGTTGAGGGAGTTGGGGTTGATGGCGTCGATTCCGCCTCTGATTCAGGCCTTCTTAACGCTGCCCATGGGCTTCCTCGCCGATCGATTCGGATCTAAGAGGATGATACTCCTGAACCTCTCCATCGCGGCCCTCGGCAGCCTATTGGCCTGGAGGTCGATGAATCCCTGGATGCTGGTGGCCGCCGTCTCCCTCGTCTATATGAACAGCGCAATCTATCATCCCGCAGCCTATAGCCTGGTTTCAAAGCTTTTCTCCCCGAGGGATCGCCCCAAGGCCCTTGGGATTCAGGGGGCCGGTGGGACGCTCGGCCTCTCCCTCGGCCCCATATCCGCCGGCCTGTTGATGGCGCTCCTCCCCATCACCTGGAGGGGTGTCTACCTCTTCTGGCTGATACCTATACTTGTAGGCATCATCTCGATCCTCCCCATCAGATATGAACCCAAGCTCGATGTTGGGGAGGAGTTGGAGGAGGTGGAGGAGGCTTCGAGCATGTTGAGTCTCAGCTTCATCCTCTTCCTCCTCTTCGTCTCCCTCAGAACCATGGGGGGTCAGATGATCGCATCCTTCATCACCCTATACCTCGTCGATGTTAGACAGCTGAGTCAGGCGGTCTCAAGCATCGTGTATGGAGCCTCCTCCCTAGTAGGCATCTTCGCCGCCCCCCTCGGAGGATTCCTCGCATCGAGGTTTGGGGAGAAGCGTTGGCTCCTCCTCACCCTCTCTGGGGCCTATATCTCCATAGCCCTCGCGGCGGTCGCGCCTACACCCCTGATCTTCACTCCCCTCTACATCCTCTATGGCTTCCTCACCACCCTGGGTATGCCGGCCAACTCCTCCATCATCGCTAGGCTCTCACCCAGCAGCCATAGAGGCCTAGCTTACAGCCTCCTCTTCCTCCCCCCAAGCGTCATGGGGGCTTTATCGCCGACGCTCGCCTCCCTAATCGCTGAGGTCTACGGCCTCCCCGCCATCTTCCCCCTCTCCCTCATCATCTCAGCCGTGGGGCTGGCGATCCTGAAGTTCAGCGTCAAGGTCTAACAGCCGTCGATGGGAGCGAGGTTGAGGTAGTTTACAGCCCTCCTGATCTCCCTAGTTCCCCCTCCCTCAGCTACGATCTGCATGAGGCTGTCGGCGTCTACAACCCTCAAGGCTCCAACTGCGTCTACGCCTCTGTCGAAGAGGGGGTCGGGGAGGAGCGGCGTTGAGGCTCCGACAACGGCTTTAAACCTCGCATCCTGGGAGAGGCTGAGAATCTCGTCTATGCTTCCATTTGCTATGCTGCTGCCGGTGATCACCACGATGTCGGCCTCGGGGAGGATCCTCGGAGCCTCAGAGCCTGGCAGCGCCCTCCCCCTCCTCGTGGGATCGTTCTCGAGGATTATGAGTTTGGAGGATGCCTCCCTCAGGGGTTTTTCGAAGGGCCTTATGTAGCCTATGAGGACTACTGTGTCGCTGGGTTTAATCTCCCTCAGCAGATGTGGGAGGAGGTTCCCCCTCCAAACCCTGTATCGATGCTCCTGGAAGATGTGATGCGCCAATGCGTTTAGGGCCGCCATTCCGACGACCCTCTCACTTAGGTCTTGGGAGGCGGCGAGCCTCGCAAGCTCTAGGGCTTTCATATCTCTGAGGGTGCCCGCCCTCTTCGATATTCCCCTGGGACAGGGGTTCTCCCCTAGAAGTGAGTGGCATAGGCCTACATCCCCCGAGTCTATCCTGACGGCCGTGTATCCGACGCCTAGAATCGCCTCCTCCACGGTTAGATCGTCGACCCTCTCATCCTCTATCCTCTCTAGGAGCTCCTCTACGACTCCCATCTCGGGATCTATGGTTGACGAGGCTCTTCACTCTTATCCTCACAGTATATGTGGCCAGAGGATGAGGGCCATCAGGGTTGTCAGGAGGCCGCCTATGATGTCTAGGAGGATTCCAGCCTTGATCATCTCCCTCAGCGAGACCTTGCCGGTGCTATAGGCTATGGCGTTGGGCGGCGTCCCGACTGGTAGCATGAAGTCTAGGCTGGTGGCTATGCCGACTACGGCCGCGGGTATGCTCGCCCTAATCCCCATGGCTCCGCTCATGCCGATGACGATGGGTAGCAGGATCCCCGCACTCGCGGTGTTGCTCGCTATGATGCTGACTCCGAGGCTGAGGAAGGCTATTAGGAGTAGGGTCATCGAAGTTGGTAGTCCACCTAGGCTTAGGATGACTCTCCCGATCCTCGCCGTAAGCCCTGAGACCTTGAGGGCTGAGCCTAGGCTTAGTCCTCCACCGATGAGGAGTAGCGTCCCCCAATCAACCCTTGAGATGTCATGCTCGTCGAGGAGTCCCGTTAGGAAGAGGAGGAATCCTATCAGGGCTGCGACTGCCCCAGAGGATAGGCCATGTCCACCCCAGCCTAGCAGCCTTGCGAGGGGTTCAGGCAGCCTACCCGTGGCCCATAGAACTATGGAGGACGCGAAGAGGATGAGAGTCAACCTCTGCCTAGGGTTCATCTCCAGCTCCACCTCTAGGGTTGGAAGCCGTTTCACATCGGTGGGGAAGAGGGTTAGGAGGAGAAGCCAGATGATGGGGATCATGGTCAACGTTATCGGCAGCCCTAATAGGCTCCAGCCTAGGAAGGTGATCTCATATCCAGTCATCTCCCTCAGCATCCCCGCGGCCATGGCCGTGGTGGTTGTCCCAACGAGGGTGGCCAACCCCCCGACGGTGGCCGAGTAGGCGACTCCCAAGACCAGGATCTTCGATAGATTCCCCCTCGAATCTCTAACCTCCTCGGTCATCCTCAACGCTATGGCCAGCATTAGAGCTGTCGAGGCCGTGTTGCTGATCCACATCGACAGGAGGGCCGTTGTCAGCATCGTCAATAGGATTAGAAGCCTCGCATCGCCGCCGAATCTCGATAGGATTTGATGGGCGATATACTCATCGAGATCATGTTTATCGACGGCTACGGCTAGGAGGAAGCCGCCTAAGAGGAGCATGACAACGGGGTCGAAGAAGGGTTGAAGCGCCTCGCGGAAGCCCTGGATGCCCAGCATCGATTGGAGGAGGGGTATCAAAAGCGATGTGGCCGCGAGGGGAAGAGCCTCAGTCATCCACAGCCCCGCCGCCAGGATCAACAGCGTCAGGGCGCATCTCTCCCCCTGGGCGAGCAGGCCGCTGGAGGCGTAGAAGGAGAGGGCTGACGCCGAGGCGACGGCGATGAACTTAGCTCCCCGCCCAAGCTTCAAGTCTAAATCCCCTAGAGCTCCTTGAAGGAGAGGATGGTGCACTCCTCCTGGGAGCAGAGCTCCTCCACAAGGGCTTTGAAGCTGAAGAGGTCTTCTAGGTCGACGGTGGCGTATAGAACCGCCAGGCTTGGATAACGTCTCTCAACCGCCTTTAAGACGGGTGGAACGGCTATGCTGCTGCTGAAGTCCGCCCTTAAGCCGCTCTCCCTAAGCCTCTCAGCCAATTTGAGGATGATATTCCTCTCTATTATATCGCCTCTGATGATTATCTCAACGGTCCTCAACTTACCCAAGTCTATCGAATATCAACCTTCATGAGGCCTATAAAAAGGCGTTGAATCGGCTCAACCTCTTCGATAGAGGATTCTACCCCCAACTATCGTCATATAGACCTCCATATCCTTGATTCGGTCAGGCTCCCTGATCATGTCTCCATCGACGATGGTTATATCGGCCAGCTTCCCAGGCTCAAGGCTCCCCTTAAGATGCTCCTCGAAGCTGGAGTAGGCGGACTCCCATGTATAGCATCTAACAGCCTCCACGACGCTTATGCGATTCTCCCTTATCGGATGGTTGACGGCTGACCAGATGCCGTAGAGGGGGTGGAAGGGCATGGAGTCTGAGCCGAAGGCGACGTGGACACCCTCATCCAGCAGCACTCGATAGGGATTGTTCCTCCTCAATCTCTCAGGTCCTAGGCGGGCTTCATACATGCCTCCAGGGCCACTCCAGTTTCCAACGAAGTTTGGCTGCATCGAGGCTATGAGGTTCAGCTCCCTAATCCTCTCAATCTGATTTGGGGTGAGCACCTCGCAGTGCTCTATTCGATGCCGGTGGTCTCGTCTGGGATTCTCCCTCAGCGCCTCCTCTATGGCGTTTATCACCTCCTCTATTCCCCTGTCGCCGATGGCGTGGACGGCCACCTGGAATCCACGGCTGTGAGCCTCCCTAATCAGCCTCCGGAGCTCCTCGGGTTCGAGGGTTAAGATCCCCCTGGTGGAGGGGTCGTCGGCATAGGGTTCGAAGAGGGCTGCGGTTCTAGCACCCATGGAGCCGTCGGCCAGCAGCTTCACGGACCCTATGCGGAGCATCTCGTCGCCGAAGCCGGTTTTGATGCCCAGCTTCTCAGCCGCCTCAGCCGCCTCCTCAGCCAGCATGAGATAGGCTCTAACCTTCAGGACGCCCTCCTCCCACGCCCTCTGATAGACCCTGAGGGCGAAGGGGTTGAGACCTGCATCCTGTATGCTGGTGCATCCAAGCCTCAGGGCCAGGTCGCAGGCCCTCTTCAAGCCCTCCAGGGCCTCCTCCTCCGTCGGCGGCGGTATAACCCTCTCGATGAGTTCACGGGCGTCCCTTAAGATGCCCGTCGGCTCTCCATCCGGCCCCTTATCGATGAGTCCCCCAGGTGGATTCGGCGTATCCCTGGTTATGCCCGCGATCTCCAGAGCCTTGCTGTTGACGGAGATGAGGTGGCCGCAGATCCTCACCAGCATCACGGGGTTGTCTGGGGCTATGGGGTCGAGGTCCTCCTTCGTTATGTATCTCCGCTCAGGCCAGTGGCTCTCATCCCATCCACGGCCTAGAACCCACTGCCCCTTCGGGGTCTCCTCGACGCGCTTCCTCACCAATTCAAGGGCCTCCTTGAGGCTCTTGGCCTCACTTAGGTCTATGTATCTCAGTAGGCCGAGGCCCATCATGAGGAAGTGGCAGTGGGCGTCTATGAGGCCTGGCAGAACGGTTTTACCTGAGGCATCGATGACCTCGGCGTCCTCCGGTATCTCAACCTCCCCCCGTCTGCCGACGGCCTTTATCCTGCCGCCTTCGACGAGGATGACTCCATCCTCTATGGGTTCACGACCCGTTCCATCGATGATCCTGCCTCCCACAATCGCCAGCAACCTCGACACCTCTGATGAGATATGCCTAAAAGTGATTAAATCCTTCGTAAAGGGAAGGAGGGAGTGGGTGGAGTCAGAGGGCAGAGCCGTCCTCTGCATGCTGAAGACCAACGTCCATGATCACGTCGTATACAAGATCAGGATGGCGGAGCTTAGACGGCTAGTGGAGACTCTCGGCCTAGAGATCGTCGGTGAATTCATCCAGACTAGGAGTCAGCCCTACTCCAAATTCCTCATCGGCAGTGGGAAGGTCGCTGAGATCAAGCGCTTCGTGAAGGCGAAGCACGTCGACCTCGTCGTCTTCTATAACATCCTCACCAGCAGTCAGAAGCTTAACCTCATCAGGGAGCTGGGATGCGACGTCGTCGACAGATATGAGATAACGCTGGAGATCTTCGACAGGATGGCCTCAGACAACCTAAGCAAGCTCCAGATCGAGGCTGCGAGATTGGAGAAGCTGGCGCCCTACTTCAAGTTGGAGGCCTCCCTGAAGTTCAGGAATGAGCATCCCTTCTTCAGGAGCATGGGCGAGTACGCCTACCACAGCCGATTGAGGGAGATCACCCGTAGGCAGGCGAAGATCAGGGAGCGCATAGAGGCCTTGAAGAGGGAGAAGCAGAGGCGCATCTATAAGCGTAAGTCGCTGGGATACCCCATCATCTGTATCTCAGGCTTCTACAACGCCGGTAAGACGAGTCTCTTCAACGCCCTGACGGGGGAGGATAAGCCCGTCAGCCCTAAGCCCTTCACGACGTTGAGCAGCAAGTATCAGCGTCGATATCTGGAGGATGGGAAGACGCTTCTGTTCATCGACACTATAGGCTTCGTCCTAGACCTCGACCCGAGGCTGATAAAGAGCTTCGAACTCAACTTGGAGGACATTAGATGCGCCGACCTGGTTCTGCTTCTCCTAGAGATCAACGACCCTCTCCTGACGCTGAGGATGAAGCTGCGGGAGGGCGTAAGGCTGCTCACCGATATAGGGGTCTCCCCAGATCGAATCATCGTCGTCTTCAACAAGCTCGACCTCGCCCCTGAGAGAGGTGAATCCATCGGCGATGATCTCGGCCTCCCCCTGCTTGGCCTCCCCTGGATAGCCGTCTCCGCGAAGGAGCGCATAAACCTCGACGGCCTCCTCCAGCTTATAATCCAGAGGCTTGAGGAGGTTGAGAAGCCCCGATTGGAGGCTGTGGCGGCGGTTGGAGAGGGTTGAGGAGATCGTCAGCCGTGTTCTAACCCGCTACGGCGTGATACATCCCCCGAGGATTGGAGACCCCTTCAAGGGTTTGATTCGAACCATCCTCAGCCAGAACACGAGTAGGGCCAACACACAGACAGCCTATAGACGCCTCGAATCCCTGATAGGGGTGGAGCCTAGACGTCTGGCGGAGGCATCCATCGAGGAGATCGCCGAGGCTATAAGGCCCGCCGGCATGCACCGTCAACGGGCTGGGGTTATCAAGCGTGTAGCCGAGCTGGTTCTGCGGCGATATGGGGGAGATCTGAAGCCTCTTTTAGATAGGCCCTACGAGGAGGCGAGAAGGCTGTTGATGGAGCTTCCAGGCGTCGGTAGGAAGACGGCTGACGTGGTTCTCCTCTTCGAGGGCGGCTTCAGGGTGCTGCCCATAGATAGGCATATACATCGAATAGCCGTGAGACTCGGCCTAGTCCCCAGGGGGGCTGACTATGATGAGGTTAGGAGAACCCTGGAGGCCGCCGCCAGCCCTGAGAGGTATCTAGACCTCCACCTAGCCCTCATCAGATTTGGGAGGGAGATATGTCGAGCGAGGAGGCCTAGATGTGATGTCTGCTTCCTCTCGGATCTCTGCCCCAGGAGAGGCGTCTCTAATCCTCCTTGAGCGATGCGTAGTATAGGGCTGCTGAGGTGTATGTGAAGCCCTGGAGGGCGAGGAACAGCCACGATGGCCTCTCAACGCCTGGTATGGTTGAGAGGAGACTTGTGATGGAGGATATCAGGATCGTGGCCACGAGAAGCCTATCCATCCAGGGATCGATGAGATGTCTAGATGGCTGATCCTCCACCATGGAGGGCTGCTGGGATGGTATCCTCACCCTCAATATCGCGAGTAGGGTGAGGGAGGCTAGGAGGGCTGAGAGGGTGGAGAGGGGGGCGAGCCACCAGGCTGGGGTCAATCCGGCGGAGGAAAGATTTAGAATAAAATGAAGTTTATGGATTCTAAACAGCTCCCACTGATCGCTGAGAGTAAACCCGATGAGTGATATGATTCCCTGAGATGGCTGGATCATAGGTATCTGAGGTCGATCCAGAAACCTTTATGGATGCCTAATCCTTAGAGTGGTCGAACTTGGTTAAGGCCCTATACATCGACGGAGCGATCCTCATCCCAGACTTCGACGAGGCTAATAGCCTCCATCAGGATGGCTATGGAAGCTTCAAGCATCGACAATTAAGTCTCACCCCCTGCGAGGCCCTATACCTCCTGGATAGAAACCGCATCGAGGTGTATGATGAGCGGGGAGTTAAACTGGGCTTTAAGGAGCTCCTGAGGAGGCTCTCAACCCGAGGGGGACTGCGGGATCGCCTGGGAGACCTCGTGAGAAGCCTCCTGGGGAGGCCCTCGACATCTACATCCCTCTGGATAAGGTATCTCATCTACCGTGATCTGAGGATGAAGGGGTATGTTGTGCGGGAGGAGGCCCACTCGCTGCTGGTCTATGAGCGAGGCTCCTATCCCAGGGCGCCTCCCAGCTATGAGGTCTACCCCCTACCAGAGGGGGCGCCCCAGCCCATTAGGAGGCTTATGGAGGCCCTTGAGAGGGCTGAGGAGGGTGGGAGAACCCTGAAGATCGCAGTTGTGGATAGACGTGGAGAGGTTGTCTACTATACGCTGAGGGAGATGGATTTCAGCGGGGGCCTAGATGATCCAAAAGACTCTCCAGGGGGATGAACCTCTGCTCTCCGGTCTCCATATCCCTCACCGTGACTCCCCCCTGCTCCAGCTCCCTGGAGCCGACTATGACGACTTTCCTGAAGCCTCTTCGATTGGCGTATTCAAGCTGCTTTGAGAGGCTTCTACCCATCAAGTCTAAGTCCGTTGATATGCCCGCCCTCCTAAGCCTCTGAGCGATCTCTATGGCCTTATCCCTCACGGAGTTGGAGGCTGAGGCGACGAAGACCTCGGTTCCAACCCTCAGATCATCTAGGACTCCAAGCTCCTGTAGGGTGGCAACGATCCTTTCGACGCCTAGGGAGATGCCCGTCGCCGGTGTTGGGTCGCCGCCGTAGAGCTGGATCAACTCATCGTATCGGCCTCCAGCGGCGATGCTGATGCTTACATCGCCGAGATATATCTCGAAGACGGGGCCGGTGTAGTAGTCCAATCCCCTTGCGAGGCTTAGGTCTAGAAGTAGATGGGGCCTGAAGCCGAATCTCCCAGAGTATTCGACGACGCCCCTTAGAGCCTCCAGGCCTCGAAGCCCCAACTCGGAATGCTTAAGGATCTCCTCCACCTCCCCAAGTCTCTCCTCCGGCTCTCCCCTGACATCGATCATCTCCATCAGCTTCCCTCTCTTCTCCTCGGGTATCCCGAGCTTTGACAGCTCCCTCTCGACGCCGTCGACGCCGATCTTGTTCAGCTTGTCTATCGCCCTGAAGATGTCTAGTGATAGATTCCTCGGCAGCTCTAGGAGTTCGACGAAGGCCTCTAGGATGCGTCTATCGTTGATCCTCACCTTGAATCCCTCCAGGCCGAGGCGTTTCAAGGCGTCTACGGCGACTGATATGACCTCCGCGTCGGCTATCGGGTCGGCGACGCCGACTATGTCCACGTCTGCCTGCCAGAACTCCCTTAGGCGCTTCTCCGATGGCCGCTCATATCGCCAGACGGGGCCGATGGCGTAGCGTTTGAAGGGCTTTGGCAGCTCCCTATGGGAGGCGACGACCCTACAGAGGGAGGCTGTCCACTCGAATCGGAGGCCCAGCTCCCTGTTGGATTTATCCTTAAAGTAGTAGATCTCCCTGATGATGTCCTCACCGCTCTTGAGCTTCAGCATCTCCCAGCTCTCGAAGGCGGGTGTCCCGAGGGGTTCATAGCCATAGGCCTCGAAGACCTCCCTTATGCGGTCTATGACCCAATTCCTCCTCCACATCTCCCATGGGAGATAGTCCCTAGTCCCCCTTGGAGGTCTGAACATATCGTTCCTCGAAAAAACCTTGATCAAGCTATTTAAGAGCTTCAATCCTCAGCTAATAGGGTCTCAACCCTCTCAACGCCTCTACCTGGATTTCGACGTCTCAGCCTGACTCTGCCGATCTCCCTCGTATTCCTCACATGGGTTCCGGCGCAGTACATCTCTATCGGGCCGCATCTCCAGATCCTCCAGCCAGGCCTATCGGGGTCTAGGGTGATGACGATTGGATGCCCCTCAGCTATGAAGCGGTTAGTCTGCTCCTCAACCCATCTCAAAGCCTCTGGGGGGAGCCTCCCATCATAGGCGTAGTCGGCTCGGTCTTTGCGCTCATCGACGTAGGATCCAAGCCTCTCCAGGGGGCCTAGGCGTTGATATAGGAAGTATTCCATGATGTGAGACGCTGAGTGGAGCTTCATAATCCTGTATCGACGACTCCAATTGAGGACTCCCCTAACCTCATCGCCGACTTTGAAGGCTGTGGGCCTCTCAACGAGGTGGATGATGCGCCCATCCCTCTGGATGGTGTTTATGACCTTCACATCGTTTAATGTGCCCGTATCCCCAGCTTGTCCTCCGCCCTCGGGGTAGAAGGCCGTCTGGTTGAGGATTACGCCATCCCCCTCAACCGCGATAACTATAGCCTCAAACTCCCTGAGATAGGGATCCTCGTAGTAAAGCCTCCTCGTCTCCACATGGATTGGAATAACAACGGTAGTTATAATATTCAGCTCTCCCTACCTCAGGGCCTCCCTGAGGAAGGGGTAGAGCTCCTCGATCTGCTCCTGGATGATGGCCTGATAATATTGGTAGAGGATGCTGACGCAGAGCAATACACCAGTCCCAGTGCTGAAGACTCCTAGGAATTGGGCGACGGCGGATACTATGCCGATGATGAGTCCTCCTAGGATGCTGATCGTCGGTATATACCTCTCCAACAGCTTCTCAATGGGTCTGCGACTCCTCCTGAAGCCCGGTATCTGCATCCCCGATTTCAGCAGCTGATCCGCCACGCTCTTCGGATCCATTCCGCCCACTTCTATCCAGAGCTTCGAGAGGAGGACGCAGACGGTTACGACGATGACTGCGTAGATCAAGGCTCTCACCGGCTGCTGTATCACGGCGTCAAGTCTCCCTGGGAAGGTGATGTAGTAGACGAGGCCCCCTATGGGTGTGGGGCCTTGATCCGTGAGGTTGAACATCCCTATGAGGTTGAGGAATGGATTGGAGTTATCCATGTTCCATCTCTGCCATATCGTCTGCGATATGATCTGGATGTTGCTGAACAGCGTGTAAGCCAATATGACTGGTATGTTGGAGACGTAGATGAGCTTCAGCGGCATACGGCTTCTGAAGCCCCTATACATGGAGTGGGAGATGGGGAGCTCCACCCGCATACCCTCCATGAAGATGAGGGCGAGGAAGAGGAGCATCGTCGTCAGGAAGCCCACCATATCTGGGAAGCCTCCGGTTCTATGGAACCAGCTCCAGACTGGTTCATGTCGCAGAATGGCCTCGAAGAAGGCTGGAATGGCTCCAAGCCTCTTCCCGTCGCCGACGGGTAGCATGCTGAAGGAGTTCCACCATATGCGCTGGGAGATGCCCGCGACGATGAAGAGGCTTATCCCGCTGCCGATACCCCACTTCTGAACAAGCTCATCCAGCAGCATGATGATGAGGCCGGCCGCTATGAGCTGTAGCAGTATGAGGATGGAGGCCGTGAAGTTGAGTCTCCCATAGGCCCCGCTGATGATATACATGGAGGCCTGGAAGATGGTCATAATGATGGAGAGGGCCTTACTCGCCGTGGTGAATAGGGCTCTATCCTCGGGGTTGGAGAAGTCGACCTCTATGAGGCCTGAGCCCGCTAGGAGCTGGGTGATGAGACCCGCAGTGACTATTGGGCCTATGCCCAGCTCCATCAGGGTGCCATACTTCGATGCGAAGACGACTCGCATGGTGAAGAGGGCTGGATTCTCAGCCCTGGGAGCTATGCCATAGAGAGGTATCTCGGACATGATGAGGTAGATGATGAGGGCGACGCCGGTCCAGAGAAGCTTCGTGTTGAAGGGAACCCTCCTCTCCGGCCGCTTCACCTCCGGCATGAATCTGGAGATGGGCCTGAAGGCCTCGAGGAATCTGCCCATCAGCCCTCACCCAGAACTTCTCCACCCGCCTCCTCGATCTTCAGCTTCGCCTCCTCGCTGTAGGAGGGAACCCTAACCCTCAGGGGAATCGAGACCTCCCCCTCGCCGAGGAGCTTTCCGTAGCCTAGGGCCTCTAGGTCTAGTTCGAGGGGTTCACCCCTCTTCAGGGCTTCAGCCCCGTAGAGCTTATAGGCGAGCTCCATTAGCTCGCCGACGTTTATGGTTGGCGGCCTAGGCCTCTTGGCTGAGGGTGGCTTGAAGCCGATCTTCCTAAACCTCTTCGGCTCATATTTGACGGTTCTAATCCAGAAATGGTCTCGCCCCCCAGCCTTGCCTACGCCTCCCCTATCTCCGGATTTCCTATGCTGCCCTACTCTGCCGTAGCCCATGGTTCTGGAGCCTCGGAGTTTACGGGTCTTCCTCAGCTTGTGGGGCATCCCATTCATCCCCCTATGATTGTTTTAAAAAGGGTTTTCTCAGCTCATCCTCTCAGCCAGCTCGTTTATGGCTTCACCCCTATACCCCAGCTCTCCGCCGGCTTTATAGGGGCGTTTAATCGACCCTTTAAAGCCCTTGCTCGGTGGGTGAAGCCTAAAGAAGGGTTTGATCCCCTTCAACTTATGGAGCTCCACTCGGCAGTGGTATAGGTCTTCGGCAAGCTCTTCGAGGCTGCTGTATCCCAGGGTCTTCAGGGTCTCCTCGTCGATGCGTCCTCCTCCAACCTTCTCACCCCGTCTCTCCAGCAGCATCTTGATGGTCTCAACCGTCGGCTCACCCCAGGTGATCCAATCCTTGGCTCTCTGGAGCATCCCCTTATAGCTTGGCCTATCATCTATTAGGGTGGCTGTGTTGTTCCTCCTCAACCTCAGCATGTGGAGGGTGTCCCTAACCCTCTTAGGGACGTTCACCCTCCCACGGATTCTTATCACCAATAGGCATCGGCGCTCCATCTCAGCTCGCCCAATCCCTCGGGGTCATCATCTTCCAAGTCATCTTAAGGGCGTTGAAGGTGGCGTAGGCGAAGGAAACCGCCGTCCGGGTGTCGCCCCTCGTCTTAGACCAGCAGTCCTTCACCCCCGCCAGCCGTAGAACCGTCTTCGCCGTGTCGCCGATGACTAGGCCGAGGCCCTTAGGCCCAGGGATGAGGGTTACCTCGACGCTGCCGCATTTACCCCAGACCTTGAAGGGCAGTGAATGCGGCTCTCCGCAGCCGCACTCCCAGCTTCCGCATCCCCTCCTGATGGGGTAGATGTTGAGCTTCGCATCCCTTATGGCCTTCTCTATGGCCGTCCTAACCCTCTGAGCCTTCCCGAGGCCGACGCCTACGAGGCCGTCCATGTTTCCAACGGCGACTAGCGCTCTGAACCTCGATCTCTCTCCGGCGTCTGTCTGCTTCTGAACGAGGGTGATGTCTATCACCTCGTCGACGAGGTCTGGGAGCAGCGCATCGACTATCTCAACCTCCTTGATCCTATAGCCCATCTCGAAGATCTCGTAGATGGAGGTGATCTTACCCTCCATCACCATCCTGCCTAGCTCCGTTCTAGGCCTCCACTCCTCCTCACCGCTCACCGCCCATCTCCTCCAGGATCCTCTCCTTAACCTCCTTGAAGTGTTTCGGGAGCTCCTCGGGTCTGAGCCCCCTTCGAAGATACTCTGAGAATCTCCTCTCATACTCCTCGGGGTTTTCGAGGAGCATCTTCGCATACTCAGCTATCACGGCGCCCTCGATGCGCTCATCGGAGGGGAAGACCTCGGGGTCGCAGGGGATGTCCAACCCCGCATCCCTCGCCCCCTTCACCGCCGCGAAGATCCTGCATCCCCTCGTAGCCCTCTTGAGGCCTATGTCCAATATGGCGCTTTTAATTCCCCTTTCAAGGGCCTTATAGCCGGCTATCATGCCGAGTAGATATGCTGCCGGCGTGTTCTTTCGGCCTCCTAGCCATCCGAAGCGCTTCACCAACTCGTGGGAGGTCGTCTGGGTGAGGACGTGGTCTCCCTCTATTCTGGCCTCGATGAGCTGTATGATGATGTTCCTATTCGTCGGCCTCACGACGAATCTCGGCCTATCCGATGTGGCGAGGATTCTCCTAGCTCGGTAATCCGTCTTCCCCTCCCGTCTACGCCGATATGGCACCGTGTAACCTGGCCCCCTAGCCAAGGATCCTCCTCCTCAGCTTATGCTCCTCTATATATCTCTCCAGGTCTGCGCAGCTCTTGAACATCCCTCCCTTCGCCTTCCTATAAAGCATCCTATAGGTGCTGACGGTGATGATGCGTCTATCACGGAGCAGTCTAAGCCGTTTCCTCAGCGCCCTTATCCGGTTTATCCATCGCCTCTTCCTTGAGACGACGGCATATTTGCTCCCCTTACGGCTTCCAGGGCCTCTTCGACGACCCTTACGCCTCTTAGCCTTCAAAATCCTCGTCCTACCCCTACTCTGACCCTTAAGGGGCTGAGCCCTTATGACGCCTCGATCGATGAGTCTCTTTATCTCCTCCCTGGTGATGGCTGTCTCCACCTCGTCGACCCGCTCGGGATCTATCCACACTCGGTTGACTCCGACGCCGAGTATGGAGGCGGCCAATCTCCTCTGGCTTCTAAGGCTCAATCTCCTCCACCTCCTCCTCGAATCCAGGGTTGAGAACCTTTATCCCCCTCTTCTCAGCCTCAGCGAGTATTGTGGCCCTCTTCCTAGCTCCAACGGTTCCCGCGATCCTGATGGCCTGGGTCTCTGGGTCTATGGTTGCGAGGTCTCCGACGTTGTAGACTAGGACTTCCTCATAGCCTGATGGGTGTAGCCCCCTCACGGCTTTCGGCCCTCGGTATCCGACGCTGGGTGAGGGTGGCCAACCCTTCTTCTTCAACCTCATCTTGCTGTCTATACCCCTCGGCCTCCTCCAGCTCTCCTTGATCCTGACGTATCTCCAGCTTTCCTGCCTCCTAAACCTCGGCCTCTTGGATGCTATCCGCCTCCTCAGCCTCAGAAGCCTCCTACGGAGCTCCAGGGTGTTCATCCAATCTCCTCCTTCGCATAGACATATATGCCATCGAGGAACTTTCTAAGGTCTTTCCGCCTGATCCTGGTCGCCTGCTCTATGTTGGCCGCCGTCTGCCCCACGGCTTCGATGTCTATGCCCTCAACGATTACATCCTCCCCCTGGACATAGACCTTGACGTCGCCGATGATCCTCGCCTCCCTAGGCTTACGCTCGCCGAGGAAGTTCTGAATGAGAACCCTATCTCCTGCGACTTGAACGTTGATGGGGAAGTGAACATATACGATCTTGAGCTTATATCTGAAGCCCTTCGTCACGCCCTTGATCATGTTGTTTATGTGGCTGGCGATGGTCTTCACCAGGGCCTTCTCCTTCTTACGGGGGTTTAGGGCCCAGACCCTCACCTTGTCGCCGTCTAGGGTGATCTCAACCTTGGCGTGGGTGAAGTCCTTCTCGATGATGCCCCTCGGCCCCGAGACCCTCACCCGTTTCCCATCTAGGGATACCTCAACTCCATCGGGGATGTCGACGAAGCTCTCGACGACGGTGAAGGCCATAGGCATCACCCTAATAGACGTAGGCTAATAGCCTCCCGCCTATATGCCTCTTCTTCGCCTCCTCATGGGTCATGATGCCTTGAGGCGTTGTGAGGATGAGGATGCCCACATCCTTAGCTGGCAGATAGCGCTTCTCCCACTTCTCCATCTCTTTAACCTTCACCGCATGCCTCGGCTTTATCGCCCTACAGTCGTTGATCCTGCCGAAGAGTTGAACCCTAAACTTACCTGTTCTGCCATCGTCTATGAACTCTATCTCGCCGATATAGCCCTTAGACTGCATGATCCTCAGCACCTTCCCTATCAGCTTTGAGGCTGGGCAGATGATGCACTCCTTCTTGCGACGCTCCTCATGGTTTCTGATCGTCGTGAGGGCGTTGGCGAGGGGGTCATTCATCGTCATATTCTCATCCTCACATATACTTCTTGAATCCCAGTTTCTCAGCTACCTCCCTGAAGCATCTGCGACATATATTGAGATTATATCTCCTAATCAATCCGTCGTGGGTTCCGCATCTGATGCATCTGCGGCTTCCCTTTCCAAACCTCCTCTTCTTCTCCTCCTCCATCTCAGAACACCTCAACTCCGAAGTGGCTCCTTATAAACTCAACCGCCTCCTCCCTCGAAACCCTATGCCTCCTCCCGATCTTGGATTTAGCCCTCCTCCTGCGGGCAACCCTATATCCTGGGCGCTCTATGTTGACGATGACATCCATCCCCACGATGCCCAGCTCGGGGTCATACTTCACCCCTGGTATGTCGATGTGCTCCCTTATGCCGAAGGCGAAGTTTCCATGCTCGTCGAAGCTTCTCAGCGGTATCCGGTTGCCTACGGCTTCCAAGGCCTTTCGGAGGAACTCCTCGGCCTTCTCCCCCCTGAGGGTGACCATGCAGGCTATCGGCTCCTTACGTCTAATGCCGAAGGCCCTGATGGTCTTCTTAGCCCTCCTGATCGAAGGCTTCTGACCTGTTAGCTCCTCTAGAATCCTCACGGCCTTCTCCAGCGGCTCGCCGGATCGGCCTACGCAGATGTTTACGACGACCTTCCCTATCCTCGGCTCAAGCATCGGATTCCTCTTCGGCTTCTCCTCCACCTCCCCTGTTGTCTCCTCGGCTTGCTCCATGGACACCTTAATCAGCCTCCGGCAGCGATATTAGGGGTTCCTCTCGGCCTATGGCGAAGATGTATCTCAGTAGGGTTCTCACCTCGCCCTTACTCGTCTCTAGGGCGGCCGTCCTCCATCTCCCTGGCTCTGGGCCGATCTCCTTCAGTTTTCCAACTGCTCCCACTGAGCGTCCTCCAATGACTAGGGCTATGACTCCAGGCTCGAATCTTACGTGGTCTAGTATCTCCTGATGGGGGATGGCCAGCTTCAATACGTCATTCACCCTATATTGGTCTCCGCCATCTGGGAGGTGGATGTTCCTCCCATCGTGGAGATTCAGCTGGGTTCTCCCCCCCTTCAGGGTGGTTTTGCCGATGATCCTGCAGAGCTTGAATCCACGCTCCTCTCCATCGATGGGGTGGAGGGTAAGCCTCCTCCCCCTAGCTGGAAGCATCCTATAGGCCTCACCCGTGTCGGGTATCTCAACCACATCCATCAGGCCGACGGGGAAGCGTTCATCCCTCCTCGGCCTGCCGTCGACGAGGATCTTACCCTCCTTGATCAGCCTCTTAGCCTCCTTCCTCGTCTTAGCGTAGCCGAGCATATCCCTGAGGATGACGAGGAGCGGTATGGAGGCCTCTATGGGGTGGGGGCCTGGACTCGGCCTAACGGCCCAGACATACTCCTTCCGGTGTATGGGCCAGAAGGGAGGCGTCTTCTCCCGCTTCATATGCCTCGTTGGACCCTTCCTACCCATCAGCTCTCACCAACCTTCGCTGCGTAGCCCCTCCTCTCCAGAATCCTCTTCCTCCAGGGGTCGCTGAGGTCGAGCTTAGTGATCATCACATTCCAGGGTCTTATCGGTATGGGAACAGTTGAGCCATCCATCCTTTCACGGGTGAGGCCCTCGATGTAGATGCGCATCCTCTTCGTGTCGACTCTCGTGACCTTACCCTCCTTCATCTTCCAGTCTCCCTTCAATACGACGACGGTATCCCCCTTCCTAACCGGCAGAGACCTAGTCCCATACTCGGCTCGGAGCTCCGGTGAGAGGGGGGCTGAGAGGTATTTACGCCTCCTATGTAGCGGGGCGTTGAACCAGCGCTTCCGAACCGTGCTCGGCTTACGGGGTGTCGCCTTCATCTAGACCACCATCTTAGCTATGCTTCCCAGCTTCGGCCACCGCTCCACCGCCTCCCTGGCGACGGGGCCTCTGATGTCTGATCCCTTTGGGTCGCCCTCTGGGGTGACGATGACGGCGGCGTTGTCCTCAAACCTTATCCAGGTTCCATCACGCCTTGGGTAGGGCTTCCTCTGCCTTATCACCACAGCGTGTAGAACCTGCTTACGCATCTCGGGCGTCCCATCTCGGACGGAGACGACGATCATGTCTCCGACGCCGGCCTTAGGGTAGCGTCTCTTACGCCCCTTATACCCGATGACCTGGATGAGCCTCAGCCTCTTAGCCCCCGTGTTATCTGCGCAGATTAGCATGGAGCCGCTGGTTAGGCCGGCTGAGATGCGCCGCCGAGGCCTTATCCTTCGCTTAACCCTCTTCGACATCTCACTCCACCTTCTCCACAACCACGAAGGCCTTAGTCTTGCTCAGGGGCCTACACTCCGCTATCCTAACCCTATCACCCACCTTCGCATTTATGCAGGGTGGATTATGAGCTGGAATCCGGCTGTGCATCCTCGCATATCTCTCATACTTCGGATAATATTTGAGATACTCCACCTTCACGATGACGGTTTTAGACATCTTATCGCTGACGACGACCCCCTCCAGGACTTTGCCCCTGATCTTCAGGTGGCCGTGGAAGGGGCATCTTGGGTCGTCGCACTCATTTTCAGGGGGCTTGAATCTACCCATCAGGAGCTTCACCATCTCCTAATCCTCCTCTTCACCCTATCCTCGGGTCTGCCCACCAGCTTGGCGCCCTCAACCTCCACCAATGTGCCGTCGGGAAGCCTGAACCTGAAGGTGGCATACTCCTTGGCGATGCGTCTCTCCTTACCGCCGTCGTCTATCAGCAGCGTGTTCCTCGTCTCGTCGACGACGCGGCCGGAGATGCCGATGTTATAGGGGTTCGAGTCGTCGACCACCTCCACCTCCAATCCTATGAGTTCATGTCTCAGTATGTTTCTGGGGGTGATGGGCGTCATGGCCTCTCACCCTCCTCCCTCATCACGGTGAGTATCCTCGCGATGGTTCTCCTAAGCTCCCTAATCCTCCCAGGATTCTCTATGGAGCCTCCAGCCCTCACCATCGCCTTAAGCCTTGAAAGCTCGGTTCGGAGCTCCTCCAGCTTTCTCCGCCTCTCATCGGGTGTCATCTCCCTGATCTCCCTCATACGTAGAATCGCCATTACTCCTCTCCTCCCTCCTCAGCCTCCTCGACCCTCTCCTCCCCCTCAGCCTCCGCCTCTGCCTCCTCAGCCTCCACCTCCACCTTATCCGGGAACTCGGCCTCGGGGGGGACGATCTTGACGGTTATCCCGTAGACGCCTCTCTTCATCTTCACGTGGATGGTGGCCTTCCTCACATGCTTCATCGCTGGCTCCCCAGCCTTCGGTATGTAGCCCTCCGTCACCTTCTCGAAGCGGCTTCTATCGCTGCGCAGCTTCCCCTTCACGATGATCTCGCAGCCCATCGCCCCAGCCTCCATTATGCGCCTCAAAGCCCAGAAGACGGCCCTTCGATAGTGGACTCCCTTCTCCAGGGCGCTTGCGATCCTCGAAGCCATCACCCGTGGATTCAGCTCTGGAACCTCTATCTCGACAACGGTTATCTGGGGATTTGGAACGCCGATCTCCCTCTCCAGCCGCTCCGAGGCAGCCTTAATGGATTGACCCCTCTTCCCGATGACTCGGCCAGGCCTCATGGTGTAGAGCGTTATCTGAGTCCCCATAGGGGTCTTCGTCAGGGTGATGCCGCCGTATCCGGCGTGATCAAACTCCTCGGCTAGGAACTCATCGATCTTCATCCTCTCGATGGCGTCCCGAATTACACGCTTTATGGCTGACATCACACCTCCTCTACCGCCACCTCTATATGGGTGAGCCTCTCAAAGTAGGGTGTAGACCTCCCAAAGGCCCTCGGAATATATTTCTTTATAACCGGCCCTTTCTGGGCCGCGATATGTATGATCTTCAATCTATCAGTGTAGAGGCCCTTAAACTCGGCGTTGGCCTCAACGGCCTCCAAAACCTTCAGTATGGCCTCAGCAGCCTTCACGGGGTATCGGCCGGCGTAGAAGCCTTGAAGCCCTCTCCTATGGGGTATCTTCTTCTTATGCCTCCTATAGGGGATCGCCCTCTTCAGCTCTATTACCTCCCTCAGAACCTCCTTAGCCTTCTGGAGGTTCATACCCCTGATATAGTTGCATATCTCCCTCGCCGCCTTCGGCGAGATCCGCAGATCCCTACCACTGGCTATCGCTGTCCTATCCGGATCGAGGCCCTTCACCGAGTATTTCCACGAGGGCATAGGTTCACCGTTCGCCTACACAACAGCCTCCGATGATTTAAAAACCTTTTCAGTCCTCCGGAGGCGTTTAAAACCCTACTCTCCTCCGCCTCGTCGAAGTCGACTCTTCGTCCCAGCCTCATCTGGAGCTCCGACGTATATCTCAGGAGCTCATCTTAGTGCTCTTCGAGACTCTCATGAAGGTATATTAAAACTGATGCTGCCTAATCGACGATGGGTATGAGGCATAGGAATCTCAGCGTTTCATCGCCGTTGTTCCTAAGCTGATGCCTCTCCCCTGGCGGGATGTAGATGACGTCTCCAGGCTTTATAGGCTTCTCACCCTCCTCTCCGACGGCTAGGCCCCTGCCTGAGAGGATGTATATCTCATG
>CALEIY010000126.1 GCA_937898665.1 Candidatus Bathyarchaeota archaeon | reverse complement strand
CACCGCCGTGAAACCAGAGCCTCCAATGTCTGTATAGGCCGTATAGGATGGCGATGATGGCGATGGACATCAGGATGTAGACGAGCGGCTTTAGGTCTGCGACGTAGAGGAAGTGCCTAACTTTCCGAAGCTCCTGAAACATCATGGACAACTCAGCACAATAGGATATGGATGATTTTAAAGTTTCTGAGGTGGGTCTCAGCCTCAATGAATCTTAGAACTTATTAGGGGAGAGGGAGATAGCTTGGAGAAAACTCTGGGGTGTGCCTCTTGGAGGGTCGAGAGAGGGAGATAATGATCCTGGGAGCTGGGATAGGCGGCCTGAGGGTGGCTCTGAGGCTTGAGAAACGGCTGAAGCGGGGGATGGGGAGGATCATACTCATAGATCAGAACGACTATCATCAGTATCTATATAGGATACATGAGGTCTGCGGCCCCGATTATGATGAAAGGGACATAATCGTCCCCCTCTCCAAGGTGATCGGCGGTAAACGGATAGAGTTCAGGAAGATGAGGGTTGAGAGGATAGATGCCCATCGCAGGGTCGTCGTCACATCTGAGGGTGAGATGCCCTTCGACATCCTTGTCATCGCCCTGGGAAGCAGCCCACAATACTATGGTATAGAGGGCCTTGAGGAGAACAGCCTGGTGCTTAACAGCTATGAGGCAGCCAGGGAGATCAGGAGGCGAATAGAGGAGCTCTTCAGGGAGGCTGGGAGGGGGGAGACGCCTCCAAGGATCGTGGTCGCGGGAGGCGGATTCACCGGCACGGAGCTGGCGGGGGAGCTCGCGGAGTGGATTCCAATGCTGATAGAGAGATATGGGTTGAGGAGGCCGGATAGCTTTTTAACCCTCGTCGAGGCGATGCCCCACATCCTACCAGGGTGGAATCCAGAGCTCTCCAAGATGGCTGAGGAGATCCTCGCCTCTAAGTCCGTTGAGATAGTGACCGGCGACCCCGTGAAGAGGGCTTTAAGGGAGGGATTGGAGCTTAAGAGCGGGCGAATGATATACTCCGATCTAACCATCTGGACGGGGGGAGTCACCTGTAACAGGGCTGTGGGCGGAGACTTCGAGATGGTGAAGGGTAGAATCAGGATCGACGACTACTGCCATGCCTGGGGTTATGAGGACATCTACGTCGTCGGCGACGCCTCCTGCGCCCTAGACGGCGAGACTGGTAAGCCCCTCCCTCCCTCGGCTCACATCGCCATGGCTCAGGCCGACGTGGTCTCCCACAACATCTACGCCTCCCTCACGGGGGGAAAGATGAGACGCTATATTGGAGAGCGCGTCGGGGAGATCGTGACGCTGGGTAGGAGACACGCCATCGGGGAGCTTTGGGGCTTAAGGATGAAGGGCTTGACGGCGAGGGTGATGAAGAAGCTCATACATCTATGGTATGTCCACTCGATAGGGGGAGTAAAACTGCTTTTAGGGGATCCCTAGACGGTTCTGGGTATTAGACCCCTCCTCTTAGCCGTGAGGGAGGCGAAGAAGAGGAGGCATCCAGGCAGGGTGAATAGGAGTAGATGTCTGAAGGCCTCCTGATATAGGGGGGTCTCCCTCATCAATAGCAGCGAAACGGGGACTGTGCTCCCCGAGACGTACCACCACATGCTTGGAGTGATCTTATAGAGCCTCCAGGTGAGGTCGCAGGCTATGGGGATGACCGATAAGACGAGGTGGTAGAGCCAGAGGATCATGGAGGAGTCGTCATCTAGGGCTAGGGGGATTAAGGGGCAGCCGATATACCAGGTTAATAGGGCTAGAAGCTCCACCTCCACCTCCCACCCAGGCCTCAGTAGAATCGGATAGATGAGGGGGGCTGGAAGCAGGGTTAGTAGGACTAGGGGGCTGACGATCCCACCGGCTTGAACATCCCCTCTACGGGGTATGAGGATATCTGAGAGGAGGATGAGGAGCATGAGGGCGAGGATAAACCCCATGCCACCCCGCGTCTTGAGGAGGAGTGGTAGATAGCCTAGGATCGGTATCCTCCCCACAACCCTACCCAATACGTGATCCTGGGAGACGGGTGTGTAATCCTCCCTTGGATTGTTATCCCCCTTGGTGACGAATAGCCATTTATCCCCCTCCATATACTTCTCGACGGCTCTGTGAACGATATACTCCTTGGGGCGGCCTGGCCTCTCGAAGACGAGTATATCGCCATCGGGGGGTGGGGCGGCCTTGACGTTGTTGAAGTCCCCTATCGAGCTGACTAGGATGAGGTCTCCGACGCCGAGGGTTGGAACCATGCTCTGAGATACCACAACCATCAGGGGGTAGGAGACGCCCATCGCATTTCTCAGGAGATGTATCCCACCTATGGAGAGGGCGATGAGGAGGAAGAAGGCGGAGGCGTAGAGTAGGCGTCTAAACTCATAGGCCATCTCAACCCCTCTCAGCCTCGATGTGCTCCTCTATCCATCGCTCCAGGAGTTCACATGTCGTGGGAGACTTCTCTCCCCCTGGGAAGCAGCGATCTATGTCGTCGCAGGTTAGGCAGGGGCATCCCTCCAGGGAGTCGAGGGTTATGGGTTTACGCTTGGAGTAAAGCCTATACGTCCAACGGCCATTGTGGAGAACCCTCTTACGCTCTATTATACCCCGCTCCTCAAATCTGATGGCAAGCCTGGAGCCCTCCCTACTAGTGACGCCCAGCTTCTTCCACATCTCGCTCTGAAGTATCCCCTCCTCACCGGCCTCGTATAGCAGCCTAAGCGCCCTCTCCTCGAGGTCGTCCTTCGACGGCAAGGCTCATCAGCCTTCATCCTCATAGTAGATGAGGCCAAGCTCCTCCAGGAGGCTGTGAAGCTTCTCAACGGCCTCCCTCACCATCTTCTCATCCTTCGCGCCGGTGCAGACGAGCTTCCCGCTGGCGAAGAGGAGCATAACCACCTTCGGGTCATCCATCCTGTATATTAGGCCTGGGAATTGCTCTGGTTCGTACATGACGTTATCCATGATGTCGGCAGCCGTCTCAAGGTCGATTCTGCCCCCCAGATTTGCGGAGGCGACGATGTTCTGTATGACGATCTCAGGTTTACCGAGGATGATGATGCCGCTGTTCTTAAGCTCCCTCACAACCTTCCTAACGGCGCTCTTAGCCTGCTTCTCCGACTTCGCACCGGTGCAGACCATCTTCCCAGAGCTGAATATCAGCGTCGCCGTCTTAGGCCTCTTAAGCCTGAAGACTAGGCCTGGGAACTGTTTGGGGCGATACTCGACATTCTTAAAGGTCTTCAGGATGGAGAGGAGGTCGATCCTCTGATCCAGAGTCGCGGATGCGACGACGTTCTCTATGCTGATCTGAATCCTCTTCTTCCTATCCTCTGGGGATGACATCACAACCCCTCCACCTCTGATAGGAGCTCCTGGGGGAGGAGATTCTGATTCTCTATCTCCACGATGGGTATAGACGTCAAATTCGGCTCAACTCTGAGTCGATCGCTGTAGCTTATCTCCCCCGTATAGGTGTTGTAGATGATGAAGCTCCCCTCAACCCGTTCACCCATCTTAACGAAGTAGATGAACATCTCCCTCATGGTTCCGGCGATGACGAAGTATAGGTGCGCAGAGCCGAGGCTTAGATGCTGGATGACGTTCACAGCCGGAGAGGAGGCGACGAGCATCACCAAGTCCCT
>CALEIY010000125.1 GCA_937898665.1 Candidatus Bathyarchaeota archaeon | reverse complement strand
ATATTCAACCTGAATAGATGCGTGAGATGTAGAACCTGTTACATCGCCTGTAAATGGGAGCATGGCATCCCCTTCCACCCCAGGGATGAGGCGCATCCACGGGAGTATTATCGACTGAGATACGTCTCATGGGAATGGGGCTCCTACCCAGATGTGAGGAGGGCTCACATACCCATAATATGTATGCACTGCGACGATCCCCTCTGCATAGACTTCTGCCCTACCCAGGCGATAGTTAAACGGGGGGATGGGATAGTATACGTCGATAAGGAGAGGTGCAATGGATGCGGCGTCTGCGTCCACGTCTGTCCCTATGGAGCCCTCTATATAGGGCCGGATGGGAAGGCTGATGGATGCGATCTCTGCGTCGATAGGGTGGATTCTGGCTTGGAGCCGAGATGTGTTGAGGAATGCCCCGCCAGGGCGATAATCTTCGGAGATCTCGACGATGAGAAGGGGCATGTTCATAGGCTTGTATCCTCTGGGGAGGCGAGGCCACTTCTCCTCGATGGCGTGAAGGGGACATCGGTATATTACGTGCCGTCGAGAAATGAGCGGTGGGATGAGCTGCCAAGGGATATGAATTTCCTGAAGGCGCTGGGAGAGCGGAAGAGAGACCTACCGCCAATCAAGGGCCTAATCCGAGGTTGATGGCGTTCCTCAGGAGACATAGGGTTCCCAGCTCCCCTGGATCCACTCCGCCTTCGCTGCTACCCTCGGGGTGGGGACTGAATAGGATGACGAGGCCCTCACCATATCGAGCCGAGACTATCGCAGCAGAGCCATCCCCATAGACGGCTATAACCTCCACACCCCTACCGGCCATCATGTGAGGCCCATTCTGATACCAGATCCTAATCCGCTCAGGGCATCCCTCCATCAGGGGGTGATCCGGTTCAACAACCCTTATCTCAACGACGCCGATACCCCGCATCCTCATATTGGTTACATTGATGATGCCCAGCCCCTCAGGTCGCCCTGGAACCTCAACTCTCTCCGCAGCCATGTAGGCTCCGGCGCAGATGCCGATGTAAAGACCTCCACCCCTGACAAATTTCCTGATCTCCTCCAGTCCTTGGGGGGCGAGGGCTGAGACCATCTCCGCTGTGTATCCCCCTGGAATTATCAGCACTCTACACCCCTTCTCCAGTCCCCCACGGTGGATATGGTCCTCATCGATCTCCCTATAGGGGATTTTAAGCATCCTCAGGGCTCTCTCCACGTCTCCAGCTAGAACGGCTCCAGAGCCTGCGTAGACATAGACCTCAGCCTTCTCATGATGGATTCCAACATTCATAGCTACACCGATAGCGATGAGGAGGACGGCTAGAAAAATTAGATGTCTCCACCTCATCTCTATAGCTTCTTCAGTATCCACCTCTCCTTTGCGTAGCCCGTCTCCTTTGAGGGCTGTTCGAGGGTGAGGTCTTCTATCTCAGCTCTGAGGCCGCAGAGCTCCTTGAGGGCTGCGAACATTAGATTCGTCATTATATGGCTGGGGCTTGCCCCTTCATTCACCAGTCTTATAGAGGACTCGATGACGGAGACGCCGAACATCTCTATGATGACCTCATCCTCAGCCACCTTCGTCAACTGTATTTTGGCCATGTAGCCCATCTCCTCTAGGAATTCTCCGACCCTCCTCAAGACGTCGTAGGGTTCACGGCTTGGGAACCCTATTCGTTTCTGGAGCTCCTTGAACCCTATCTCTCCGACGCGTCTGAAGAACTCCTCGGCAGCCTCCTTTCCGTGAATCTCCGAGTAGGCTTTACAGATGTTGTAGTTGATGAAGTCTAGGAACTCCGGTTTCACCATCTTTATGGGGATCTCCTTCGACAAATCGGACACCGAGATTAAAACCCCCTTAAAGGGAACTTATCTCTTTCCACAACCTGAATGACTCCACCTATGAGTGAAGGTAGCTGGCAATCTCGCCCTAACATTTATTAACGGGTGTTCGACCTACACTATAGCCTTTGGGGGTTAAGACGGCTTTTAGTCATGTGCTGGGGGGA
>CALEIY010000124.1 GCA_937898665.1 Candidatus Bathyarchaeota archaeon | reverse complement strand
CGGTTCTATGAGGCTCCACTATCGCCCTGCGCAGCAGCTCCCTGTCGATGAGGTATCCACGGCTGCGCAGTAGATCCTCTATGAAGTCGTATATGTCTGCCTTCTCTCTAGGAGTGATCCTCAGGTCTGCCTGGGCGTAGATGTTTCTGAGGAATTCGATTCCCTTCATCTTTATGTCGTGGTAGGTGCTGATCTTATGGCCCATCATGTATTCTATGTAGTCTGCTGGGACTCCCTTAGCCGCCAATTGGGTGCGGAAGAATTTACGGATGCTGTGAGGCCTTAGGGTGTGTCGCTTCCCATCTCTCCTTATCAGCCCAGCCTTACGGAATAGATCTCTGATGTATTTAGCCATGTAATCGGATGTTAGGGGTCTGATCTCCCTGTGATAGTCAGCCCTTATGAGTGGGCTTTCATCATCTATTTCTTCAGGTGGGATCTTGCCGGATGGGCTTCCACGCCTCCTAGCCTCTAGATACAGCTTCAGGTATTCTACGGCCTCTTCGCCTATGAATGTGTCATAGCTGCCATACTTCCCTTTAGTTATCTCGGCCTCTACATGGATGTGAACTGGGATGACGTCTCTCTCCAGGTCTTCTTTGACGTGGTAGTATTTCAGCCTGCATAGGGTTCCGATCCTGAAGCCGCCGAGGGCGAGCATGGAGATTATGACCTTGCCCCTCAGGTCTGCGACTTCTAGAACCCTTTGGAGCTCTTCAGGTCTGGGGGCTCTATCCTCGTATACTATTCTTCCCTGAGGTAGCGGTATGGCTGGGAGTTCAACCTCGTTGACTCGGAGTAGGGTGCGTATCGCATGGATGTGGGTTTTAATGGTGTTTGGGGCGAGCCCTCTAGCATTTAACTCGCCTACGTATTCCTCTATGAGTCTCCTAACATCTCTGATGCCCCTCGGGTCTGGGGTTCCTTCAGGGGTTAGGCATCGGGAGATGAGCTCGTCGGCTGTCAGGCCGAGCCATTCCAAGATGCTCTTTATTGCGGTGGCGTATGTGCAGAGTGTGCGGG
>CALEIY010000123.1 GCA_937898665.1 Candidatus Bathyarchaeota archaeon | reverse complement strand
TGTCAGGTCGTCATCACGACGCATTCGCCTTATCTCTTGGATTATGTTGAGCCGGAGGAGGTTGTGGTTGTCTGGAGGGAGATGGGGAAGGAGGGATTAGAGACCAAGGTTAGGAGACCCTCAGAGGAAGAACTTGAGAGGGTTAGGAAGCTCCTCAGAGAGGGATGGACCCTGGGTGAGGTCTGGTATTCCGGTGAACTTGGAGGAGTTCCGGAGTGATCGGCTTCGTCGTTGAGGGGCCAACAGATAAAGCCTTCATCATGGGGATATGCAACAAGCTGGGCCTCCGATGTAAGAGGCCCAGAATAATGCGGGGAAATAAGCCTAAGAAGGCGAGAGCTATGGCCGAGAACCTACATAATGCTGGAGCTGAGAAGGTTATAGTTCTCAAGGATATGAGGAGCTCCCCAGGGCTCCTAAGACAGATGGAGAGAAGCATTAGAAACACCGCAGAGTTGGTGGTGGTTAAACCCATGATCGAAGCCTGGCTCCTCGCAGACCCAGAGGCCGTTGAGAGAGTTCTGGGCCATAGGCCGAGGATCAGGAACCCTGAGGAATGCGAGAATCCAGTGGATGAACTGGATAGAACCGCTATGAGATGCGGTAGAAGATATCTGAAGAGTCCAAAGCTTGTGCGTAGAATCGTTGAGGAGATGGATTTGGAGGGGGCTAGGGAAAGATGTAGCTCCCTCGACCTCTTCCTTAGAAAACTTACATCATAATTTAGAGCTATGCATCACCATCATGATCCCTAGAGTTATTCGTATCATGGAGACCTCTCTCAAATTCCCTTCCAATCTCCTATGGCATCAACCCCTAGATCGACGCTATCAAAGAACTTAGTGAGATTAAACCGATTCAAGTCCTTCACCTTCGACGAGTCTCCTCCTTAAGGCCCTGAGGGTTCCTGAGACTCTTAAGACGTGGAGGGCGATGGGTTTGCCTTCCACCTCCGTTATGGCTGTTAGGGCTGCCCTCATCCACGGCAGCCATCTATGGTTGCATCTGACTATGCCGACTCGACGATGCTCATCGAACTCTATCAGTGTGGGTTCCAGCTTCCATAGGCCGTTGAGGCCGTAGAGTCTCTCGACGCTTCCCCTGATGGCCTCCTCCAACCCCCTCTTGGAGGCCTCCCCCTCAACCTTGAAGGCTATGTATCTCCTTCTCACCGTCTTAACGGGCATCGACTCCTCCTCCCTGCTTCACGATTCTAACCCCTGGCGCCACGTATTCGCCTGAGAGCCTCCCCCTATTCCTCTCGATGATGCCTTGAGGATTGGTGGAGACCATCTCCACCGCATCCTCGGGTTCTATGTCGAGGAGGGTCATCAGCGATGCCAGTCCCCTAGGCTCCCTCATCTCCAGCCTATTCGAGGCTCCAGTGGAGAGGATGACGGGGACATCCCTCCTCCAGGCATTCCAGACCCCCTCAGCCATCCTCCGGAGGCCATGTGCATCTCGCCCAGCGATGAGGGCGAGGAGCTCCGTCAGGTTGATCTCATAGGCGCAGCCGGTCTGGGCTGCAAGCCTCGCCTCGGCGTCGTCGAACCAGAGGCCTGAGCCTGGGGGGAAGTAGACCACATCGACCCTATGATCCCGAGCCGCCTGGCGGGCTACAGCCTTGCTACGGCATTCGACGGCCACCACCACATATAGGGTTCTAACCCTGCGTAGAGACGCCTTCAAGGCTCCAGCCGTCTTGGGCTTCAGGTCGACCCGTGAGACGATGTCCAACCCCTTCGGAGCCTCCAGCCCCTCTAGGGTTTGACTGCCCGCCACGGCCACGCCCCCATATCCAAGTCTCAGGGCCTTCTCCAGCATCGCCTCCATCTCCCCTCGGCTTCGGGGTCTTAGGTGGAGGTCTATGAAGCGGCGCATCCCAGAGGGGTTTAGGGGCTAAACCTAAAGAGCTTTCTTAATTAGAAGAGTTAAATGATGGAGGATGAGTGAGAAGGAGAAGGTGATCCGGCGATCCATGAAGATTCTTGAGGAGGTGATAGGAGAGCCATATTAGGGAGGAGATAGATGAGGCTAGAGCTGAGAGATGGTTGAGGGAGCAGATTAAATGTCGAAATCGGGAATCTGGATAGTTTTTTAAGGCCCTTAACCCCTAATTGGTGCGCCATGGGGGGTCTCCTCTATCATGAGGTTATCAGGCGAGGTCTCTCCAGGCTTATCGAGGTGAGGCGGGTCGTCTATTCTGGGCGCACCAGATTTCAGAGGGTTGACATCGTCGACACGGAGGTCTTCGGCCGCATGCTCTTCCTCGATGGCATATCGCAGCTCTCAACCCTGGATGAGCATATCTATCATGAGAGCCTAGTCCACCCAGCCTTGTTGACTCATCCGGAGCCTAGGAGGGTTTTAATCATAGGTGGAGGAGACGGAGGAGCCTTGGAGGAGGTTCTGAAGCATAGGGTCGTCGAGGAGGTGGTGATGGTTGACATAGATGAGCAGCTGATCAGCCTGACTAGGCGCTACCTATGGGAGGTCAACAGGGGGGCCTTCGATGATCCAAGGGTTCAACTCATCTTCAGGGATGGCCGTGAATACATCGATGAGTGCTCCGAGAACTTCGACGCCGTCATCCTAGACCTCACCGACCCCCTAGGGCCATCGAGGAGACTCTACACCCTCGAAGCCTACAGGGGGATCAGAGACATCATCGGCGATGAGGGGATAATGGTGACCCACGCCGAGTCGCCCTACATCTATCAACGGGAATTCCTCACGATACATAGAACCCTCAGCGAGGTCTATCGCATCGTCAGACCCTATGGGGCCTGGATTCCAAGCCTAGGCCCCTACTGGATGTTCATAACAGCCTCCAACGTCCACGACCCAAAGGCCATCAGCCCAGGGGAAATAGAGCGAAGACTCAGAGAGCGAGGCATAGAGACCAAATACTACACATCGGAGCTCCATGGAGCCATCTTCACGCTGCCAAAGAACATCATGGAGGCCTTGAAGCGGGGCGATGCGGGGTTATCAACGGATGAGAGACCCTTGGAGAGACTCCTCTAATGAGGGAGTCAAATGGCTTGATTTCTCCCTTTTCCAGTTGATGGGAGCCGTATGTGGACTAGATGGCGGCAGATGTCGAGGGCCGCCTCTATGGCCCTATGTATAGCCCTCTCAAAGGCGTAGGTTCTCTCCAGATCCCGAGTGTCCACTCCAACCCCTCCTCAAGATATCTCTCAAGGAGGGCTACATCCTTTAGAACTTCATCCAGTCTCCTAGAGAGGAGCTCCTCATCATCTCTGGGTCCTCCCTCAGGGTTGGATAGATGGCTTGGAGCCTGGATGAGGGTCTCTCCTCCTCATCTCCCACATCTAGGAGCTTAACTCCCTTGGATAGGATTCTGTGGGCAGCCCTCTCCTTCGAAATCTGAAGGGCTTTGGAGACCCTCTCAACGATCTGGGATAGGGCCTTCAGCCCTGAGGCTGAACCGTAGAGGTAGGTGAAGGGCTAAACCCTCGACGCCCCTAAGGGCCTGGGATAGACGCCTCACCCCCTGTCCATTCACCTATCCCCTGTAGAAGGTGTCTGGGGGGACATCCCGATAGACGGTTAACCCTGGGGCTATCCAGCTTCTCGGCCCAATCTTGACTCCTGGCATTAGGTTTACCCCTATGCCCGTCTGGGCCTCGTCTCCGATGAAGGCTCCCAGCTTCCGCCTCCCAGAGTCGATGAGGCGGCCTTCGATGTTGACCTTCACCGTCCCCTTATCGAATCTTAGGTTGGCCGTTATGGTTCCAGCTCCCAGGTTGCATCCCTCGCCGATGATGCTGTCCCCTATGTAGGAGAGATGCGCTATATGGCTTCGAGGCATCACGATGCTGTTCTTCACCTCGCAGGCATTTCCTATGCGGGCCTCAGCCCCTATGCTTGTGCTGGGCCTGATGTAGCAGTTTGGCCCTATATCGGCTCCAGGCCCTATGTAGACAGGTCCCTCTATATAGGCTCCAGCCCTGACTCTCGCCTCAGCCTCGATCCATACAGGCCCCTCTATGTAGGCTCCGGATTCGACTCTCCCCTCTATATGCGGCTCCAATTCGCTTAACGCTCTCTCATTGGCCTCCAGGAGCTTCCAGGGGTATCCTATGTCGATCCAATCCTCAGCCTCCAACACCGCGGCCCTAATGGTCTGGCCCTGGGCCATCATCTCCCTCAGGGCGTCCGTCACCTCGTATTCGCCTCTGACCGAGGGCTTCAGGGTCTTAAGCCTCTCAAAGATCTCCGGCGTGAAGATGTAGATGCCGGCGTTGGCGAGGTTGCTGGGCTCCCTCCCCTCCTCGGGTTTCTCCACGAGGTCTATGACCCTATCGCCTTCTAGGGTGACTATGCCGAAGCGGGTTGGTTCTTCTACGGGGGCGACGGCCATCGTCGTCTCCCCAGGCCTATGGGCCTCAAGCAGCTTCTCCAGGGCCTTCGATGAGAGGTATAGGTCTCCGTAGATGCCGATGAACTCCTCGTCTTCGACGTAGTCCTCGGCCAGCTTGAAGGCGTCCCCCGTTCCCCGCGTCGCCCCCTGCTCCCTGTAGGTCAGCTCCAAGCCCAGCTCCGAGCCGTCTCCTAGGCGCTTCCTGATCATCTCCCCGAGGTGATGTATGATGATGAGGGCCTCCTCGACGCCTACGGCCTTCAGCCTCAGCAGAAGCCACTCCAGGATTGGTCTGCCCCCCACGGGGAGGAGATGCTTAGGCCTCGTCAGGGTGAAGGGTTTAAGCCTCACACCCCTCCCCGCGGCGAGGATTACAGCCCTCAACCCCCACTCCTCCTTATGGCTTCGGAGGCGAGGCGTCTCCCCACCCTCATTAGCTCCTCAGCCCGTTTACGGCTTCGAGCCTCAGCCGTCACCCTTATCACCGGCTCCGTTCCGGAGGGTCTGATCAAAAGCCATCCGTCGCCCAGCTCTATTCGGAGTCCATCCACCGTTGAGGTTGATCTGATGTCGGTGAGATGCTCTGGATATAATTGTTTGATCATCTCCATCACATGGGGCTTCAGATGGTTTGGGCATTCAACCTTCGCCCTTAGCAGCGGATACTCGGGTATGTCGGCCACAAACCCTGAGAGGGTTGTATCCAGCTCCTCAAGGGCTTTTAGAAGTCTTAGGGCGGATAGAAGGCCGTCGGGGCAGGGGTGGATGTCGGGGTGTATCCAGGCGCCTACAGGCTCTCCTCCGAAGACTCCCCCCCGCCTCATGAGGGCCTCAGCCACGTAGGCGTCGCCGACCCTCGTCCTTATGACCCTACCCCCAGCGAGTCTCACAGCCTCATCGATGCACATCGAGGCCCCTATGTGGGTGACGACGACGCCTCCACGGCATCTCTCCACGATGTGGGAGGCGTAGGCTGCTAGCACCCTATCGGGGTTTGGCGCCATCCCCCTCTCGTCGATGAACATCACCCTATCTCCGTCGCCGTCGAAGGCGAATCCTACATGGGCCTCTGAGGCCCTAACAAGCTCTCCAAGCCTTCTCAGGGTTTCCCCCCTGGGTTCGGGGGCGCCTGTGGTGAAGTATCCATCTGGATTTGCGTTTATGTAGAGGGCCTCACAGCCGAGGGCCTTCAGGGCCTCTGGAGCCGTAACAGCCGTGGCTCCATTCATGAGGTCGCAGATGATCCTCCACTCCCTCTGGAGCTCCAGGTCTCTAAGTATGGCGTCTAGGTATAGGGGTGTTGCCTCTATCTCCTCCACGGATCCTATCTCGCTCCAATCTACGGCTTTGAAGGCTTTGCGCTGTAGGGTCTCCTCTACGGCCTTTCTCTCCTCCTCTCCGTAGGCCATCCCCGAGCTGTCGAAGGGTTTTAGGCCGTTATACTCCGGCGGGTTATGCGAAGCAGTTATGCTGACCCCCGTGTCGGCTGCTAGAACCCTCGTCGTGTAGGCCGTCAGAGGCGTTGGGGCTAGGCCTAGGGCTTCGACATCGCAGCCGCAGGAGGTGGCTCCGGATATCAGGGCTGCCTCCAGCATCTCCCCCGAGGGCCTCGTATCCCTGCCGACTATGAGGACTCCACCCCTATGCAGCGTGGCTATGGCCTTGCCAACCTCCAGGGCGAGTTGGGGTGTCAGCTCGACGTTGACTATGCCCCTGATCCCCGATGTTCCGAAGAGCCTCATCGTAGACGCCTCTCTGGGACGAATCTTCGGAGGGGGTCCACCCTCATAATTCTTTCCAACTCGCTTAGGGTGAGCCCCCTCTTAAGGTCGCCGTAGATCTCGCAGCGTTCAAAACGCCCCATCTCATCTGGGTGGCGGACGACGATCTCAGCCTCGTAATCGTTTAGGGGGATGTAGATGTGACATGAGGTCTTGATCTCACCCCCCTTATGAACCGAGACCTCCTCCACATCCCTTATGGCGTAGCCCCCCTCCATGAGGAGCTCCTCCACCTCCCCTGGATCCTCGGCGTATACCACTATGTCTATGTCGCTCCCCCTCCTCGCCGTTCCCCTCCATACGCTGCCTATAAGCCTCGGGTTGAAGGCTGAGAGCAGCCTCATGATTTCGAGGGCTTCACGGCGCATATCCAGCAGCCTTCGACGGCGCTCCTCCCCCTCCATCTCCTCCGCTAATGCATCCAGCTCAAGGGCCACCTCATAGTTGCTGGGCAACGTCTCAACGCCTAGGCTCCTAGCCGCCTCCAGCTTCGCCTCCCTATAATCCTCCGCGGCGCCGGTGTATAGGAGCCAGGCAGCCTCCCTCGCAACTCGCCGTCTAGCCTCCAAGTCGTTATGATTAGGGGTCGGTGCGCTTAAATATATTTGAATTTAAAGTGAAAATAGAGCTATGAGTAGTAGATATGACACCCTCTATAGAAAGGATGTCCAATCCTTCAGGGTTGAGAAGGGGAGTGAGAGGGAGGTCAGATATGTTATACCCTATGGAAGCTCTGTGACGTTGAGGGTGTCCGCCACAGCCCCGGTCTTATTAACGATAGCGGGCCCCCATATGGAGCAGATCGAGCTTATTGGGACTAGGGAGTTTAAATTCACGGTGGATCCAGGTGTGGATATCGTGGCCAGGTTTCAGGGTAAAACTGGGTTATTCGCAAAGGCTTCTAACATCACCTTCGAGATTGAGATGTATACTTTGAGAGATGCCATTAAGGTTGGTGAGGATATAGATAACCTACTTGGAGTTTTAAAGGATTTGGGGAAGGATTACTATGTTCTTAATAAGGAGCATGTTCAAGAAACCCTGAAGAGGATGGCTGTGGTATGGAAATTCCTAGATGAAACCACTAAAAGTAAGGCTAAAGAGCTTATGAACATAGCGAAGAAATTCGAGTCTGGAGTTGAGTAGCGTGGAGGCTACCCCTTAGGCATTTCGAGGAGCTCCGACTTCCTAATGCCTACATGCCTTAGGGCTGCGACCTTCCTCGCCTCATTGTAGATGTCCGAGGCCATCTTGCCGAGAACCATCTCATGGACGATCTGCTCGAAGGTGAGGGTCTTAGCCTTCTCCTCTATGATCTCCCTCATAATCTTCCTGATCCTCCTCTGCTGCGACGTCTTTATGCGCTTCTTTGTGAAGGCTACGGCGCATATCTTCAGCCTATAGCCATCGACGGTTGTCACCCTGAAGATCCCGTCAACCTTGCTGCTCCTACGCCTGACGAGGCTTCGGAGATAATCCCTAAGATATTCATGCCCCTTAAAGATGGTCTTAGCCTTATGATCCTCGACGTCGAGTATCTGGAATCTGAGCTTGATATTCTCCTGGGAGTAGTCCCCCGTAATCTGGCCCAGCGTCGTCTCTATGACTCGGCCTATAACCTTCTGGGGGTCATCCGCCGG
>CALEIY010000122.1 GCA_937898665.1 Candidatus Bathyarchaeota archaeon | reverse complement strand
AATCTCATCGGCCTCCCCTCCAGCGCCCTAAGAATCCTGATGCGTAGGGGGTGGGAGACAGCCTCGAAGACATCCTCAGATTTCATCGGTATCACCTCCCCCTCAACCAATATATTCCTATCAATCTAGACCTGAGGTCAACCATCCTAGACTGGCTTTCAATTCTGGTCGCCTTTCTTCTTAAGGGTGGATGTATCATCTCATCGAGCCATCCATAAAAGGCGGAGTAGGGTCTTGATGCTAAGGGTATGCCCCCAGGTCGACGGGGTGATGGAGGCGGGGATCATATTAATCCATCCTTGATAGGGGGATGGCGTAGGATTCGAGTTCGGATAGGATCTGTTTCACCACCTCCTCGGCGTCGGTTCCCTTCACGGACGCGATCGGGTTCTCCCATCCCATGAAGGTGAATCCACTGGGCTTATGGTCGACGGCCCTCAACTCCTCCTCCACGATCCGGTAATACTCCCCGAGAGTGTGTCCATGCATCTCCACCACCCTCGAAGGGATGAAGCATTCACCGACGATCCAGGGGACACCCAGCTCCCCTGCGATCTCCTGAGCCTTCGAGAGCTGGCGTCTCACCGCCTCCCTGAACTCCTCCGGCGTCATATCCTCCCTCTCTATGGTGAGGATTACACCTATTAGGTCGCAGCCCTCCCCAGCTGGGAAGTCATAGCTCCAATGCAGCGAGCCGAGCTTACAGTAGATGAGGCCGCTGAACCTCTCCCTCACAGCTGGAATGACGGCGGAGAAGAACTCCTCCTCACGTTTAAGTATCTCCCCAGGCTCCAGGCCGCTCTCCATCAAAATCTGATCCAGCTCGTTTATGGGGGAGAAGAACTCGACTTGATGCCTCTCAGCTATCTCAGCCCACTTTGGGGCGAGCTCCATTAGGGCTGAGAGGAAGGCGTCGACATCCTCAACCCTCTTCGAGGGGGGCTTTGAGGGGTCTGTGACTACCGCATATTCGAGGATGACCACGACGCTGAAGTTCTCCCCCTTCACAGCGTCTATGAGCGTCTCATAGGCCCTGACGGCTTCATCACCCCTTATAGCCCCCATGGGAGTGGAGATACACTCCTGATAGGATTCATCGAGGTTGACGAGGAAGGAACCGAGGCCGCCGCCGCGACCTCGGTCGAGATGATGATAACCGCGGTGCGCCCCAGCTTCAGGACTGTCTCTTATACACATCTGACGCTGCCGACGAATTAGACGGTGTAG
>CALEIY010000121.1 GCA_937898665.1 Candidatus Bathyarchaeota archaeon | reverse complement strand
TCAGCCTACTGAGCCGGCTGAGAAGCAGCAGCAACGCATCGATGATGTATTGGGGCCTGGGGGCATAGTGAGCTGGTTCCTATACGTGATTCAGGAGGAGCCGAGGAGAAGGGAGGGCTGAAAAGATGAGGGGCTGGATAGCCTACGACAGATGGTATCTCATCGAGGACATAGATAAATGGTTGGAGAAGTTTGATGACAAGCCTGGGCTGCTCGAAGAACTTGAGGAGCTGCTGAAGATAGTGAGTTCCCTCCATGAGCTGCTAGAGATGGGCTTGGTAACGACTGATGTAACTTTGGAGGAGCACCGAAGGCGATTGGAGAGTTTCTCAAGGGTGGTTGAAAGGCTTAGAACCCTAGTAGAGACTGAGGAGGGAAAAGAGGTGAAGCCTGATGCCTAAGGGAGCCATAACGATTCACTTTAAGACATCGAATCACGTAGGAAGGCTTCTCGAATCTAAGGCTTATCCAGACTACATCGTCATAGCGATAATCGAGAAGAAGACGGGGAGAGGCGTAGGCATAGCCATTCCCAGGGCTGAAATACCATCGCTTATCGAAGCCCTCAGCTCCGCCGGTTCTGAATCGGCGGGATGTGAACCCGCATCTCCGAGGCAGGGCCCCCTAGAACGCTTCCTAGAGGTGAGTGAAAGTGAGTGAACTGAGCGATCGCGACCTCATTCTCCTCTATCTCTATGCCTGCGGGTCAAAGGGCAGCCGCAGCCTCCAGCATCTCGCAGCGGCACTCCACTTCATAAAGAGAGCACTAAGAGGTGGGTGAAAGTGTCTAGGCCTCTGGAGTTCTCAGTCAAGAGATTCCTCAACATCGATCCCGCTGAGAGGTGGAGGCTGCTTCAAAGCGTCATCGAGGAGAAGAGGCGTGAACTTGAAAGGCTGCCAGACGAGGCGCTGGAAGGCTTCTTCATCTACCTTGAGGGCAGAGACGTCTACTTCGTCATGGGCCTCGGCCTCATCACGAGGAGCCAGCTGATACGGGAAGTCAGGAATCTGCTGCGAGGAGTAAACCAGCCTCCGCACTGAGAGGTGAAACATAGATGGTGAGACGCTACATCCTCACCGACTATGACCGAGGCATCGTTAAACGCTTCATCGAAGGCGCACCACTTCAACCCCGAGAGCAGCGACATCTAAACCTCATCTACAGCCGCCTCTCCGCCCCAGTATTGAGAAGGCTCACCGACGACCTGAGACTCATCAAGGCCCTGTTCCGACGGAAGAACGGCGTCATCCACAGGCCTCGAGGCCCCTATAGGCCTGAGGACTGCTTCTGGCATCTTGATGGCTGGTGTCTCCTATCGCCGAGCAGACGCTGCCGAAAGACCTGCTCAGGCTTCATACCCAAGACAGCAGCCTGGAGGCCAAGGCCATGAATCTCATCGAGGAATTCATCCAGGAGACAGACCGCACTGTCGTAAGAGATCGAGTGACCAGGCTACTCATCCTTGAGACAGCCTTCAGCGCCTACAGTGATGACCCCCTCAACCTCTTCCTCAGAGGCCCCAGCAGCATAGGAAAGACCTATGTCACCATGCAGACCCTTAAGCTCTTCCCTCAAAGCGATGTCATGCTCCTCGGCGGCCTCAGCCCCACGGCGCTGGTGCATGACTACGGTGAACTCGTCGACCCCGCTACGGGTCAGCCCTTCGACCCCTACCTGGAGAAGCCCAAGAAGCGAGACTTCAAGGATAACCCAGAGGAATATGAGAACGCCCTCACAGAGTGGAGAGAGAAGATCAAGCGCAGCTACTACCGGGTGGAGCTGAAGAACAAGATACTCGTCTTCCTAGAGGCCCCGCATCCCGAGACCTTCATGAGGCTGAGACCCATCCTCAGCCACGACGCCGAGGAGATCAGCTATAAGTTCACAGATCGACCCGGCGGCGGCCCCTTGAGGACGGTTCACGTGAAGCTGCATGGCTGGCCAGCGACGATCTTCTGCACCACAGAGGAACGCTACCTAGAAGACCTAGCCACCAGAAGCTTCACCCACACCCCAGAGATGCACAGCGACAAATATGCCGAGGCAGTTCAGCTTGAAGGCTTAAAGGCGGCTCAGCCCTGGCTCTTCGAATCCACACCTCAAACCGAGCAGCTCAGGGAGCGTCTACATCTCAACATCATGGCCTCAAAGGCTGTGAGAAGGGTTCTCATACCCTACGCCGATAAGATGGCTCAAGTCTACGGGGCCAGACTGCCCAGAGATATGCGCGACTACCGACACTTCCAAGCCTTGATAAAGACATCGGCCCTCCTCCACATCCATGAACGCCCCCAGCTCATCATCGATGAAAAGCCCTACATCCTGGCAACTGCAGCCGACTACGAGCTGGCTAAACTGCTCTTCCAGGAGATCCGTGAAACCACCCAGATGGGCCTAGGAGGCCCAATCCTCAGATTCTACAAGCTCCTCAAAGAACTCTGGGCTGAACGCGACCCAGAAGAGGTGGGCCTCAGCTATGGAAGAGTCGTAGAGGCATACAACCAGAAGGCTGAGGAATGGGGAACACAGCGAGTGAGCAAAGACCGCATCTATAAATGGGTGAAGCAGCTCTGCGAAATCGGCTATCTCGACACGGCTCCAAACCCCAACGACCGACGATTCAGACTCATCATAGTGCTGGAAAATAACGGCGAAATTAGTGGCGATTATCGGCTTCCACTAATTTCAAGCTTCTTTACCCGAGAAGACCTCGAAAAATGGTTTTCAAGCCTCAGAAATAACAGTCGCGCCATTATAATATATAACAATAGATGGGAGCGCAGGGAAATCACCGTCGATGAACTCGCAGACATCATCCTATATAATATTAATATGGAGCGACTGTTATTTTCCGAAGCCGAAAAGGAAGATTTAAGCCTTTTCGAGGAAAAGAAGGCTGAAATTAGTGGCGTCCAACAATATCCACTAATTCCGGGGAAATCTCCCTCACCAGCCATCAGCCACGCCGATCTATATGCCAAACTGAAGGAGACCATCACCCATCTCCAGCGAGACGTCTTCCTGAAGAAGATTAGCTTCGACCTGCTCCACCGCTACTACTTCCCCGACATCCCAGCGGAGAAGCTGCAGCGTTGCATAGATGCCGC
>CALEIY010000120.1 GCA_937898665.1 Candidatus Bathyarchaeota archaeon | reverse complement strand
GGAACCGCCGCCTACCCCCTCTACAGGTGGACTTCCACACCCTTCTCCGGCGGCAGCGACCACTACATCTTCTCAGATCCCTCCGTGGGGATTCCATGCCCTATGATCATCCAGTGGCCTGATAGGTTCTATCACACCAGCCTGGACACCATCGATAAAGTTGATCCAAAGATGCTGGGGAAAGCCGCCCTTATGGCAGCTACCTATGCCTACTTCATCGCCTCAGCAGGAGAGGCCGAGGCGAGATGGATGATGGAGGAGGCCGTCAACAGGTATCGGAGGCGCATCCTGGAGAGGGGTCAGAGAGGATTAACCAAAGCCCTAAACGAGGCTGAGAGCTCCAAGAAGCCTGAGAGGGTTCTAGCTGAGGCCCTGGAGGGGGTGAGGCGGGGACTCCTATATGAGGTTGAAAGGGGTGTGGAGGCCTTGAAGTCGATGGGAAGACTGGGCGTAAAGCTGGATGAGGAGACGATGGAGAGATGCTATGAAGCCTTAAGGAAGACGGCTGAAGAGGAGACAAAGCGCGTAGAGGAGGCGATCAGAGACTACGCATCGAGGAGGGGGTTGAAGCTGAGGAGGATTAGAAGGCGGAGGCGGCGAATAGAGATCGAGGCCGACGCCATGAAGCCTAGGAGGAGATTCAGGGGGCCCATCTCCATCGGGCCATGGCTGAGGAAGCTGCCGAGGGAAGACCGAGAGGCCTACTGGAGGCTGAATAAGAAGTATAGGGAGAGCTGGATTCAGGGCGTCCTCGCCCAATACTGGGCCGACGGCCAGCGAAGCCTACTGGAGATCGCAAGGCTCATCGAACTTGAGATCGGACGCTGCGACCTAGAATACCTGGTGGAGCTCTTCAGGCTCTATGAGAAGATGGGCCTCATCACCCTCCACTGATCCACGGCGGAGGCTCTATCCAGGTCTTATAGACCATGATGTAGCCGCCATCAGGAAGCTCCGCCACAGCGGGGTCTCCAACCCCATAGGCGTCGAGGGAGCCCTGAGGGCCTGGGGAGAGGACTTGCTCTACGCTCCACCCCTCCAGGTCTCTTGTTTCAGCCATGTAGATGTGGAGCCTCCCATCGGCTTCGAGGTGGTGATAGTAGATTCGTAGTCTCCCCTCGACGAGTATCGTAGATGAAACCGCCCCCTCTAATGGTAGGTCTCCGACGGGTGTGAAGGTTAATCCATCCTCCGATTCCAGGAGGGTGAGCCTTGGGCCGATGATCATATACCACCTCCCCTGGAAGTAGAAGACATCGGGATCGACTACAAGTCGCCCTGGATGACGGTATCGGCATCCAGCCTCCACCTTGAAGTGGATGCCATCCCGGGAGATGGCTGAGAGTATCCGGTCTTGAGGCCCATGGAGCGGCATATAGGAGGCATACAGCCTATAACTGCCGTCGGGGAGCAGAACCACGTCTGGGTCAACCCAGGAGGCGTTTAGACCCTTAACCCTGATGTATCGCCACCTCTCACCATCCCTTGAGATGGCGAGGATAATCCCCAAATTATAATAGTCAGCATAATACACCCTAATCCTCCCCTTCGGATCGATGATGACATCGGGAACCGAAGCCTGATCGCTTAACACCCTATAGGTCTTAAGCCAACGCCGACCATCCTCGGAGAAGGCGATGAGCAACCTATGATTCCAAGGCCCATCCTCCTCAGGGCCAACACCGGGAGGGGGAACCCCCACACCGACACCAGGCTTAACACCACCCCCAAAACCACCCAAAAGCCACGTAAAGACACCGATGGAGAACAGAGCAACAAAGACCAGAGACACAAGGAAAACCGGACGAAGCCTCACGGATCAATAATCCCCTCCACCGGTGATAAGGTTTAAAGTCGAGAGCTAAACGACAAAAAAGATAAGGGAGGAAGCCTCAACGATCAGTGGCCCTGGGCCGGTGGTCTAGGGGTATGACATCGCCTTGACGTGGCGAGGGTCGCAGGTTCGAATCCTGCCCGGCCCACCAGCAATACTACCTGCCTCCCTGAAGACAGAATCTTGAAGATGATTCTTGAGATGAAGAAACACGGCTATTCTGAGAAGACTATAATAGCCACAGTGAGGAGGCTGAGACATCTGGATAGATATGTTGATTTAAACGACACAGAAAAAGTTATCCAGCACATAATGGGAAAGCCTGTGAGTAGAAACTATAAGATTAGCATTCTCTATGCATATCAGAGATATTTAGATGCCAACAACATAAACTATAAAGTGCCAAAGCTGAAGATGGCTTAAGAACCTTGATACTCAGATATGCCTATTCTTCTTAGACACAGCCTACCCCTCATACTAAACATGGAGCCTAGACTCTATGACCTAGTGAAGCGATTCGGGTGTGCCTTTAGATATGGCTCTTAAATGTGAGGATGATCAGGCCCTATGAGGCTCAAATGGTTAAGAGAAGGTTCTAATTATGAGACAGCTATATGCTCTATTAGTGGCTTTTAAGCCTTATAGATGAGATCCCCCTTCGCACGTCATTCTCCTTATAAAGGAATTCCTGTTTTTCCTAATGGCCTCAAACTCGATAGGAGAAAACGAGATCAGCCAAAAAATTTATTGAAGGATTCTACTTAACTAATATGATGGTTCAATATTGGATACTCTCGTATCCTCGGGTAAATATGACAATCACTATTGAAAAGAAGTTGATTGGAGGAAGAAAAAATCCAGCTTATGAAAGATTATATAAAGAGAGAATAAAAAAGGGTGATAAAATAGTTCTTTACATTTCTAAAGAAGGAAAAATCAAGGGTTCTGCTATCGTTGTGGGAGATTATTTTTATGATGAATCGATTATTTGGCCTCCTAGAGATGGTGAAGTCTGGCCCTGTCTCTTATACACATCTCCGAGCCCACGAGACCTCTCTACATCTCGTATGCCGTCTTCTGCTTGAAAA
>CALEIY010000119.1 GCA_937898665.1 Candidatus Bathyarchaeota archaeon | reverse complement strand
ACCTAAACGACGCAGAGCTTGAACGGATCCTAGACGAGCTGAGATATAACGGATGGATATTCGAGCCACGGAGGGGGATAATCAGGGTTTTGTGATGTGATAAGATAATAGATTTATCAAAAAACCTAAAACTATAAATATCAATGCGATCTTTAATAGGTTCATCCTGATCCTCCATTCATTTTCATATCTTTTAAATATGATGCTAAAGATTATTTTTGAAGATGACAGGATGAGTAGAATACTTCCCTCCAATATAAGAAATAAGGAGAAGGATTCCATGAATTTACTATGTAATATCTTGGTGTGTATAAATGATGCTATTATAGCGATGGAGATTAGTGAATATATTAACCGGGATATATTCTTCATTTCTTAGTAGAGATGGCAGGCGACGAAATGCCCCTTTCTTACCTCTAATAGAGGTGGCTCCTCCTCGCTACATATTTTCATTGCTTCTGGGCATCTTGGATGGAATCTACAACCAGATGGTGGATTTATTGCGCTGGGAACATCCCCCTTGATGATGAGTCTCTCCCTCTTCAATTTCGGATCTGGGATAGGAACCGCTGAGAATAGGATTTTTGTGTAGGGATGTAGTGGATTTTCAAATATCTCTTCCATATCTGCATGTTCAACGATCTTTCCAAGATACATGACATATACGTGGTCACTGATGTATCTAACTACGCTTAAGTCATGGGAGATGAAGAGATAGGTTAAACTCAGCTCTCTCTGTAACTTCTTAAGGAGGTTTAGTATCTGAGCTTGAACCGAGACATCTAGGGATGATGTAGGCTCATCTAAGACGATGAACTTTGGGTTTAGAGCTAGTGCCCTCGCTATACAGACCCTCTGCCTCTGTCCTCCACTTAATTCATGGGGGAATCTATTCATATGCTCCTCTCTGAGGCCGACCTTCTCCAGAAGACTTAAAACCCTCTCTCTAAGTTCCCTTCCCTTAGCTATTCCATGAACTATTAAGGGTTCACCTACACTTGCCTTTATAGTCATCCTTGGATTTAATGCCGATTGTGGATCTTGTTGAACCAGCTGCATATTCCTTCTCATCCTCATCATTTCCCTCTTATTCAACTTCAATATATTTTTACCTTCAAAATATATCTCCCCACTCGTGGGTTCTATTAATCTCAAAATAGTTCTACCTAGGGTCGTCTTTCCACATCCAGATTCACCAACTAAAGCTACAGTTTTTCCTTTTTCAATTTCCATGTTAACTCCATCAACTGCCTTAACATATCCCTCTTTTCTTCTAAAGAACAATCCTCCTAATTGAAAATACTTTCTCAAATTAACAACCCTTAATAAGTTATCATTGTTCATTTATCTCCCTCCATTATAAAGATGGCAAGCTATGAGATGTGAAGGTTCGATCTCTGTTAGTTTTGGCTTCTCAATTCTACATATTTTCATTGCTTCTGGGCATCTTGGATGGAATCTACAACCAGATGGTGGATTTATTAGATTTGGAATGGTTCCTGGAATGTGTTTTAGGGTTTTTCTCTCTTTAGAGAGAAGCGGTATCGCCTCAAGAAGGCCCCTGGTATAGGGATGTAAAGGATTATCGAAGATTCTTTCCGTCTCGGCGTATTCGACGATCGTGCCTGCATACATCACGGCGACTGTGTCGCACATTTCTGCAATTATTCCCATGTCGTGTGTGATGATCATCAGTGCGCAGCCCAGCTTCTCCTTCAAATCCTTCACTAATTCTAATATCTGTCTTTGGATGGTAACGTCTAGGAATGTTGTGGCTTCATCTAATATTAAGAGTTTTGGTCTACAGCTTATAGCCATCGCAATCATAGCTCTCTGCCTCATTCCTCCACTAAGTTCATGTGGATATTGGTCTATTACCATCTCTGGATTTGGCATTCTCACCATCCTCAATACATCTATGACTTTTCTTCTCACAAACTCTTTAAGCATTTTTTTGGATGGTTTCTTTCCAGATTTTCTTATCTCCTTGATGAGATCCTGATGTTCCATGATGGTTTCCGCTATCTGCTCTCCTATTGTTAATACTGGATTAAGATATGTCATGGGATCTTGAAATACTATGGCTATCTTCTCTCCTCTAATCTTCCTCATCTCCTCCTCGGATTTCTCCAGTAGGTTCTCCCCCTCGAAGATGATCTCTCCCCCCACGATCTTACCTGGTTTATCCACGAGGCGCAGTATGGAGGATGCGGTGACGGATTTACCACAGCCCGTCTCACCGACTAGTCCAAAGGCTTCTCCCCTCCTTATCTGGAAGGTGACGCCATCTAGGGCTTTGACAACCCCCTCATAGGTGTAGAAGTTTACCCTGAGGTCTCTAACGCTTAGTAGGATATCCTCCTTCATCTCCTCCTCAACCTCGGATTCAATATCTCGCCTAAGCCGTCACCTATTAGATTTGAGGCTAAAACTACTAGGAAGATCGCAAGCCCTGGGAAGGTTGCGATCCACGGTTTCTCTAGGAAATACACTCGGCCGGTGTTTATCATCAATCCCCACTCCGGCTTTGGAGGTTGAGCTCCTATCCCTAAGAAACCCAGCGCTGCAGCGGTTAAGATAGTCCAGCCGAAGTCGAGGGAGGCATTTACGATGACGGGGCCGAAGGAATTCGGTAGGATATGTCTAAAGAGAATTCTGGCGCTGCTCGCACCAATGCATCTTGCCGCCTCCACAAATCCAGCTTCCCTGAGGGAGAGAACCTGTCCCCTAACCAGGCGGGCATACCAAGGCCACCATGTGACGCTTATCGCCAACATGGCATTATTTAGACCCGGCCCAAGCGCTGCGGCCAGCGCTAGAGCCAGCACCATTGATGGGAAGGCTAATACGAGGTCTGTCACCCTCATTATGACCTCATCTATCAATCCCCCAAAGTATCCGGCGATTCCTCCAAGTATGGTTCCTATACAGAGGGCTATTGAAACGACGGTTATCCCCACCCTTAAGGAGATCCTCGCCCCCCAGACCACTCTGCTGAATATGTCCCTTCCCATTTCATCTGTCCCGAAGGGGTGTCTCCATGATGGGGGTTGAAAGGCCTCTTTTAGATTCGCCTTATAGGGATCGTAAGGAGCGATGAGGGGTGCAAATATGGCTGTTAATATGAAGAGGGTGAATAGTATGACGCCGAGCAGGGTGAGAGGACTTTTCCTTATGAGATAAAGAGTATGTCTAAACTCCTTTATGAAAGGGTGATACTCCTTGAGTAGTTCTTCAAATCTCCCCTCCAGACGCCTCATCTCCATCACCCTAGTATCTTATCCTTGGATCTAGGTAGGCGTAGAGTATGTCGACGATGAGGTTTGCGATAGCGTAGATCACCGTATACATGATCGTTGTACCCATGATGGCTGGGAAGTCTAAGTTTAGGATCGCCCTAGCACCATACCTACCCAACCCCTGCCAGCTGAAGATGGATTCTATGATGAAGGTTCCACCCAGCATCCCCCCGTACATCAATCCTATCACGGTGACTACGGGTATGAGTGAGTTTCTCAAAGCATGTCTATAGATGACCTTTCTCTCCGGCAGTCCCTTCGCCCTAGCCATCCTGATATAGTCCTGGGTTAGGGCGTCAAGCATATTTGATCTGAGGAGGCGTTGAACGGTAGCCATTCCCTGTAAAGCGAGGGTGAAGGCTGGTAAAAAGATGTGCCAGAGGCTATTCAGCAGGGCCTTCAAATTTAATGTGATTATACTATCAATTATATTGAAGCCTGTAATTCTCTTTAAATAAATTCCCGGGTCTATTCTATATCCAAGCGGGAATATTTTAAGATATTTACAAAAGAGTAGTTGTAAGAGGAGGGCAAGCCAGAAGGATGGTATAGATACTCCAAAAAGTGAGAAGATTCTTAAAAAATGATCTAGAGGCTTATCTTTATTTGTTGAGGAGATTATACCTAGGGGAATTCCCATCAAGATTATTATTATCATCGCAAATGTGGTAAGCTCAATGGTGCCAGGCCATCTAGTTAAAATATCCTCTATCACAGGTCTCCTAGTCATGATGGAGGTTCCAAGGTCTCCTCTAATAAGTCTCTTCATATATAGATAGTATTGAACATATAATGGTTTATCAAGTCCAAGCCTTCTCCTCATGATTTCCACAACTTCTGGTGGTGCATGTAGACCTGCAGCTAATCTAGCTGGATCGCCTGGAACTAGATGCGAGATGGTGAAGGTTAAGAGGGTTATGCCAAGTAGAAGAGGTATCATGAGAATCAATCGTCTTAATATGAATTGCCAGAGCTTCATAGCTTATCCCCAGGTTGAAGCTCCCCTATTTTAAAAAAGGGGGTGGTTTATATCTCTATCGACTCTCTCTTCCCTCGATGTATATTGAGTAGAAGTCTATTGTACCTACATAGCATGGATTAAAGTAGTAGCCTTTCACCCAGCTTCTATATGTAAGTATGGCTGGCTCCTCAAATATGAATAGTGCAGGTGCATCCTCCACTATTATACGTTGAGCCATCTTGTAGAGTTCCACTCTACGTGTGAAATTCGTTGTTCTTCTAGCCTCATCTAGGATCCGGTTTAATGTTGAGTTACAGTAGTAGGCCCAGTTGAAGTATGGGTAGCTATAGATGTTAGTTGGATCCGATTCATTATAGCAGTAATACATGTTTGAGAGATAGTCATCTGGATCGGCGAAATCTGGATACCAGTATAGAATTGCCATGTCTGCCGCATCGGTCGCGTTTCCACTTCCCGGTCTCAGGACGTCGTTTAATCCCGCCCATGTGGTTCCCCTAAGCTCTATGGTTACCCCGATCTTGGCTGCTTCGGCTTGGAGTAGCTCTGCTACCCTCCTCTCTTCTTCCACCGTCTCTATATACCAAAGTTCTAGCTTTATATCCTCTGGTTTGTATCCCGCCTTCTCTAATAGCTCTTTAGCCTTCGTGAGGTTATGAGTGTATTGTGGACACTCTGGATCCCATCCCCATAGCGCGGAGGGAAGTGGGCCTCTAGCCTGTGCACCTAATCCATGCCTAATAGTCTCAACAGCTCCCTCATAGTCGAATATGTATGAGATTGCCTGTCTCACAAGTTTATTATTAAGTGGAGGCTTCTGAGTATTCATGAAGATCATTAGATTATTTAAGCTTGGAACAACCTCAACTATGATCCCCGGTGTTCCATTCACAGCTATAGCATCCTCAAGGGTTAATCCTCCTATATCTATGCTTCCCTCCTCAAGTCTCAGCCTTCTTGTGGATGACTCCTCTATAATTGGCATATATATCTTATCAACATGCTTACCTTTCCATCCCTTCCAATAGTTTGGATTCTTCACAAGAGTTACATGATCCTCCCTAACCCATTCCGCCAGCATATAGGGGCCTGTGCCGCACATATGTTCCTTCATATATTCGTATGCCCATGGATCCTCCGGTGTTGCATGCGCCTTACAGCATGCAGGACAGATGATCAATGGACCCCACTGCGCCGCTAATGCGTAGAGGAATGGCGCGTAGGGATATTTCAAGGTGATATTGACCGTGTATGGATCGATGATCTTACAGTGCTCGATGTCGATGGCTGAGATGACCCATCCTGGTCCGAAACCCTTCTCCTCCATCAGGGAGATCGTTCTATTGAAGGAGTAGATAACCGCGGAGGCGTTAAAGGGCGTGCCGCAGTGGAAGGTGACATTTTTCCTGAGATGGAATACATACCACATACCATTCTTTCCAACTTCCCATGACTCCGCAAGCCATGGTATTAGGTGACTCGTATTTTTTGGGTCATATCTTAAGAGTGTTTCATAGACTGGCACAATAACTTCATGTGTTGGAACGGAATAAGACTCCGCCGGATCTAAAGTCATCACTATTCCTCCCCTTGGAACGATCAATGTAACTTCCTCAACCTTTGGAGTTACCTCCTCCTCTTGTGGTGGAGCCTTCTTTTTAGTATAATAACTGTACCATACATAGCTGCCTGCAGCTGCGATCACCAGTATAATGATGATCAATATTGCCTGGATCGTTGTCAATCCCTTTTTGGTATTCATTTATCTCCCCACATGGATTGATTACATTACTCTTAAATAATTTTTCTTAAAATTTAATTTTCCAAAGAAATAAAAGGTTAGCTTATCCTCTTCTTATCTGCAGGTTTAGGATAGGATGCTCTACTATGACTTAAACCTAGTCGTACTATGCTCTCAGCCATGGCGATAGCTGCTGATAGGGGTTCAACGATGGGTACACCATAATCCCTCAATTTCTCTGATAATCTCTCTGCGTAGGGTCTCATCCCTGTGCATCCCAGAACTATGACGTGGGCTCCATCCTCCTCGATCGCCTTTAATGCCTCCTCGATCATCCGATTGAGGATGGACTCGAAATCTTGACTGAGACCCTTAACTCCTAGGTTGAGGTATCTAACTGATCTCAGCTTATGCATCAACCCTACCGCTGCCGCCACTCGATGGGAGTATGTCCTATGAGGGGGATCGGGGTCTAAGATGGAGAAGTTGTCTCCCAGCATGGATGCTATGTGGAGGGCCGCCTCACCCGCCCCTATCACGGGTATGTCAAGGAGTTCCCTCATACCCGGCAGGGCTGGGTTTAGGAAGCAGTTTATCACTATTGCATCGAATCCCTCCTCCTGAGCCTTAAGTCCCTTCTCGATCATATCGAGGATCCCAACATATTCGTCATAGTGCGACTCGACGGTCTCGGCTCCCCTATCCAGCCATTCGTAGGAGACCTCCACATCGGGCGCCACGCATTTTGGAGGAGGGGGAGTCCACCCCTCCCTCCGGAGGATCGGGGTCAATACTAGGAGTCTCATCTTCCCTCCATGATCTCCTCTATCGGTCTATAGTCTATGTCGAAGCCGAAGTATCGAGGCGTCAGAATCTCCAACCCCTTTGGGGTTCTCCATAGATCTGGAGCTCTTATCCCGATGACCACTACCTCTCTTCCCTCCCTTAGATCCTCTCCCCAGTTGGAGAGGGCGTCAGCCGTCTCCGGATCTAAAAGCGTGATGAGATCTGGACAGGTGACATAGGGTTCATCGTTGAGCCAGGAGATGAGATTCTCATTCTTAAACCAGATCTCTAATCTTTGGCCTGAGTAGTCTCCTGAACCGGTGATCCTCGTTCTGCCCCATATGAATCCCTCCCTCCCCTCCCTCTCCACGGACTCTATTCTACCCTTGAAGAGGAGGTAGCCATCAGTTGCCTTTAAAACGGCTTCAACGGGATCTTGTCCTTCCTCCCTCGCCCTCCTTATGCCTCTGCCAACCTCCATGCTCTTTGAGATCGTTCCCACTATTATGGAGTTACGGAGCTTCCTCCCCTCCACGGGGTGATCGATGACCATGACTCCTCCACCTGATGCCACCGCCATATACCTATCAATATCCTCAGCCCTGGAGTCGTTGAGAACCTGGGTGACGATCATCACATCTCCGAAGGGGGTCACAACCACGAAAGGTGTTATGGGAATGTCACAGATGTTGAAGGTGGAGTGCCCTACCTCTGGAACGGATCGTCCAACGGTGTCGCCGTCGACGATGAACTTCCCCGTTAAAGCTGCCATATACATAGCTACAAAGGAGTTACCGGCTCCAAGCTCCCCCGGGACAAATCCATAGATCTCCCTGCCCAGAATCCTCTTTAATGCCTCAATACCGAGTGAGACTCTTTCCCTCCTGCTGAGCCTTGGTAGAGATTCGAGTCGCCTCCTAATCTCCTCCCTAACTCCTCCGCCAACTCCATAGGGGCAGGCGATTATAGCATCATCAGGTATCTCTGAGACGTCGACGAGTTTAAACTCCAGCCCCTGTTTTAGGGCTTCCTCCAGCATCTCTAAAGCTCCCTTAACCGATCCTCCTCCACCAGTTCCATATATCGCAGCTCCGTATATGAAATCCACCAACTCCTCTCGATTTAATATCTTAACCATCTTCAATCAATATTCCTGGAGCTATGGAGCTTTTAAAAGAATTCCGACGTCGATGATAACGTCCTTATCTATCTCTTTAAAAATACTCTGAGGTATGAACGTTGAGGTGGTCATCTACTTCACCCTGAGGGAGAAGCTTGGATGGCCCTCTAAGAGGCTGAGGCTTCCAGGGCGGAGTGCAAGGCTTAGGGATGTCCTGAGGGCCATTCCAGAGCTTTTGGAGCTCCTCATCAGGGATGGAGGGTTGAACCCCGATTATAGGATTCTCATCGATGGGCGGAATGTCGTCTTCCTAGGAGGCTTAGATGCGGAGGTGGGGGATGGAAGCAGGGTCGTCGTCTTTCCCCCTGCAGGTGGTGGATGAAATTAGAATAACGGTGGCTGTTATTCTCGGCTCCGCCTTAGAGGGGGCAGTAGGTGAGGCTGTAGATGTAGGGGCAGTGGGCGCATGTCGGTGTGTTGCCCCAGCAGTCAACCTCATTCGTCAGCGTGTAGGTGCAGTAGGGTCTGAGGTCGCAGTCGAGGCAGCTGGGGAGGGAAGCCGTCTTGACGGTCAGCCTAAACCTGAGATATTTGTCGCTGAGCCATATATCGCTGAGGCTTTGATGCCTCAGGTCGCCGAAGGTGATGGGCTTTATGGTTCTCCTTATCCCGTCGAGGGTCGGTGTCCAGATGTGGGCGTAGTTTATGCATGGGGCCACCGAGCCATCCCATCGGATGTAGAGGCCCTGGGACTCTATGAAGGGGCATCTCCTCGTCGCCTTAGGCTCGAATTGGGGTTTTACGACATCTATTCCATGCTTGAAGGCGAGGACGCCGAGCCTCAGCATTATCCCCTCCTGGTCTCCCCGCCCTATTAGGGTGAGGTGCTCCCCCTCAGCCCCCGTCGGGATGTAGTTGCTCACAACCATCCTCGAAGCCCCAACCTCCGAGGCATACTCCATGAGGTCTGGGAGCTCCAGGTAGTTGAGGGAGCTGAGGGTGACGTGGAGCGTGACGAGGGGCCTTGGGCTGTGGAGCATATCCTTCACCTCCCTCAAGGCCATTAGGCCCTCAGTGACCGATTCAAGGCCTCCCCTAAACCTAAGAGCTCCATATAGCTCTGGATCGGCTGCTTCGAGGCTGACCATCAACTCATCTAGGTTGAGGGTGCATAGCTCCTCAGCCATCTCCCCCAGCCTCAAACCATTCGTGTTTAAGGCCACCTCCAATCCATGGGACTTCGCCCCCTCGATAACGTCTAAAATCCCTGGGTGAACCGTCGGCTCACCCCACCCCGAGAGGACTAGGCGCCTGACACCAAGCCTTGAGGCCTCCCCCAACACCCGCTCAATGGTCTTGGAGCTCATATCTCCGAGTTTGAGGGCGCCTGGAACGCTAAACCTGAAGCAGTGTCGACATTTGGCGTTGCATCTCGTGGTCAGCTCAAGCATTATAACCCTCGGCCTGGAGCGTGGATCGACGTTGATCCTCCACTCGCCGAGGGTTATGGGCTTATCCTCCATCACCTTAAGCATCATTCACTTGATGATAAAGCTTTTCTAATGAGCCTCCAAAGCTATTATGGAGATGTCCGGCGGATATATGGGGAGGATCGCAAGGGTAGACCTCTGGAGTGGAGCCGTCTCATATGAGACTCTCCCCGAGAAGGTTCTCAGAAGCTGGATCGGTGGGAGGGGTTTAGGCGTCTACCTGATGCTGAAGGAGGTTGACCCAAAGGTTGACCCGCTTAGCCCTGCGAATAAGGCGATCATACTAACTGGCCCCCTAACCGGCGTCGGCGGAGTCCCCGCAGCCGGCAGATGGTGCTCCGTCACTAAGTCCCCGCTGACGGGGACGATACATGACTCCCACAGCGGTGGTAAATTCGGCCCAGAGCTGAAGTTCGCAGGTCTGGATGCCATAATTCTTGAGGGTCAGGCTGAGCAGCCCGTCTATCTCTGGGTTCATGACGGCGAGGTTGAGGTGAGGGATGCCCGACATCTATGGGGCCTCGACGTCCACAGCACGACGGAGACCTTGGAGGGGGAGCTATCCCAGGAGGGTTTTGAAGGCGTTAAGGTTGCATGTATAGGCCCCGCGGGGGAGCGCCTCGTCAAGTTTGCGGCCATCATGAACGATAAGTCGAGGGCCGCTGGGAGAGGAGGCCACGGCGCCGTCTGGGGGTCGAAGTTCCTGAAGGCCGTCGCCGTGAAGGGTGAGAGGCGTCCAGAGGTCGCTGATAGAGACCGCTTCAGGGAGGCCTCAGCCTCGGCGATGGAGAAGATCAGGAAGTCCTCCGTCACAGCCGAGTCCCTCCCGAAGTATGGAACAGCCGTCCTGGTCAACGTCATCAATGAGCATGGCATCTTCCCGACGAGGAACTTCCAGACAGGCGTCTTCCCCACGGCTGAGAGGATCAGCGGTGAGCGGGTCGCCGAGGAGGTGCTGGTGAAGGAGAGGCAGAGGGAGGAGATATGCTGGGGCTGCCCAATAGGATGCGCCAGATATACACGCATAGAGAAGCCCCCCTTCACCGGTGAGGGAGGAGGCCCAGAGTATGAGACCCTCTGGGCCTTCGGCTCCCAGACCGGCACCGACGACCTCGCGGCCATCTGTAAGGCTAACTACCTCTGCAACGAGCTTGGCCTCGACACCATCAGCATGGGCCACACTATAGGAACCCTACTGGAGTTGGTGGAGAGGGGGAAGATCCCAGAGGAGGAGCTCCGAGGACTTAAGGCTGAGTGGGGCAGCGGAGAGGCCATCGTGGAGCTGACCTGGCGGACAGCCTACCGCTCCGGCATCGGAGACGCCATAGCTGAGGGAGCTAAGAGCCTCGCAGAGCGGTATGGGATGCCGGAGGCCGCCATGGTGGTTCGAGGGCAGGAGCTTCCAGCCTATGACCCTAGGGGAGCCCAGGGACATGGACTCGCCTACGCAACGAGCAACCGAGGAGGATGCCACCTCAGAGCCTACATGATCTCGCCGGAGGTTCTGGGAGTTCCAAGCCTCGTAGACCGCTTCGAGACTAGGGGGAAGGAGAAGCTGGTGAAGGAGTTCCAAGACGTCTTCGCCGTCGTCGACAGCCTCATCGTCTGCAAGTTCGACACCTTCGCCCTCTGGCTCGAAGACTTCACATCGCTGCTCTCAGCCGTGACGGGGTGGGACTACACCCCTGAGGAGGTATACGCCATAGGGGAGCGCATCTGGAATGCTGAGAGATGCTTCAACATCCTCTCCTTCGGCGATGGGAGAGCCTATGATACGCTTCCGAAGAGGCTGCTGGAGGAGCCGATGCCTGAGGGGCCTGCGAAGGGGCATGTCACAAGGCTTGGGGAGATGCTCGACGCCTACTATGAGGCGAGGGGCTGGAGGGATGGAAGGCCGACGGCGGAGAAGCTGGAGGAGCTAGGCCTCAAATGGCTGGCTGAACGCCTCTCGGAGGAGGGGTTGCTGCCAGACTAACCCTTTTTCTCATCTTCGGAAAAGCATAATAGGTTAGCCTTCATTTTATGCGACGGCTACGGCGATGGAGGGACTTAGAGAGGAGATATTGAAGTGGGCGCTTCTAAACGCCGTTAGATATGAGGGTCAGGCGAGGATAGGCCCAGTTATGTCCAAGCTCCTAGGTGAACATCCAGAGCTGAGATCGAAGGCGAGGGAGCTCCTACCCCTCGTTAGGGAGCTCATCGAGGAGGTTAACAATTGGGGCGTGGAGAGGCAGAGGAGGATGCTTCAGGAACGGTGGCCGGAGCTCTTGGAGGAGAAGCCGAGGGCTGAGGAGCGCCGAGAGCTTCCACCCCTCCCAAATGTGGATCGCTTCGATGAGGTTAGAACCCGCTTCGCCCCCAATCCCGATGGGCCGCTGCACCTCGGCAATGCGAGGCCCGTCATCCTCTGCCATGAATACGCAAAGATGTATGATGGAACCTTCATACTCCGCTATGAGGACACCAGCCCAGATGTGAAGGCCCCCATACCGGAGATGTATGAGGCCATAATGGAAGACCTCAAATGGCTGGGAGCCGAGCCGGATGAGGTCTACTACCAATCAGATCGATTGGAGCTCTACTACCGCTATGCCAGGATGCTCCTGGAGATGGGGGCGGCCTACGTCTGCACCTGTCCACCGGAGAGGTTCAGGGAGCTGTATATGCGAGGTGAACCCTGCCCCTGTCGAGATCTCCCACCCGAGATACATCTCGACCGCTGGGAGGGGATGCTGGGAGGCCTCTATCGGAAGGGGGAGGCCGTAGTCCGTATAAAGACCGATCTGAAGCATCCAAATCCGGCTGTCAGGGATTGGCCGGCGCTGAGGGTGGCTACGGCCCCCCATCCAAGGGTTGGCACCCGCTATAGGGTTTGGCCCCTCTACAACTTCAGCTGCGCCATAGACGACCATGAGATGAGGGTTTCACATATCATCAGGGGGAAGGAGCATGAGGTCAACACGGTGAGGCAGAGATACCTCTATAACCACCTCGGATGGGAATACCCCGAGGTTCTAAGCGTCGGAAGACTAAGCCTAGAGGCCGGTGTGCTGAGCAAATCCAAGATCAGAGCCGGAATCGAGGCCGGCACCTACATGGGCTGGGATGACCCAAGGCTTGGAACCCTCATGGCCCTCAGGCGTAGGGGCATACAGCCCGAGGCCATCAGGATGCTGATGCTCGAGATCGGCCCTAAGGGGGTGGAGGCGAGGATAAGCTGGGATAACATCGCAGCCCTCAACCGCAGAGTCGTCGAGCCGAGGGCCAACAGATACTTCTTCATAGAGAACCCGAAGCCTTTGAGAATCGTCGGCTTGGATAAATCCCTGGAGGCCAGGCTACCTCTCCACCCAGACCATCCCGAGAGGGGTGTGAGGAGGCTGAGGGTTGAGCCTAAAGATGGCGTGGTGGAGCTCCAGATAGCTGAGAGAGACGCTGAGAGGCTTAGACCAGGGGAGAAGGTGCGATTGATGGGGTTGATGAACATAGAGGTGAGGGAGACGGAGCCAAACCTGGAGGCTGAGCCGATACCTGGAGACCACCTAGAGGCGAGGAGGATGGGGTTGGCCTTCATACACTGGCTCCCGAAGGGCCTCGGCGTAGAGGCTGAGGTGGTGATGCCAGACGCATCGAGGATTAAAGGCCTCGTCGAACCCCTCTGCCTGAAGGAGGAGGCGGGCTCCATAGTCCAGTTTGAGCGCTTCGGCTTCGCCAGAATCGACAGCCTGAAGCCCTTCGTCGCTTACTACGCCCACAGGTGAGCATAAGGTTTAAAATAGGGTGCTTCTCAAATTGTTAGACGCCTCGGGAAGGAGATGAGATGTCGAGTGTCGATCCTTCCAAGCCCTTCTACGTGAGGTTTGAGGTGCCACGGGAGGTGGCTGAGGCCGCCTACGAGGCTCTCAAAATAGCAGCTGAGACAGGGAGGATAAGGAAGGGGACGAATGAGACAACTAAATCCATCGAGCGGGGAAACGCCAAGCTGGTGGTCATAGCTGAGGATGTCGATCCCCCAGAGATCGTCGCACATCTCCCCCTGCTCTGTGAGGAGAGGGAGGTTCCCTATGTCTATGTCCCCGAGAAGCGGAAGATCGGTGAGGCCGTCGGAATAGCCGTCTCAGCAGCCTCAGCCTGCATCGAAGATCCAGGTGAGGCTAAGGGTCTAGTGGATGAGATTATATCTAAGTTGAAGGAGATAGCGAAGTAGGATGTCCGAGGAGACGCTGACGCCGGCCGTGGTCATCCAGATCCTCGGCAGAACAGGGTTGACAGGTGAGATCATACAGGTGAGAGTCCGCATCCTAGAGGGGAAGGATAAGGGCCGCATAATCACCAGAAACGTCAAAGGCCCCGTCAGGCTCAACGACATATTAATGCTGAGGGAGACTGAGAGGGAGGCGAAGAAGATCAGGTGAGGCCCATGCCCAAGGTCTATGAGTGCAGCTTCTGCGGCAGACCCATACCCCCGGGGACGGGGAGCGTCTATGTGAGGAGGGATGGGAAGATCCTAAGGTTCTGCAGCAGGAGATGTAGGGTCTCCATGATAGAGTTGAAGAGGGATCCCAGGAAGCTGAAGTGGACCAAGTTCTATCGGGGGAGGAGGGGTTGACCTACGAGGAGACTCTCATCCTCCTGAAGCCCGACGCCCTTGAGAGACGCCTCGTCGGACGGATAATACAGCGCTATGAGGATGCTGGCCTCGACATCCTAGACATCAGATATGTGAAGAGGGTTAGTCGAGAGCTCATCGAGAAGCATTACCCAGACTCCATGGCTCTCGCCCTCGGCCTAAAGGCTAAGGAGGCAAACCCGGAGATCGAGGATCCAGAGGCCTATGGCCGCAGGGTTCTGGAGTGGCTTAGGAGATATGTCTCTAGGGGGCCTGTCATCGCCTTGAAGCTCGGCGGTGAGGACGCTATCAAGAGGGCGAGGATGGTCACCGGTTTCACAGATCCCGCCAGGGCGGAGCGGGGAACCATCCGAGGTGATTTCGGCATAGACTCCATAGAGAGGAGCAACAGGGAGGAGAGGGCCTGTGAGAATCTCGTCCACGCCTCCGGCAGTAGGGAGGAGGCTGAGCGGGAGCTTAAACTCTGGTTCCCTGAAGACCCCTAGTCGAGTATCACATCCTCTATGCTCCTGAGCCTCTCCCTCAGCCACTCTCGAAGCTCCTCGATCTCCCTCTCCCTCCTTCTCCATAGCTCCATGTCGATGTGATCCTCAATAGCCTCAGCTATGATGCGCTTCAACTCGTTTGGGTCCAGGGCGTCCAGCTCGACGGCCTCATCGCCATAGGCGGCGACAAACCTGGGCGCCCTAGCGTCGCTCCGCTTCACGGGCATCGGTGGAAGCTGATACTTGATGATCTGCTCCCTTGTCAACGCCACCCGCTTAACGGTGAAGTCTCCAGCCCCATATCGTCGAAGCCTCTCAGCGAGATCCCTCTCGATGTCTACGCCGCTGGGGTCGAAGTCTCCGAGGTAGAGGATGATGGTCTTCTTCCCCTTCAGCCGCTCCCTGATATACTGAGCCATTCTGAGGACGTAGCTGAAGCTGGGATAACCCCTTGTTGGGAAGGTTCTGACGGCATATCGGTTGGCCACCTGGCTGACCAATCTGCTTAGGGCATCCTTCTCAAGGCTGATGAGGAGGTAGCAGGGCTGATCCTCCCACATGGGCATGGTGAAATCCTTCCAGCTTTCTATGAAGCCCTTGATCCTTCGACGGAGGAACTCCTCGACGGAGTGGTAGCCGACGTCTCCACGGCCCAGAATCCTACGGCTTCGATCCTCGATGGCGTTTAGGGGTATGTCGCCCCTTTCACGGGCCTTCACCATCATCCTGCTGAGCCTCTTATAGCTGTTGAGGGTGTTGGGGAACATCCTTCGGGACACCAATCGATAATAGAGCTGTCTAAGGGTGATGGGCGTGTCGTATTGCTTCAATATCTCCAGGGAGGCCTCCACGATCTCCCCGTAGCTGGGGAATTTCCTCATCCACCTTTATACTAGGCTGAAGCCCTATAATTGTTCAGGGCTAAGGCAGCCTAATCGACACCAGCTCCCGCAGCCTCCTCTCAGCCTCGTTTATTGGATGCCTCATCGCCCTCTCCCAGAGCTTCCTGAAGACGGGGTATCCAAGCCTCTGCTCCAAGCTCCACTCCCTGGCGAAGACGCCTGTCTGAATCTCCTTAACGATCTCCCTGATCAGCTGCTTCTCCCCATCGGGCAGCACCCTCTCAGCGTATAGGAGCTGTCCATACTGGCTGGTTCTACTGTGGAGGGGCAGCTGACCATATAGGCCGTCGAGGGCCATCGCCTTGGCGACCTCGCTGAGTTCACCGCTCATATAGAGTTCGAGGAGAACAGCCTCCGGCGGATACCCCATCTCGGTTAGAACCTCGAAGCTCAGCAGCAGCGCCCTCGCTATCAGCGGCGCCACGTAATGCTCCGAGAAGTGGTCCAGCTCGGTCTCGATGGCGAAGGAGACCTCGAGGGCGCCCGCCCTCGTCGCCCCGATCGCCTTAGCCAGCGCCAGCAGCCTCTCCAGAGCCTTACCCGATGCGTCTTGATGGACTGCGATGAAGGCTGGAGCTCCATAGCCCTCGACGTAGAGTTCTCTTACGTATCTCCCTATCATCCTCGGCGCCAGGAGGAGGATGTCGATGTTCTCCGGTGGCTGTATGAAGCCGTAGTGGATGTTGTATCCGTGGGCGAAGACTAGGGCGTCCCCCTCGTCGAGGTGGGGCTTTATGTCTCTTTCATAGACCTTTGGCTGAACCTCGTCGGGGAGCAGCAGCAATACGATGCTCCCCTTCTCAGCTGCCTCCGGTATGCTGTATGTGGGGAATCCATCCTCAACGGCCCGCTGATAGCTCTCATCTCTTATGTTTCCTATGATGACCTCCAGGCCGCTGTCCCTCATGTTCAGGGCCTGGGCGCGCCCCTGGTTTCCATACCCTATGACTGCGATGGTCTCCCCCTCCAGGGCTGAGAGGTCTGCATCCTCATCTCGATAGACCTTGACCAATCCCTCAACACCGACTCTATATCTGCTCGAAGGCGTTAAATCCTTGGTGGATTACTCTGATTCGATGGCTCCACCCCCCATATCGATTCCCCTCATCTTCGCAGGCTCCCTTGAGATCGCTGTTCCCCTCTACCTCGGCTACCTCGCCATGAGGCGTCTGAACGTCGGTCTCATGCCCTACGTCGTTGGATGCGCCCTCTTCACCCTCTCCCTCGTGAGGATGCCCCTCAATTCGGTTTTCCAGCGCCTCGTCTATTCGCTGCACCACGGCTTCCAGCTCTCAGCCTTCTTCGTGTCGATGACGGCCGCCCTCTTCGAGGAGGGTGTGAGGCTCATCGCCTTCCTCTGGCTGTTGGAGGAGAGAAGCTGGAGTGTCGCCGTGGTCTATGGCCTTGGGCATGGGGGGATGGAGTCCATACTATTGGCTGGCGTGAACTCTTTGGCCTTAGGCATTCTACTAGTCTTCTCACCCTCCAGAATTCCCTTCACGGCCTTGATTATGGAGGAGCTCCCAGCCTATCTCCCCCTCCTCGCCCTCTATGAGCGGATGATGGCCATCGCCATACAGCTTCTCCTAACGCTTCTAGTCCTGAGATGCGTAGTGGAGCGTAAACCCCTCTACCTCGCGGCGGCCCTCATCATACACTTCGCCGTCGACCTAGCAGCCCTCATCCTATCGCAGTATGGCATCCACATCGTTGAGGCTGTCATAACACCCATAGCCGCCCTATCGCTTCTATATCTATACCGGACGAGGCCGGAGGCTGTGAGCCATGCTTAGAGATCTCAGACCAGGCGTCGTCGTCTACCTCGCCCACTGCCTACTAGATCAGAACACGAAGGCTCCAGGCCTTGCATCGGAGAAGACCATCAACGCCGCCGAGAGGGTGATAGGGCTGCTGAGAGGCCTCAACGTCGGCATCGTCCAGATGCCCTGCCCAGAGTTCACCCACCTCGGCCTCCTCAGACCAAAGCAGACCAGAGACCAATACAACAGCACGGCATATCGAAGACACTGCAGAGCCATCGCCGAACAGGTGCTAAACGAGATCGAGGACTACCATAGAGCCGGAGTAATAGTCGCCTGCATCCTCGGAATAGAGGGAAGCCCAACATGCGGAGTAGAATGGACAACAAAAGGCTGGGGAGAAAACTCGGAGAAAATCAGGGGAAAAGGCATCCTCATCCAGGAGCTCCAAACACTATTAGAGGAGAGAAACCTCAACATCCCAACAATAGGAATACCGGAGAAACCAAAATACGGAGACTTGGAAAAGGCCCTGAAAAGGGTGGAGGAGGCCGTCAAGGAGGCGCAGAGCAGACGGCGTAAAACTTATCTCTGAAGGCTTCATCCAAAAGAGTTGGACGCCCTGGTAGTATAGCCCGGTCTAATATGCTCGGCTGTCACCCGAGTGAGCGCGGGTTCAAATCCCGCCCAGGGCGCCA
>CALEIY010000118.1 GCA_937898665.1 Candidatus Bathyarchaeota archaeon | reverse complement strand
GTCTACATGGTTTTTAACAGCTACATCTCCGAGGCCTCACCCGACACCCCAAGTAGGGCTATCGTCGCCTATAGGTCGACGGATGGAAGTGGGGTGAGATATCCGAAGTATAGGGAGTTCTATAAGGAGTGGGGGCCTCAGAGGGAGCTTGAGAGAATAGGCACCGTGAGGACGGTTAGGGTTGCATACTGCACAAGGCTTGAGAGGCTGCAGGAGGTCATCGTCATAGCCCTCGACACCTCTGGATATCTCCACGCCTACGTCTACAACGGAACAAAGTGGAGCTACACGAAGCTGGGGAGGGTTTGGACGAGGGCTCCCAGCACCCCTGACAGACCCTTCGACATCGCCTACGAGACCTCAAGCGGCAGGGCCATAGTCGTCTATGCGAACACCCTCAGCGACGGCCGAAAAGACCTCTCATACCGCATCTGGAATGGAACCGCCTGGAGCGAGGAATACTACATCGACGATCCAGGACACGCCTCCCATGTCAGATATCGATGGGTTCTACTTGAGTCGAATCCGCTTCCAAGTTCAAATGAGATCGGTATGATAGCCATAGATGGAAGCAACGGAGACGCCAACGCCGCAATCTGGGATGGCAAGGAGTGGAGGGATTGGATCGAGGTGACAGGGAGCGTGGCCAACCCCTACTATGAGTGTATAGCCCTCGCCTATGAACACTCAACGGGCCACCTAATGGCCGTGGCAGCAGTCTATGGAAGCGAGACGATGGTCGCCTGGACGAGGTATACGGGGAGGTGGAGTAAGCCTGAGATCATGGATGTCAACCCCTCCCCCAGGAGTAGGAGGGCGAGATGGCTGACGCTGAAGAGTCAGAGATTTAAGGACTCTAACAGGCTGATGCTACTCAGCCTCGACGAGGGCTACGACGTCTGCGCCGTAGAGTGGAATGGAAAGGAGTGGCTTAAGCCAATCCGGCTCGACGGCTACGTTGAGACATATACGACGAGATGCATCGATGGAGACTGGGAGCCTGAGAACGGTAAGGGAAGATTCATCGCCGTCTGCGGAGACAGAAACATAGATGAAATCTCATACAAGATATACACCCCTGAGAAGGGCTGGGACCCTCCAGAGGAGGGGAAGTGGTATAGGTATAGGGGCTTGACAACCGATCAGCGCTGGGTTCAGGTGAGGTCTGATCCAAGGGGAGTCGGCCACGCCCAGCTTCTGATAGGAACCGTGGATGATAGGAGATACCTCACCATCACCCAGTGGGATGGAGAGCGGATGGGGGAGCAGATCATCGCCACGAAATACGTCGGCACCCTAACCTACGAGACCTTCGAGATCGCCTTCCAACTCTATGGGGAGCCCACGGAGCGCACGGTGGAGATAGAGGTCTATGGAGGCAGCGACCTCGAAGATTGGAGCGGCCTAACATGGATCGTGGACTCAGCCTGCACAGCCCCCTCGGCCTCCGTAACCCTCCAACTCTACGACTATGAGGCCGATGAATACCCAACCAGCGGGGATGGATACATCCACTACACCTCAAGCTCAACCCCGAACACCGATGAGACGGTCAACCAAACCATCACAGACAACCCAGAGAGATTCAGGGATGGTAGTGGAAGATGGAAGATGAAGGCGACAATAGTTAAACGAAGCAGCGAACCGCTGAGATTCAAGCTTGACCTCGTCGAGTTCAAGCCGAGCCATCCACAGCAGACGTGCTCCGTGGAGCTCCTCGGATCAGGGGACACCGAGTCATGGTTCAGCCTACTATGGAAAATAGACTCATCCTGGAG
>CALEIY010000117.1 GCA_937898665.1 Candidatus Bathyarchaeota archaeon | reverse complement strand
AAGAGACAGACCCGTGATGGCCCTGGGAGCCTTATTGACCCTAGGGAGGGAGGAGAGGTGATGGCCGTAAGCCTCGCCCTCTGCATCCCGTTGGCCGCCTCCTCAATACTCTCCTTAGCCCTCCGAGGGGAGAGGATGAGGAGGATGGCGATGATCCTCAACATCACCTTAGCCCTCTCAATCCTCGCCCTCTCATCCTCCCCAGCTCACTGCCAGCAGGTCGAGGTTCCGCCCCAGTGGCGTGCTGGCAGCCTAGCCATTTACCTCTTCGGCTTCCCAGAAGATGGAGGCGAGTATAGGGGCTCTGTCACCATAGCCCTCGCAGTCTGGAACGCTCGGCCGGAAGACCCCATTCGCATACTGCTCGACGGAGAGGAGACAGCAGTCATCGACAGGGAGGGCTACTTCACGTATACCTGGAAGCTCAGGGGCAGCCACCACGTCGCCATAGTCTGCCGCTACAAGATCTTTGCTGAGGCAGCCTTCTGGGTTAGGCCTCCGCCGCCCAAGCCGGCGATGATACCGCTCTCCGAGTTCCAGGAGAGGCTTAAGAAGGAGAGGGAAAGAGTTTTCCTTCTATCGACGCTGGGAGCCGTATGCGGCATACCCCTCGGCATCGAGACGAAGAAGAAGACGAAGATCAGGAGCTACTGGGCCCTCGTCCCTGGGATGGTCGTGTCAGCCATCGGTCTCTGGCGGATGGACATCCTATACGCCCTCATACCTCTCGGAGTGGGATGGATGCTCACCTACATCCTATGCCGTGAATACGCCGATTATCTCGCTGTGATGATCATCCAGGTGGGGATGGTGGAGACGGTTAAGTTGCCCATAGAGAAGTCTCTTGGCGAGCGTAGAGCCATAGTTGGCATAGGGCCTAGATACTGGAGAAGCGGATTCATCAAGACCTACACCGTTGTCTTCAAGGGCGTTGAGCACACTCTTCCCTTCACCTTTGAGGATTCCACGCTGGAATGCGTAGTCGTAAGGGGGCGAGATCACTACAGGGTGAAGCATGAAGATGAGGTCATAGAGGTTGAATGTGACCCAGCGCTTAGCAGAGTCATGAAAGAGGCGGATGTCGTCGAGAGGATTAGCCGCAGGCTGGCCGATGTCGAGTTCGAGAACATATTGAGGAGAAGGGGCGTAGAGGCTGTGGTAGCCTGGGTCATCGGAACCCTGGAGAGGCTGATACATGAGAC
>CALEIY010000116.1 GCA_937898665.1 Candidatus Bathyarchaeota archaeon | reverse complement strand
TGGAGGAGTTTGAGAGGGAGTCCGAATTGGAGCAGGAGGGGCTTTATGGCTGATCGAATCCTCTTAGACTCAACATACCTCCTCCCCACCTTCGGTATAGAGGTGAAGGGGTTATCCGACGAAGACCTACAGGGCATGAGGGAGCTCCTATTGAGGGGTGAGGCGGAGTTCTTCTGCCTATCCATCACCTGGATCGAGTTGATAGGTAAGATTCATAGAGAAGCTGAGAGGGCTGGGATAGATGCCATGGGAAGGGTGGAGGAGGCGGTTAAATCCCTGATGGAGGGGGGATACTATCAATGGATAGACCCCTCAGCCGAGGATGTCATAATGGCCTTCAAGCTCCGCAGATTGGGTCATAGAGACATCATAGACAACCTCCTATACGCAGCATCCATCACAAGAAACATGATCCTATTGACGATGGATAGAGAACTAAAAGAATTCCTAAAGAAAAACGGGTACAAAATAGATCATTTAATAGACCATAAAACACTCCTCAGAAAATAAGTATCTTATTAAGAGGGACTATCATATTGATAGCCATAATCATAGCAACGCTGACGCGACTATAACAACCCATTAATAAAAGAGAAGGGGCTCCTCTGGTATCCGCCTCCGCTGGCGATCCTCATCCTCGGCATCCTAAATGATGGGAGTGGAGGCCCCATGGGTTTAGCGTGCCACGCGTCTCCATGATGGTTCTGATCCGGCCCTCAATGTATCCATAGACCTCATCGTCGCGCTGGATTCCGAGGAGACTTGGCTGAGCGGAACGGCTATGTTAAACTCGATTTCTAATCCATTTTGATGACTCGGTTTGGTTTGAGGGTTCCCAGCTTTCCCATCGATGGGAGCAGCGGGACAGCCTTTATAGGTCAGGTTCTCAGCTTCCTCGGGAGGCTCAGCGACCTCTACGACTCGGCGTGGGTCTGCGACCACCTCTACCCCTGGGCCGACTTCGTCCCACGGGAGACTCCGAACCTCGAATGTCTATCGGCCATCAGCTATCTCTCAGCCCTCTTCCCCAGACTGACCTTCGGGAGCATAGTTCTCTGCAACTCCTTTAGAAGCCCCGTGGTGGTGGCGAAGATGGGGGCGACGCTTCAGATGCTCAGCGGTGGAAGATTCATCCTAGGTATTGGAGCGGGATGGAAGGAGGATGAGTATAGGGCCTACGGCTACGAGTTCCCCCCACATCGGGTTCGCATAGCCCAGCTGAGGGAGGCTGTCCGCATCATAAGGGAGATGTGGAGTAGGGGTGTCTCCAGCTTTAAGGGGCGCTTCTACAGCGTTGAGGCGGCCTACTGCTATCCTAAGCCTGAACCTATGCCGCCTATCCTCATCGGCGGTGGAGGCGAACGCTATCTCTTGAGAGTTGTGGCTGAGGAGGCTGATTGGTGGAACATCCCCAACGTCTCCCCCGAAACCTATAGACAGAAGCTGAAGGCCTTAGAGGGGCACTGCAGGGCTGTGGGTCGAGACCCTGAGGGCATCGTGAAGACGTTGGCCAACATGGTGGCTATAGCTGAGAGGGGCGATGAAGCCTGGAGGCTTGCGGAGGAGAATCCCTTCATAAGGAGGGGGGAGGAGGATCGCTACATCATAGGAGACCCAGAGGAGGTTACGGATAGGATCGCTGAGTATGTGGAGATGGGCGTCGAGCACTTCATCCTCCGCTTCATCGACTTCCCAGGGGTCGAGGGGGCCAGGCTCTTCGCTGAGAGGGTGATGCCCTACTTCAGGGAGCTGGAGCGGTGAGGTAGTAGTATTCTAAGACCTCCTCGCCGCCGTTCTCCACGTCATGCCTCATATTCGGCGGGACATAGGCGACGGCTCCAGCCTCGATGGGATGGCGGCCATCCTCAGCTATGAGACATCCCCGACCCCTGACGACGTAGATGACCTCCTCCCGTTCACCTGTGTTATGCTCCCCGATATGCTCACCAGGTCTCAGCCTCACATAGCCGACCTTCAGGGCTTTTGACTCGACGCTCGGCCTCAGGAGCTCCATCCATCGACTCCCCTCTGGGAGGGTTGGCCTCAGCACCTTGACCTCGCTCATCTGGGATCACATCGATCCCCCGTATTACCAATATAAATTTTTGTAATATTGGAGTTGATGTGGGCTGAGAGCCATCTCTATGGGTGACGGCGGCTACCGGATTGCTGGTTCCGTTGACAGCTTAAATCCTCCACCAATCTTTCCAGGTCTATGAGGTGGATGTTGTCTCCAGCCCTGAAGGTGAATCCTGATCGGGAGTAGAGGACATATATCTCATCCCTCTCCCCCCTCCTCCAGGGGAATCTGTCAGCCTTCCTTATGAGGTCGTTTAGGATGGCTCTATCAACGGGTTTCTTACTCCACTTAGCCTCCATGAAGTAGATGCGCCCTCTGGACTCATCTATCGCCACGCCGTCGATCTCCACGCCTCCTCTCCACCAGCGTCCAATCCTCGTTGCACCCTCAGCCAGCCTTATGAAATGCTCCATGGCGACATCCTCGAAGGTTATAGATGCATGCCTATCGATGTCTCTCCGGACGACTTCCAGCACCCTATCCACCTCCCCCAGCTCCAGTAGGTGTAGATGGGGCTTAACGAAGCGGAACCAGAACCTAAAATAGTGGTCTCCAAGATAGTATCTGGCTCTCCCCCGACGCTCCTCCAGGAGGGGGTGGCGCCTCTCAACTATGGAGAGGTCCTCCATCAACACCCTCATATATCTTGGGAGGGAGCTTGAGGCCATACCGGATTTTGATGCTATCTCACCGAGGGTTGTGGCTCCACCGCTCATGGCTTCAAGTATTCCCATATATCTCAGGGGCTCACGGGTCTCCTCAGCGAGTATGAAGTAGGGCTCCTCGTAGAGGGGGCCACCCCTATCGAGGATGAGCTTCGAGATATTCTCCAGGAGAGACGCCTCTGGATCGATGAGGGAGAGGTATCCTGGGACTCCTCCGAAGGCGGAGTAGGCTCTCACCTTATCCACATCGCTGTAATCTGGGAAGAACTCCTTAGCGCAGGAGAAGCCGAAGGGCTTAACCCTGATCTGAGCAGTCCTCCGACCATAGATCGGGGAGGAGGGGCCTAAACCTACCCGCTCCACGGCCCCCACAGCTGAGCCCATGAGTATGAGCATAAGCCTACTCGACGATAGATAGCCATCCCACGCCTCCTGGAGCTCCAAGAGGAAGGAGGGATCATGCTCAGCTAAACGCTGAAACTCATCGATGACGACGACGAGTCGTTCCTTGGAGGAGAGCTCACCCAGCATCCTATAGAGGTCTCCATAACTCCTCAGGGAGGGGACGTAGCTGAGGCTGAGCTGCTCAGCAACAGCCTCGGCGAAGGACTCTAAGACGCCGTTAAGCCTCGAGACTATGAGATAGACGCCGCGTCTACCCCTCAGAAACCTCCTGATCAGATAGGTCTTACCCACCCTCCTCCGGCCATAGATGAGGATCAACTCCGCCCTACCGCTCTCATATCTATCCTCGAGGGTTGAGAGCTCCCAAACTCTATTTATGAATATGTTCATCATGAATATCCTCATCATTAACAAGATAATAAATTATCGCCATAGGGTTAAAACATCGAGGGGGAAACCCTAATCGATTTGAGGGTCTTAGTCAGCGTCGGCGAACACAACTTCCCGAGGGATGTGGCTGAGAGCCTCAGCGACCTGGCTGAGGTGGTCTACCATCGGCCTGGGGAAGAGGATTATTGGGAGGCCCTGGGGGATGCCGATGCCCTCGTGGCTGGGATGGAGCGTATAGACGGTGAGCTCCTGGAGAGGGCTCCGAGGCTTAGGATCGTAGCAAGATTCGGCGTAGGCTACGACAACATCGACGTTGAGGCCTGCACGAGGCGTGGAATCTACGTCACCTATACGCCCGACGTCCTATCCGGAGCCGTCGCAGACCTAACCTGGGGCCTCATAATCGCCCTCGCCAGACGTCTCATAGAGGCTGATAGATTCGTCAGGGAGCGCTGGGCCCTGAGACGTGGACGCTTCCCCTTCGGCTTCGACCTTGAGGGGAAGACCCTCGGCATCATAGGCCTCGGACGCATAGGCTCAGAGGTGGCTAAAAGGGCCCAGGGCTTTGGAGTTAAGGTCATCTACAATGATGTGGTGAGGAAGCCTGAGCTGGAGGAGGCCTACAGCGCCGAATACGTCCCCCTAAAGGAGCTGTTGAAGAGGGCTGACATAGTCTCGATCCATGTCCCCCTCCTCCCCTCTACCGAGAGGCTCATCAGTGAGAGGGAGCTCCGGATGATGAAGGCCACAGCCATCCTCATCAACACCTCTAGGGGAAAGGTCATCGACCAGAGGGCCCTGGTGAAAGCCCTCAAAGAGGGATGGATAGCTGGGGCAGCCCTCGACGTCTACGAGGAGGAACCCATACCGCTGGATGATCCGCTGTTGAAGCTGGAGAACGTCGTCCTAACACCCCACATAGGATCGGCGACAAGGGAGACGAGGAGACGGATGGCGGAGATCTGCGCCGAGAATATCAGAGCAGTCCTGGAGGGGAGGAGGCCGCCGAATCTGGTTCCGGAGCAGGTGGGTATACCATAATTCCTCCATGATTTATTACCTCTTGGTTTACAGATAGGTAATCTTAATATCTCTATGAGGGGTTACCATTACGGCTGAGA
>CALEIY010000115.1 GCA_937898665.1 Candidatus Bathyarchaeota archaeon | reverse complement strand
TCGATCCACCTCATTATCCCTTATCCTCAAAAATATTCAAAAGTAATACTTAAACATATAGAGTATGATTATAGGGGTGGAGGCCATGAAGCATCTTAAGTCCTCAACCCCTCAATCAGAATCGGAGATGACGTGGATGACTGAGACATCGGAGCAGCCCATAATAGCCGTGGACAGGCTACCCATAGACTATGACAGACTCAAGCCATACCTGGAGAGGGGCGTTAAGCTATACATTGAGGCTGGACCTACCGGTAAACTCCTTAAACACCCTGTCTCCATCTCCCTTAGACCCGGCATCTCCCTTAGGGAGTTCGATGTGGTGAATTACATCGCCACCAGCCTCGCAGGATATTGTAGCAGGCTAATACCCTGGGCGGTGGGGAGCCGAGCCGTCAGGAAACTCGCAGCCTATCTAAGGAGATATAGGACATCCAGCCCAAGCAGCCTATCCATGTATATCATGCGGCTGAGACAATTCTGTGACTGGTCGGGGTACACGCCTGAAAACCTAATATCCCAAGCTCTCAACCCAGATGGCTCAATCAACCCTAGAGGAGTGAAGAGGATTAGGGATCTCATGGAGGAGTATGTGGGCGAGTTAACCGCTAGGGGGCGAGCTCCAAGCACGATAGCGGTTTCGATCGCATGTATCCGCACATTCCTCAAGGTAAACGGAGTCCAAGTCCCAAAGATACCTCTACCACCCATGAGAGTCGTCTACGAGGACAGGGCTCCAAGACCAGAGGAGCTGTGGAAGATGATCCAAGTCGCAGATCTACGGGGCAAGGTCATCGTCTCCATGCTAGCCCTCGGAGGGTTCAGAGTAGGCACCCTATGCAGGCTGCGATACTACCACGTCAAAGAAGACCTGGAGAGAGGCATCATTCCAGTCCACATACACGTGGAGAGCGAGATCACAAAGGGGAAATACGGCGACTATGACACCTTCATAGGCCGAGAGGCCGTAGAATACCTGAAGCTATACCTCGATGCTAGGAGGCGTGGAAGCCCATCTGGGAAGATTCCACCAGAAGAAATCGATGATGACAGCCCCCTCATAAGAGCTGATAAGAGGCGGGTGCCCCGCCCAATCACTAGGAGGCATATGTCAAGCATTATAAGACAGCTATACATCAAAGCCGGTCTCGCAAGGGAGAAGAGAGGCCACCTATATGTTCTCAGACCCCACAGCATCCGCAAATTCTTCCGCACCCAATTAGCAGCTCTAGGAGTCCCCGCCGACTACATAGAATACATGATGGGGCATAAAGTCAGCACCTATCACGACATAAAGATGAAGGGCATAGAATTCCTCAGAAACGTATACACAGCCGCAGGCCTAAGCATAAGGCCGAAGACGAGGCTAAGCAGGCTGGAGATGCTGAAAGAGATAATCAGGGCATGGGGCCTAGACCCTGAGAAAATCCTAGTGAAAGAAGCCCTCCTAGAACCCCACAGAATAGTAGTGGCAAACCAAGAGGAGGAACACATAAAAACCCTGAGCAAAGCCCTAAGGGAGATGCTAAGGAGGGAACTCCTAGATGCACAGAGATAGAGAAAACAGAAATTTACGAAAACCCCAGAGGAGCCTAAAAACCTTTACCGGAGGAGTTGATCGAGATCTACGCCTCTGGAGACGGAAGCCATGGATTCGAGGATAACCCTCCTC
>CALEIY010000114.1 GCA_937898665.1 Candidatus Bathyarchaeota archaeon | reverse complement strand
AGCTGCAATATCTCGATGTGAAGCAGCAATCGATCAAGATTCCTCCTTATCCTCTCCATGGTCTTCCAGCATAGAGGCGTAATCTCCCCCTCCTCAATCCATCTGCGGAGAGCCTCAAGCTCAGCATCGGTGAAGATGAAAGCCCTCATCATCTCCACCCCCGAAATCAGATCTGACAGCCACTGTCAGATCTACTTCTCTCCATCCAGTCTCTGCACCAGTATAGGTAGGCCTTCGTCTGACTCAGAACATTAAGCCTCCTTAGACATCTCGATAAAGCCTCTAAGTCGGCTTCGTTGAGCCACTCCTTCATCTGATGCCTCCTGACAAAGGCTCCATATCGGTCTGTTGTTATCAGCCTCCTATACAGGTAGGGAGCCACACCCAGCAAGGCTTCCTTTACCTCCTCCACCTCTTCGGGCCTCAGCTTCCCCAGCTTATGGAGGTTGTAGTTTTCCGAGGCCATGAGAACTGGGTCGAAGCCGAGCTTCCTGAGCTTCTCAATAGCCTTCCAAACTGAGGGGTGGGGTTCCTGTTTGGTGATCAGCTTCATTCCGGCCTTCTCGGCGAAGGGGTTATACTGAGCCATAACGGCGATGAGCTCAACATGCCGTCGGCCCACGAGGGGTAGGGTATCCTTCACGAGTTTAACGCCTAAGCCTATGCTCCTATACTTCGGATGCACTATCACCCTGCTTATGACGGCCCACTCGGCGTTGAGCTCCTTCAGACTCGGCTGGTATCCGACGGCCTCTCGACGGCCCTTAGCGGTGGGTCCACAGTAGGCATAAACGATGACGCCAATGAGCTCTGACCCCCTCTCCATGCAGTAGATTTTGATGGGGACCCCAGGCCTCCCCGTATGCCTATAATGTAGCGGAGCGAGGCGTTCATAGTCTCTGAGATTTCCCTCTCTTATGGTTATGTCCTCGACGACGCTACATCGGGGCGTAGGCTGGTTGGCTCTGTATTCTATGCTGACTTCTTCGCCCCAGCCTTTGTGTATGCGTATGCTGGGGTTTAGGTCAGCCTCTAGGTCTGTATGCGTCGTTGCGGCGATGAGGGTGGCTCCCACCCGTCGAGCCTGCTTCTGGATGTTATATGCGACGATCCTGGCTGTTGTGCGGTCAAGCGTCGAGCAGAATTCGTCGCATATCCAATAGGGCTTCTGGGCCTCTAAGAGCTTAGCTAACTTAAATCTGTATAGCTGTCCATCGCTCAGCTCTCTGGGTTTTCGGAGGAAGAGAAACGCATCGTTGAGGCCGACTCGACATAGGAGCTTCAATCCTTCCTCGAAGGTGGCTCCTATCTGCTCTATGAGGGGCCGGTCTTCATCCCAGGTGACTTCATCGATGTCTATGGCTTTGTCTCCGAGGTCGGCCTTGATAGCCTTTAGGAGGGCCGATTTCCCTGAGCCGCTGTCTCCGGTTATGTATACGATGTCTCCCCGTTTAAGGTGGAGCTCGAAGTCTCGGTAGATTGTGAATCTATGCTCCTCGTCTATGCCTAGGCCGAAGGCCTCGGCCACCTTTAGGGTGCGCTCCGTCAAAGGCGTCTTAGTTGAGAATTCGATGGTGTAAACATAGCAGCCTCGCTTAGGGTCCCATCGACGCTGCCTGATCCTCGCCGTTGTTTTGGCCCTCATCCTCATCCATGTCTCCCCCATAGGGCTCCGAGGACTGTTCCGATGACGAGCATTATTCCGTTGAAGATGGAGTCGCTCCACTGATGGAATGTCAATAGGTAGAGGGCTTCGAGGATTGATAGGGCGAGGAGGATGAGAAGGGTGAGCGCTATGGTGTAGACGAGGCTGTCGCTCGCCTCCTCCTCTATGACCCTAACCCTCCTCGGAGCCTCGTCATCTATTATGACTCTACGTCTGGCCAGCATCCTCCTCAACCAGTCGAGCATGGAGCCTCACCCAGTCGGAGTTCCTATACTGAAACTTCCTCAGCCTCACCCTCCTCGTGATGCTGAGAACCTCCCCGATCACCTTTGATGTCTCCTCACGGGGCATGAGGAGTATGATCTCCTCGATGAGCTCCAGGGGTATCCTCGTCGCGCCCCACTCCCCCTGAGCCTCCACCACATCCTTACCCAGGAGCATCATCCTCCTCCGCCTACCCGAGACGCCGAGGTAGACCCCCCAATCCTTCACATAGACCTCAGGCCTCGCCTCATGCTCCCTCAACGGAGCCTTAACATCGCTGGCGTCGATCCACCGGACGAGGATAAGGTCGCCTCTCCGAAGCTCCCCCAAGCTAACCCTCCTCATCCCCCTCACCATGATCCCAGGGCATCCTGCCCAGCTCCCCCCTCTTCTTGCTGTGAACATAGGCTGAGTGAACAGCCAAGCCCAAGATGAAGCCTGCAAGGGCCGCCGCAACGATGTTCCAGAACTCGATCACAGAACCACCTCCAAGTCTCCCCGTCGCTCCAGTCGTAGCTCCCTCTCCAGGATCCTGGCGATCTCCCAGGGTAGGCTGAGACTGGGGTTTTCCAGGAGAACCCTGGTGATGTAGCCCTCGCTGTGGTTAAGCCTGTGCTCCGCCTCCGCTATGAGGTAGCTGCCGCTTAGACCCAGGCTTGGAGCTGAGACCTGGACGAGATGTCCACGCTGCAGGTCTGATGCGCCTACGACGGGTAGCAGGATTCTCTGCGATATGGCCTTCATCCCTACAAGCAATCCCTCCGCCAGATCCTGGAGGAGCTCAAGGCGGTTCAGCTTCGCATCCTTGTAGACATATGTGCGCTCCTCTTCGACGGGGCTTTCTGGGTCTCTGACCTCAACCTTGAGGTTCTCGGCATACCAGTGCCATCCATCCCACATCACGTTGCCGTAGAGGTTGCTGGGCCATACGGCTTCGAGAGCTATCCAGGTTACATCACTGAGGTCTGGATTCCCCGTCTTCCCAAACCTGCTGAGCTCCACGTCGATGTGCGCCCACTCGTTGTTCCCTACGCCCAGATGGACAGCCTTATAGTAGCAGTTTCCATTATCAGTGCCAAACTTTATTATGATCTCATCGCTGCTGTCTCCGCTCCAGGAGCCGTTGATCTTCAGCCAGAGCCTTAGGCCCTTGTAGCCTGTGAGGTCTATGCTGGGGATTCGACGCCCCACCCTCCACCAGTTTAGGCTGTCATCATAGATCATCATCGCATAGTCGCCTTCCTTCGCCACGTCATCATTCTTCAG
>CALEIY010000113.1 GCA_937898665.1 Candidatus Bathyarchaeota archaeon | reverse complement strand
ATCGGTGCTAGATGGTATGTAAGCCATAAGGAGCTCCTCGGAGATGGAGATGTCGAGGCCGTCGCCATCAACACCCCTCCAGACCTCCATGAGGAGATGTCCCTCGAAGCCTTGAAGGCGGGTAGGCATGTCCTATGCGAGAAGCCGATGGCGAGGAGCATTGAGGGGTGTAGGAGGATAGCGGTTGAAGCTGAGGAGAAGGGGCTTGTAGCCCACCCCTTCCATAACTATGCTCACACCCCAATCCTAGACAAGGCTCTAAGACTTCTAGGGGAGGAGGCAATAGGCGAGATAGAATGCGTTAAGATTAGATTGATGAATAATCTCAGGGGCTATAGACCCATGACACCCTTCAGGCTTCAAGGGGACAACGCTATAATCGAGGATCTAATCCCCCATATACTCTCCGTCGCAGGCCTGATCACGGGATGGAAATTCCAGGTTTTAGAGGTGGAGGGTTGGAGGAGGAGCTACCCCGTCGTCGACAACCTCACCTTCCACCTCAAGGCGGATGCCATCCCCCTCCAGGGAGAGGCGAGCTGGACGGCCATCATACCAAGCTTCGAAGTTCAAATAGAGGGGTCAGAAGGCTTGATGAGGATGGATTTGATGAGGAATCCATGGACTCTCACCCTGAAAAGAGATGGAGAGACGAGGAGGATTGGGGGAGGAGGCCTGAGTCGATATTTCAAGCTTCTCAGGATGAGACATCCCTCCTTCATGAGGCAGTATAGACACTTCTATAGGGTTGTTAGAGGCTTGGAGGAGCCGAGGGTGACGATGGAGGCTGAGACGGCCATAATAGCAGCCCTAAGGGAGATGGGGGAGGTGATGGAGATCCATGGGTAGAATAGCCATCGTTAAAGTCGAGGGAGATGACATACACGGGGCCGTCGAGGAGGCGGTGGAGCTCCTAGGTGGATTCAACATCAGGCGGGGGGCGAGGGCCGTGATAAAGCCGAACATCTGTTATCCCAAGAATCCCTACGGAATGGTCATCACAGACTTCAGGATTATAGAGGCCGTCATAAGGCTGCTACAGGATGAGACGGATGATATAGTCGTGGTGGAGAGCGACAACATCTCTGGGACGGCAGATAGTAGAGCTGAGAAATCCGGTCTACTAGACCTATTGAGGGATCTCAACGTCGAGTTCATCAACCTCAGCGAGGATGAGGGGGAAACCCATAGGATCGGGGAGGTTGAGATAAGGCTGCCAAAAACAGTTCTGGAGGCGGACTACTTCATA
>CALEIY010000112.1 GCA_937898665.1 Candidatus Bathyarchaeota archaeon | reverse complement strand
GGTCTCACGGTTGAGGAGATCGCAGAGATATTTGAGGAGGTCTCATCGGAGAAGGTGGCGGATCTACTGGAGTCTATGGATCTGGAGTTGGCGGTAAACGTGACGGAGGAGCTGAGCGTGGAGAAGGCGGTTGAGACCTTTGAGTTTATGGATGTTGAGAGGGCGGCTAATGTCACGGCTCTAATCGATGTGGAGGCTGCTGCCAACATAATAGAGGAGCTTTCCCCCGGTGTAGCTGCCAACATCACTGAGACCGGCATCGAACTTGGCCTCGTGGAGAGGTTTGCCAACGTCACCCTCGTCATGAATCGAACTACGGCTGCCTCCCTAATGCTGGAGATGGATGTGGAGGACGCCGCTGAGCTGTTGGAGGGGATGGTTGATGTGGATGTGGAGGGGGCGGCTGAGGTGGTTGAAGAATCCTTCGAGGAGGATCCTCAAGGAACTGTTGAAAGGCTGGAGGAGATGGAGGCCGAGCCCTTAGTCGACCTGCTGCTGTCGATCGCAGGTCTTCCACATACGCCGCAGACGGCGGCGAAGATACTTGAGGCCCTAAGCCTTGAGAAGGCCGTTGAGGTGGTGAGGGTTATGATAGAGATGGAGGCCTATGAGGAGCTGGCAGAGATACTCCACTACGTCTCCTCGCCGAGGCTTAACGACATCTACGGCGCCTTAACCATCGAGGAGAGGTCACTGCTCTATCCATATCTAACAGCTGAAACCATCACAAGGATATCGAAGGAGCTGATACCGCTGCCAGATCTAACGCCTACAACCCTGGAAATAGAGCCTATGGAGCCAGTGGCTGAGGAGGCTTGCACAATCAAGGTTGTGGTGAAGAACAATGGAAACGTCGCTTCACCCCCCTTCACCCTAGTCGTCGAGGTCGATGGCGTCGAGATAGGCTCGGCATCCATAGCAGGCTTAGAGGTTGGAGAGACGGCTTCGAGGGGCTTCACATGGACGCCGGAGGAGCCTGGAACCTATGTCGTAGTGGTCACCGTGGATCCGGATAATGTGGTGGAGGAGTTGGTGGAGGAGAACAATGTCTTAAGGGAGAGCATCGTGGTGAAGCCTAAGCCTCTACCTGATCTGACGGTGGAGTTCTCCCTAGTCCCAGAGGAGCTGGTGGCGAAGAAGGAGTATACAATAGAGGTCCTGGTGAAGAATATAGGCGAAGCAGATGCGGGAGCCTTCAACGTGGAGCTGAGGGTGGATGAGGCATCGCTGGGAACCATGAGGGTTGAGGGGATAGCCGCAGGTGCATCCACAACTGTCTCCTTCACCTGGAAGCCTGAAAGGGCGGGGGACTACACCCTCACAGTCGTCGCAGATCCGGAGAACGCCGTCGAGGAGGAGGATGAGACCAACAACACGGCTTCGACATCGGTGACTGTGGCGCCACCGCCGATGGCGAGGATGATGCCCTGGATCATCGCAGGCGTTGTGCTAGTAATCATTATAGCAGCCCTAGCGGTATACGTTGCACGTAAGAGATGAGGAGGCTCATCCCACTCTTTATGCTCTTAATTCTCCTAATCCAGTTTGGATTAGGTTATGGTGATGTGAAGAGCGTTGAGATAGAGCCTGAGAATCCAGTTCAGGGCGACGTCATCTCCATCCGCATCTCGGCGAATCCAAATGAGGAGTTGAGGGTGGAGATATCCTTCACCAAGTCCCTAGCCGTCTCCGATGGCCGATACGAGTTGAGGCTTGATGATGTCGTTATACCTTCGACGCCGAATAGCTTTAGAGTCGAGGCCGTCGGGGTTGTGAATCTCCACATCTCTGTGAGACTCTTATTAGGCCTGTGGGTGACGAAGAGCACTAGGGCTGAGGGGGGCGTCGCCACAGTTTCTCAGGGCAATGTACCTAAGGGGACCTACGATGTGGTCGTCAGAGGCGAGGCAGAGGAGGGTGTATCCGAGGTGGAGTTGAAGGTGAAGGCGTCGACGACCATCGCAACGGACTCCAACGGCCTGTACGAGTTCACATACAACACCGGATGCATACCACCGGGGAGTTTCACTGTTAGGATCGACGGCTACACGAAGACCTTAACCCTCAGGGAGAAGGGATCCGATGTCTCCCCTCCCCCTATCACTAATCCGACGAAGCCTGTGACGCCCTCGTTGATCGAATCCTCAACACTAGAGGAGGCGCTACGGCTTCTTGAGGACTTGGACACTGAAGAGGTGGCGGATCTACTCGCTGAGGTCTCACCGGGGAGGGCGGGAGAGATTCTCTCGGCCTTGGAGGTGGATAGGGCTGTGGAGGTCTTCGACGAGATGCCCCTCGATGCGTCGATCAGGGTTATTCCGGAGACAGAACTCGATAGGGCTGTGGAGTTGTTAGAGCGCATCTCCTTAGATAGGGGCAGTGAGGTTCTTGGGGGCGTCCTATCCGAGGGGTATGTAGATAGGGCTGTGGAGCTCCTCTCATCCCTGGGAGTTGAGAGGGGCGCCGAGCTTCTCTTCGGCATGGATGTCGACACGGCCTCTGCGGCCCTGGAGGCCTTATCGGATTTCGATTTGACCTGTGCATCCTCCCTCGTCGAGTATGGGGTTGAGGAGTCTCTGGAGGGGAGTGTTGAGGTTCTTGAGGATTTAGATGATGAGATCTTAGCCTCGATCCTCATCGAGATGGTTGGAGGGTGACTGGAAATTCTAAAATAGTTTTAAGGTTATTTCAAGGGAGATTGGAGGTGTGGATTTGAGTAGGGATCAAGTTATAGGAGCCTTAATATTGATTGGAAGCATCATAGGCATCGTACTCTATGGATGGCTTGTCTTCTTCTCACCCTGGATCCTCTTGGTGATGGAGTTAACGGGCTTCATCGCCGTTGCAGGAGTCCTAGGAATACTAGCCTGGATAGGATACACATTGGCGACAACCCCTCCGCCAAAGCCGATAGAGGAGATCGAGAAGGAGTTGGAGGAGGAGGAGTTAAAGAAGCTGGAGGCTGAGACTGCGAAAGAGAGCGAGGCTGAGAAGGAACAATCGGGATGAACGCTGCCTAATTAGGCATTAGATCCCTTCTCATGTATTTGCACTTAAATCATCGGAACTCTTAAATGGTTTATGGAGAGAAAAATAAAGATAAATTAAGTGAGAAGAAGGGTATAGAGAGAGGTTTAAGCCTCCCTGGAGGTTTTGATGCGTTGTTGACTAGGGGTTTCCTCCAGGGGTGGTGGAGGAGGGCCCTCCGGAGGGG
>CALEIY010000111.1 GCA_937898665.1 Candidatus Bathyarchaeota archaeon | reverse complement strand
AGAGTATGGCCTTGATCATTTGGGGTTCTATGTGAAGCCATAAGCTATAAAAAAGGGTTTCCTAGGCCACGAGGAGCCTGTTCTGGAGGGTATGAGGAAGGCTGGTAAGCCGCTGAGGCCTGGCGATATAGCTAAGATGGCGGGTCTAGAAAGCAGGGAGGCTTCCCGAATCATAAGGGAGCTGAGGAAGAAGGGGCTGGTTCACTCACCTAAGAGGTGCTACTACGCACCCACAACCCTCTTTTCAGAGACCTCTACCTCGTGTAGATGTAGGTTTGATTGGTGAATTCGGGGTTCTCGATCCAGCCCTCGAAGACCTCAACCCTCAGCGTCTCGTTGTCGAGGAGCTCCACGATCATCGTATACCTCGGCAGTCGATCCCAGTCGGGTGCATTCATCAACCAGTAGACAACCTTACCGCTCTCCACCGTCACCTCAGCTGGATCTGGCGAGTTTCCATAGACCGCATAGACTCCAACCTCCATGGGGAGGGTTCCGCCGACGGCGATCCTGATGCTATCGGGGTCATACATATCATAGACGAAGGAGAGATGCCTATACCAATCCACCTCCTCGGATTCGCTGACGTTCACGCAGAACCAGTTCCCCACAAGCTTCCCAGGCTGGTCGTAGTCGAATTTTCCCCATCTCGGTTCGGCTGTCCTCTTCAGCTTCGCCATCAGCTTCGCCCTAAGCTCCTCGTCACAGTAGGGGAGGAAGTGGGCCGCATGGACGCTCCTCCCATACTTCTCCGGGTGGATGAAGTTTCTGGTCACGTTTTTATCGTAGACGCACCAGTCTATGCCGGCGACCACGCCGGGTCTCCCGCCAGCTTTGCCGAGGATCTCCCCCTCCTCCACCGGTATCTCAACCCTGTTGAAGCCGACGGTTAGGTTTCCAGCCCTCCTCAGGATGTTTTCATCCAGCTCCGAGATGTGGTCTATGGCTGACATGAAGGTGGAGGTATGCGCTATAACAACCTTATAGTCGTTATACTTCCCCCTGAAGCCGCTCTCAGGAGGCCAGTCATGAACTCGCCATTGTATCTCGACGATGATCCCCGCCGCCGGAGCCCTCACGGTGTAGGGTGGTGGATAGCGGTCTGGGTCCTTTAGGACGAAGCCTCCATGGTCGCTGGGGAAGGTGTGGCCTGGGGGGTTGAGGTTTCCGAGGGGCTCAACCCAGGCTATGGCGTCGAAGTCTAAGGGGCAGGTCTTGAAGATGACCGGCCCCTCACCCAGCTCCGGATACTCATAGAAGAGTTGGAAGACCTCCTCCTCAGACTCTTCGGAGGTCTCAGAGACCTCCGGGGCCTCCCTCCAGTGCTCGAGCTCGGGCCAGGGGGCTGATATGAGGGTGAGGAGTATATGGCCTTCCGGTATCCTCGGCTCCTGGATTATGGAGACGAGCAGTCCCGTCTCGTTTCTCCGGTATATGAGGTAGGTAAGTTGGAGTCCCCTCTTCTCCTCGATCTCGGTGCCATTCCTCATGAGGCTCCAATCCTTTAGGTTCCTATACCAGGAGACCACCTCATCCATCTTGGCCTTCACCAGGTAGGCCTCCCCCTCCTTCCCACCGGAGACGTTCATCTCAGCCCAGAATTCCGGCGGTATGGGGAACCTCATGGCTCCAGGATAGATGGGGAGCTCCACCTCCTCCTCAACTTTCTCCTCCACCTGGCCCGTAGGTTTCTCCGCCATTTCCCCGGATGTCTCCATCTCCTCGGAGGTCTCCGCCTCTCCTCCGCTGATCTCCCCACCTGGGGTCTCAACCTCAGTCTGTTCGGCTTCTCCCCCGCCTCGGCCTATGGGTCTTGAGCGTATGGTGTATCCGATGGAGGCTGCGATGAGGATGGCGAGGATGAGGGCGACTAATACCCCCCTCCCCATCCCAGATAACTCTCTCCAGGGGGCGATTAAATCTTATCGACCGGTGATCCACTCTCGGAAGTTTAAAGGCCTCTATGAGGGAATGATCGTCGATGGAGCGGGTTGGAATTCTCGTGGTCTCCTATGGGGC
>CALEIY010000110.1 GCA_937898665.1 Candidatus Bathyarchaeota archaeon | reverse complement strand
GTTTCAACGTATTCCTTATCCCAGTAGCCGAGAACCCAGGTCGCCGCTGAGCCTAGGCCGCCGAAGAGGATGAAGGCGCCCAGGGCCAGCAGGGCGACGCCGACTAAGCTCTGCTTATTCATCTTTTTCTCCCTCCTCCACGCCTAAGAAGAGGCGTGAGCTTGACGATTGCCGCGAAGCAGACGAGGCCTATGACTAGGCCCCAGAAGAGCTGCCGGCCTATGGGGAGGCTCACGACGCTCAGCGGCAGCGGATACCAGGATGCGGTGCTGGTCGAATAGCTGACGTAAAGCCTAGTGAGATAGTATTTAACTTCGGCGCCAAAAAGGACTCCATCAACCCTCCTAGCGGAACTGCTAGTGTCCTCGGTCTGCACGAAAATGGTCATATCGCTGCCACTACCCCAACGACCGAGGTTTACGATCTCCTGGACGATGGCGCTGATATCCGTGGAGTTGTATGCATTTCCATCATACCAACTGCCGGGGGTCCACATGACATAGGCAGACGTCCTGTCGAGTCTCCAGTAATCATCATAGGTGTCGATTTTAGAGCCATACCATGTAAACCCCTTATAACCCACGATTTTAAGGGGGGCGTTCCCATAGGAGTTATCAGCCGATATGAACCCCAGGTGAGCTGAGAGTATGGTCGCTCCCTGAGGTATGTCGACATCGGGGAAGGAGAACCATGCGCTATATATGCCTCCGAATAGAACCTCATCGCCATGATCTTGGATTGGATATGCGGAAGAGGATCCCTCTTTGACGTATCCCTGCCATCCATCAGATGTTGAGGCGTATACGAGGTAATTCGTCACCTGAATGTAGTCATATGTTATCGTGTCGAATTTAATTGGCCCCAGCTCCACGACCAACTGCCGGCCGGAGATTAAGCCGACAGCCGTCACCTTCACGTAGACGTAGTAGTCGACCGTCTGGTCGCATGTCGTCGAGAGGCCTAGGCTGCTGAGATGCGTGTTTATACTCACACTCCCCGTCGAAGCGCTTATACCTTCGCCAACATAACATGGAACCCCAGAGGCTTGGAGCGTCTTCCCCAGCACGGTGCCGTCGGGCTTCCTGGCCTCTATGTAGTAGTCGACGCTGACCGGCGTCTCAATGTTGCTACCCGTCACCGTTATCGTGACGGCGTTCTCAACGGTCGTGACCATGTTACCCCCGACCCTCCACGCCAATCTCCAGAGGCCCTCATGCCAGCTGCAGGTGGCCTTAAGCGTCGACCAGGCGAGCCACCATGCAAAGCTGGGCCGCCCGCTGTTGCACCTCACCTTCACGGTGAGCCGCTCATCGTAGTCGTTTATCGCCGAGGCCGTGAAGGTCTGCCTGAGCTTCACTGATAGGTCGACTATGCCGTTCAGGCTGGTGACCAGTAGCGCTAGGCACGTCAGGAGGAGCAGAGCCCTATGCTTTCCCTCCATCTCCCTTCACCTCAAGCGCTCAAGTTGACTAGAAGGTGGATGAGACAGCTGGCCCCCAATCCCGCCTTTATGAGTGCATAGGTCATGACTCTGTCTCTTATACACATCTGACGCTGCCGACGAATTAGACGGTGTAGATCTCGGTGGTCGGCGGATCATTAAAAAA
>CALEIY010000109.1 GCA_937898665.1 Candidatus Bathyarchaeota archaeon | reverse complement strand
TAATGATACGGCGACCACCGAGATCTACACCGTCTAATTCGTCGGCAGCGTCAGATGTGTATAAGAGACAGGTTTGGCTGCGTAGGTTAGGGCGGCCTTCACATCATCGGGGGTGAGCTCGGGATATTCTTTGACGATCTCCTCAGGTCTCATTCCCCCTGCCACGAGTTCGACGATGAGGGAGACGGGTATCCTCGTCCCCTTGATCACAGGCTTACCGCCCAGCTTCCTCACATCCACCTCTATCCTGTCGAGATAGTCCTCCATCACCCACCCATTAAATCTTCAATCGGCTCGCTTAAAAAGCGATGGAAGATTCCAGAGGGAGGGGGGTATCCCAAGGGGAGTTTAAAAGAGGTCTTCTGAGACTTGGGGACTGCCTCAATCCGCCATTTCAGATTGGATTTCACATCCTTGTTCACGCCTAGAGCACGTAGCTGCTGATGATCTCATGGTCCATCCCTCGCCCTCTGTTATGATTTATATTACATAATTGTAAGATTTGTATGATATGTCGACGGTGGTGAGCTTCAGGATCGACCGGGAGTTGAAGAGGAGGATGGAGGAGTTGAGGCATATAAACTGGAGTGAGGTGGTGCGGAGGGCCATAGCGAGGACTGTGGAGGAGGAGATGGCCAAGAGACGGAGGGGGAAGGATAGGGAGAGGATGAGGAGGGCCTCCCTCCGATGCAGGGAGATTTCCAGGAGGGTTGAGGGTTGGTCTTCAACGGAGGAGATCAGGAGATGGAGGGAGCGGAGACCTACATCCTAGAGGCCTCGGTGGCCGTCAAGTGGTTCATCTTAGAGGAATACTCCAGGGAGGCCGCACTGCTGAGGGAGACCTATGTTGAGGGGGTCATAGATCTCGTGGCTCCCTCCCTCCTCCCCTATGAGGTCTTAAACGCACTGAAGCATTCAGCAGCCTTCGGGGAGGAGGAGTTGAAGGAGATTGCGAAGACTCTGGAAGACCTCCAAATAACCTATTACCACCTGGAGGGGGAGCTGGCCCTGAAGGCTGTGGAGACGGCGATGAGGAAGGGGATAACAATCTACGATGCGGCCTACGTGGCATTAGCACAGCATCTAGGGGCCAAACTCTATACAGCCGATGACAGACTTCTGAAAAAGATGGGAGAGAGCCCCCTCGTAGAGCACATAAGGATGTTCAAACCACCTTAACCTGAAACTCAAATTTCCACAATCTGAAGATATCTTACAAATAGGAGGGGGCTCTTTGTATTCAAAAGGTCATGCCGGTTTAACGCTCTTAATAACTTCCTTACTGATGATCCCC
>CALEIY010000108.1 GCA_937898665.1 Candidatus Bathyarchaeota archaeon | reverse complement strand
AGGGAGGTCTTACCCCAGCCGGTTGTACAGAAGACTCCGATATGGTAGGGTATGTACTCCGGAAGCGCCGGAACCCTCCATTCCTTGTGATCCTTATAGTAGCCGACCTCATAGCGCATATCCACCTTCATCAACGTGAAGGGGTTTCCACCCTTAAACCGGTAGACCTCTGAGCGGGGTGCGATGATCAACTTGTTCTGCCTCAAACCCTCATCCGTAACCTCCCCGATGACGGAGAGCTCGAAGTCGAAGGAGTCCCTGCTGCTGGAGGGTCTGCGACCAATCCTGACATAGGCCCTTCCAGGCGTGTAGCGGTCTCTCCTCAGCCCAGGGCTTCTGCCAAAACCCTTACGGCAGACGGCGAGCACCGTATTGCCGTTGAGGTTCTCGACGATGACGAGCTCCTCGGTTCCAACTTCACGTTCCTTCCCCTCTATGAGGATGAGGGGCGCCCAGGTTATTCCGGCTCCATCCCCTATGAAGCCTATATGCTCCAGGTCTAACCCCTCAAACTCCAACTCGATGATCCCTCAAACCTCGATGGATAAAGAGGTTGGGTTACAGCTTATACCTCAGCTCCCGAAGTATATTCTTCCTCCACTTAACCCCCTCCTCATCCTCGACGCCCCTAGGCTTACCGCCGTCGACGACGCCTAGGAAGGCCCTCCCCTGATCCGTCTCGGCGACGATCACCTGAAGCGGATTAGCCGTGGCGGCGTAGATGGTGCAGATCTCCGGAACCATCTTCAACTGATTGAGGACGTTTATGGGGTAGGCGTCTCGCATCACGATGACGAAGGAGTGGCCGCAGCCCAGCCTCATGGCGTTCTCAGCCGCCACCTGCTTGAGCTCCTCATCGTTCCCCTCAACCCTGACTAGACGTTCACCGGAGCTCTCGCAGAAGGCTAGGCCGAACTTGACGTTAGGCGTCGAAGACACCATTGCCTCGTAGATGTCCTCAACGGTCTTGATGAAGTGGCTCTGGCCGAGGATGAGGTTACATCCCTCAGGAGTCTTTAGGTTGACAACCTCCAGCTCCAGCTTCAACCCCGACACCAAGAGGAGAATGGGAGAATCGAGGTTAAAGAGGTTCCGAGGATAGGGTTAAATAGTTTCCCCCTAAGTGGGGGTGAGGTGAGAGGGTGAATCCCCACCTGGAGCTGGATAAGCGCATCGTAGCCGAGATATACACCTCCACAGAGCCTATGGAGAACCTCGAAGTCCTCTGCGACATCTATGGGAGCCGGTTTCCTGGAACCGAGGAGGATAGGGGAGCGGTAAAATGGATGGTTGAGAAACTAGAGGAGTATGGATTGGAGAATGTCCACGCCGAGAGCTTCAAATTCCCAGGATGGATCAGGGGGCCGGCGAGACTTGAGATCCTGAAGCCGATAGAGAGGGAGATCGAATGCATATCACTCCCCCTCGGCGTCGCCGGAGAGGTGGAGGGGAAGCTCGTCTACCTCGGCGACGGCCACCCCGACGTCTATGAGAAGCGTCGAAGCGAGATAGAGGGGAACATCGCCATGGTAACCAGTCGAAACCCCCTCGGCATGAGGAGGTATATGCATAGGACGGAGAAGTATATGCGATGCATCCTCGCTGGGGCGAGGGGATGGATCTTCATGAATCATTACCCAGCCTATGGGCCTCCAACGGGGAGCATAAGCCCCATCATCCCAGCCGTAGGCGTCTCCTATGAAGACGGCTGCTTCCTCACAAGGCTGTTAAAGCGTGAAGGGGAGGTCGCGGTGCGCATAGAGACGACGGATAAGAACATGGAGATGGAGACCTACAACGTAGTCGCAGACGTACCCGGCGGAGAGGCTGATGACGAGTATCTCATCGTTGGATGCCACTACGACGGCCACGACATCGCCCAGGGAGCCATAGACCCAGCCTCGGGAGCCGTGGCGGCCATGGAGATCGCCAGAGTCCTCAACCTCCTAGGAGACCGCCTCAAACGTCGAGTCCGCCTCATACTCTTCGGAGCTGAGGAGCTCGGCCTCTTCGGCTCCTATGAATACGTCGAGAGGCATGGAGATGAGCTTGACGAGCTGAGGTTCATGCTCAACCTCGACGCCGCGGGTAGAGAGGGGAAGAAGGGGGTCTTCCTCCACGGCCATCCAGAGCTGGAGCCGCTGCTGGAGAGGGCGGGAAGGGAAATGGGCGTAGAGCTACCCTACATGCAGAGGGTTACCCCCTACAGCGATCACTGGCCCTTCTTCCTGAAGGGGATTCCCTGTGGAAGCGGCGGCGACCCAGAGGCGGTGAGAACCGGCAGGGGCTATGGACACACCCGCTATGACACCGTCGACAAGGTTAAGCTGAGCGATCTCCGAGAGGCCGCCTCCATCTACGCCAGGCTGCTGCTTAGAATGGCCAACATCGACGAGTGGCCTGGAAGGAGGCTGAAGTGGGAGGAGGTGGAGGGCTTCATCAGGGAGCAGGGCTACTACCAGACCATCGCCCTCGTGGAGAAGGTGAAGGAATACGTGAAAAGCTGGAAGGAGCTTCACCCCGACACCAAGGCCTGGCTGGAGAGGGAGGCACCCTACAAGGCTTTTCTATAGACAGGATTTAGGGGAGTTCATCTATCTTTATGGCCTTGACAAACTTCCCTCCAATCTCACTCAGCCTTCTATCCTCCGTCACCAGAGTTAGATTGAGCCTCTTAGCGTTATAGAGGTAGGCTGCATCGTAGTAGGTCAGACCCAACCTCCCAGCTAAATCCACGATCTCATGGGATGGATGCTGCCCCTCAATCATCTTCATCCCCCTCAGGATGCCATTAAAGAGCTCCACGAGCATCTTAAGCTCCTCGACGTTGATGGACTCCCTGAGATAGGCCTCCCTCCAGAGATAGTTGCCGATCTCATATCCGGCCAGCTGTAGGGTGTAGTTTTCGAGGAGGGGGTTGAATCTACGCTCGACGGCTGATGCAATGATGGAGCTTGCGTCGAAGAGATATCTCCCCCTCATCTCCCCTCCCTATCCCTCCTGATGGATTCTACAGCCCTCTCCACAGAGAGCTTCTCCAGAGTATGCCTCATGGCCTCAGCCCTCTCCTTAAGCAGCTCCCACTCCCTACGCCTCACCTCCTCCTCCAACGCCCTCCTGATCACCCTACTCGGCTCTATCCCCAACTCATACATCCTCCTACGAAGCTCCTCAGGTATCTTAGCTGACACCGTGACTAGTCTACCCAATTTCCCACCTCATGTATTACCCTATTTCCTAACTTATATCCGTATCTAAAGGTGGCCGAGGAACATCCAAAAGCGTATATCCCTCTAAGAGGGAGGATTATTGATTTGGCTCGTAGGAGGCTCCTCACCTGTCCCAGATGCGGCTTCACCTTCGACATAAGCTATGGCAGGGCCTTCGCCTGCCAGGGATGCCCCTCCTCCGTCTCCTGCGGCTATATGAGATGCCCGAAATGCGGCTGTGAATTCCCCCTATCAGCCCGGGGTTTTAGAGTCTAAGCCTCCCCGAGCAGCCTAATAGGAGGAGGGAGACCCCAAATCTTAATAGGAGATAGGTGAAGACCGTGAGCAGCAGCGACGAGACGGCGAGGCTCTGGAGACCGTTGGCAAGCCTCATGAAACCTGAGGCATCGAGGGTGGGGGAGCTCAAGGCGAAGCTCAGCAGAGCCACCTGACTCCTTAGATGAGAGACAATTAGATAGAGGGCGAAATTGAGGAACACCAAACCTGAGAAGGTGAGAAATGAAGCCTTTAGATTCATCGCTATATTCTGATTTTGTAAGCCTATTAAATTTTAAGAGTTATTAATAGTTCACAAATATATCGATCCAAACCTCAATTATGGAGATCGGGACGTTGAAAACATAGGGAGATGACGTGATCTCCCTCCATAGATCTCCGCGACCCTCTCGATGAGGCGTCTCGTTCCCGGGGATATATCTATATGGGCTAGGTCGCTGAGATGAAACCACCTGGCGTCCAAGACATCTGAGGAGGGTCTCGGCTCTCCCTTCACTGGTCTACATAGATATTCCAGTAGAATGTAGTGGAATCTCACCCTCCCCTTTTCGTCTCTCACTATTGGATCGTAGACGGCGACAACCCTTATCGGCTCCACCTCGACGCCGGTCTCCTCGAGAACCTCCCTCACCACGGCCTCCACAGCCCTCTCACCCAACTCTATCACGCCGCCTGGGAGGCTCCACCTACCCTTAGCCGGCTCCCTACCTCTTCTAACCAGGAGGACTCGATCATCGTCGAGGACTATGGCGGCTACTCCAGGTATCGGAGCCTCGGGATATTCCCTCCTCATCCCTCTAGGGCTTCATAGCCCTCCTCTAAGGCTTTGAGGTTTATCTCCCTCATCGACGGCCTCACCCTACGGGAGACGGCTTCCTTAAGTCGCTCCAGGGATATGAGACCCGTCTTCCTTATCAGCGCTCCGAGTAGCACCATGTTGGCCACGATGGGGTTTCCAAGACGAGATGCGATCTCCGACGCCGGTATGCTGATGACCTCCACATCCTCCCTCAGCTCTCCCGGACTCAAGGCCTTGTAAACTTCCTCGTCTAGGAGGATGAGTCCGCCAGGTCTGAGGCGCTCTATGTATCTCCGATAGGCCGGTAGGGACATGACTATGAGGATGTCGGCCTCCGTCAACTGTATGTCATATATCTCCTCGTCGGAAACTATAACTTCGCTTCGACATCGCCCTCCACGGGCCTCAGCCCCATAGCTCCTCGTGTTCACCACCTCATATCCCTCATCGAAGAGGGCTTGGGAGAGGAGCTCTCCGGCCAGCACCACGCCCTGGCCGCCGGCTCCACAGATGATTATATCCCTCCTCATCGCATACCACCCGCCCTCTCGATCAGCATCCTAAGCGACTCTGTGAATTCTGGTCGATGCTCCCTGACGAAGACTCCAAGCTCGATCTTTCCCTCTAGGGCGTCAACTAAGCGCTCCACGGCGCTTAGATGGCTCAGCCTCTCCGAGACTGCTTCGAGATCCTCTGAGTCCACCCTCACAACCCTCCCATAGGAGATGTGATCGACGAGCCTCGCCGAGGCCTCCAACCCCTTTAAGGCGTCCTCTACAGCCTTCAGAGCCTCATCGGGTTCTCCACGGGGGAGGGCGTATAGATAGCTCTCCCTCTGGGGTCTACCCCTGATATAGGTGCTCTCGGCGAACATCTCCAGGATCCTGCTGGGCAGCCTCCTCATGGGGTCTCTGAAGCCGAAGAGGCGTCTCTGCTGCGTTGGACACTGGCTTAGGACTTCGATGAAGGAGAAGCCCCTATGCTGTAGGGCCTCCTCTATGCTTCTGGTCAGCTCCACGACATGGTAGGTTGTCCACCTCGCGACATAGGTGGCTCCCGCTGCCGCGACCAGCTTCACCAGATCGAAGGGATGCTCAGGGTTTCCATAGGGGGAGGTTGTGGTTCTGAGGCCGTGAAGCGTCGTCGGGGCGATTTGGCCTCCGGTCATGGCGTAGCTGAGGTTGTTGACGAGGATGACGGTGATGTCGATGTTCCTCCTCGCAGCGTGGATGAGGTGGTTTCCCCCTATTCCGGCTCCATCGCCGTCTCCCGTGAAGACGACGGTGTAGAGGTCGGGGTTATAGACCTTAGCCCCCGTGGCGAAGGCTATGGCCCTGCCATGCGTCGTGTGGAGGGTGTCACCCCTGAAGTTTGGGCTGGGAATCCAGGCTGAGCATCCTATGCCCGAGACGCAGAGTATCTGCTTCTGAGGTATGCCAAGCTCATCTACGGCTCTGACGAAGCAGTTTAGGATGATGCCGTTTCCACATCCTGGACAGAATGGTGAGGGCTGGAAGCGGATGTATCGTTCACGATAGTAGCTTAGAGGCTTCACGCTCATCTCACAGCCCTCCTTATGGCGTCGTAGACCTCCCCGACTGTGGGGAGGACGCCTCCAACCTTAGAGACGAGGGACACCTCACATCGTCCACAGACAACCCTCTCCACCTCCCTCACAACCTTACCCATATTCATCTCCACGACGATGATAGACTTCACAGCCTCAGCCAGCTTCGAGACCACCTCCTCTGGGAAGGGCCATAGGGTTCTAAGCCTCAGCATCCCAGCCTTAAGGCCCTTAGACCTAGCCTCCCTGACGGCTCCATAGCTCGGCCTAGCTGAGGCCCCATAGCTGATTACGGCCACCTCGGCATCCCCTAATTCGTACTCGACGACGTCCCTCAGCTCAGGCTCGGCCCTCAAAACCTTCTCTCTAATCCTCCAAATCTTCCTTTGAAGATACTTCGGCGTGTAATCCCTCCGCCCAGAGGGCCTATGAGCCGAGCCGGTGACAAGCAGCTCATAGCCCTCACCGAAGAGGGGCATCTCGGGGACGAGGCTGGGATCATCCGTGTCGAAGGGGGTACACTCCCGACCACTCGGCCTCCGCCTCTCCTCAACCTCCACCTCCTCGGGTACGACCAGCTTCTCACTCATATGGCCGATCATGCCGTCGGCCAGCAGGATGATGGGCATCCGCAGTCTCTCAGCCAGGTTGAAGGCTCTAACCGTCAGGTCGAACATCTCCTGAACGGACCAGGGTGTGAGGGCGACGGCCTCATAGTCTCCATGAGCGCCGTATCGGGCCTGGTATACATCCTGCTGCGACGGCATCGTCGCCTGACCCGTAGAGGGGCCACTCCTCTGGACATCGACGACGACGCAGGGAGTCTCAGTCATATAGGCATAGCTGATGTTCTCCTGCATCAGGCTGAAGCCTGGGCCAGATGTCGCCGTCATCGCCTTAGCCCCAGCCCAGGAGGCTCCGATGACGGCTGCCATCGACGCCAGCTCATCCTCCATCTGAACATAATAGCCGCCGACCTTGGGGAGCTCCTGGGACATATAGTGGGCGATCTCATTCGCCGGCGTTATGGGGTATCCGGCGAAAAATCGACATCCAGCTCTCAGCGCCCCCTCGGCTAGGGCTATATTCCCCAATACGAGATGTCTACCTGGCTTCAGCATTGAGACACCTCCACGCTTATGGCGAAGTCTGGGCAGATGCGTTCACACCATCGACAGCCGATACATTCGCCTATGACCTTCGGCAAGGCTCCCCCGAGCAGCGTCCTCTCCTCCGATTCCGCTAGGATTCCTCCGCCGCGTTTATTGCAGATGTAGACGCAGAGTAGACATCCCTTACAGAGGTCTCGGTCTATGACGACGTTGAACCTCCCCATCTCGATTTGACACCTCGAATTGGTGGGGGGCTTCAGGGATAAATCTCTATCTACGCCTCCGCGCCGCCAGGAGGAATACGTTTATAACTAAACCGATGATGAGGAGATACTCCCTCCAGATTCGGGTGTAGATGAAACAGGGCATAGCGGTTAGGAGGTCTAGGAGCTGGAGTACAAGCCATGTAAGAATCATGAGGAGGGAGAGAAACATGAGGGAGTCGAGGAGGAGCTCCCTATTCAAGATGCTCCCTCCAACGCTTAAGGGCGAGGCTGGCGACGGCGGCATCCTGGATGGCGAGGCCTACGCTCTTGAAGACCGTCAAGCCGTCCCCCTTAACTCGACCTGGCTTAAGGCCGAGGACGAGCTCCCCCAGTTCGGCGTAGATATGATCCTCGGTGATAACTCCCTCCCTCATGGGTATTAGGATGTCCCCCGCCTCCCTCAGAGCGGCCTCACGGCTGTCGACGACTAGCTTCGCCTCCTTAACCGTCTCCGTGTCCAGCTCCCTGTGATCCGGCTGGAAGCTCCCTATAGCGCTGATGTGAACCTCCTCCCCAATCCAGCTCCGGCGTATAACCGGCTCCTTAGAAGTGGTGGCCGTCACGATGATATCCGCCTCCTCCACCGCCTGAGCCGCGCTCTCAGCCTCCAATATCTCAACGTCGAGGCGTTCACCCATCTCCTCTACGAATCTCCTCCGCCTCTCCCTGGAGATGTCATAGGCCCAGAGGGTCTGAAGGCGGAAGACTTCGGTCAGCGCCCAAGCCTGGAAACGCCCCTGGAATCCACAGCCTATGACAGCTGCGACGCGGCTCTCCTTCGGCGCCAAATACCTGGCTGCGACGGCGGTTACGGCTCCCGTCCTGAGGGCTGTCAGATAGGTGGCCTCGAAGATAGCCTCCACCATTCCAGTCTCGGCGTCGTTAACCACTATCCAAGCGGGGGTCGTCGGCAGCCCCCTCCTCGGATTTTCGGGGTAGGTGGAGACTATCTTCGTCGTCGCTATGCTTAGACCCTCTATGTAGCAGGGCATTTGAAGGATATAGCCATTCCCCACCGCCATAATCGTCCTCTCAGGCATCTGCACCACTCCTTGAGCCAGCTTCCCGAAGGCCTCCTCCACCGCCTCTATGGCGTCCCGCATGGAGACGAGACGCTCTAAATCGGAGTCGGTTAGGATCAGCATCGAGATCAAGAAGACTCAGGGATTTAAAAAGGGGTTTCACCCACCCCCCGAGAGATGCTCCTTAAGGTAGAGGAGAAGGGAGAGGAGAGCTGGGAGGTGAAAGACGCAGATTTCGAAGATGGGATCTAGGATTCCCAGCGCCCTCTGTAGGGTGAAGACGGCGATGGAGATGAGGAGCATAACAACCATTGTCGCCTCCCAATCCGAATCCCTCACCTCTCCTCCCCCTTAGGCTTGATGAGGGCTATAAGCGGTATGTCCTGATAGGTTCCATCGGGGAGGGTTCTCCTAATCGTTATCGGAAGCACTCCAGCCTCAAGCTCCAATAGGGCGATGTCGATGGGATCCTTCACTCCCTCAGGAACCTCGATGAGAATTGGGGCGCCCATAGAAATCTGGAGGGCCCTCGCGCCGACGATGCGCGCCTTCTCAAACCTAGTCAGCTTTGGGGGGCCTATCCGAATCTCGACTTCCTCGTTGTGGAGAGCTTGGGAGGCTATAGCGCCTCCTCCTCCATTCCAGTCTCTCCACCCTTCTTAGGAGGCTTCATCTTCGCCGCGGCGATGACGTCGTCAATCTTTATCAGCATCGTCGCCGCCTCTGTGGCTGACTTCATCATCTGAGCCTTCACCTGCATAGGCTCATAGACATCCAGCTTGGCCATGTCGGCGACCTCACCGGCGAAGGGATCCAAGCCAACCCAGAGCTCCCCCTTCTCATGCCTCGACCTCATCTCCGAGATGGCGTCTATCGGATCCATGCCAGCGTTCTCGGCGAGCGTCGTGGGTATAACCTCCAGGGCGTCGGCGAAGGCCTCTACGGCTAGCCTCTCCCTCCCCGTCAGGGTGTCGGCATACCTCCTCAGCCTCCTCGCCAGCTCTATCTCCGGAGCTCCACCGCCGGCGACGATCTTAGGCTCCTCGACGACGTCCCTTATGACGCAGAGCGCATCATGTATAGACCTCTCAGCCTCGTCGACGATCCGCTCAGAGCCACCTCTGATGAGGATGGAGACAGCCTTCGGGTTGCGGCAGCCCTCCACGAAGATCATCTTGTCGTCCCCAACCTTCCTCTCCTCGACGAGCTCCGCGTAGCCGGCATCCTTCTCGGAGAGGTCGTCGATGTTGGTGACGATCCTCGCCCCCGTCGCCTTGGCCAATGCCTCCATATCGCTCTTCTTAAGCCTCCTCGCCGCGAGGATACCCTCCCTTGCGAGGAAGTGCTGAGCCATGTCGTCGATACCCTTCTGGCAGAAGAGGACGTTTATCCCCGCCTTCTTCACCTTCTCCACCATCTCCCGCAGCATCTGCTCCTCCTGATCCAGGTAGGCCTGCATCTCCTCGGGGGTCTCTATATGTATCTTTGAGTCGAACTCCGTCTTCTCGATCTCAAGTGGAGCGTTTAGGAGGCCGATCCTGGCGTTCTTCACCACCTTCGGCATCCCTGGGTGGACGACCTCCTTGTCGATGACCAGCCCCTTAATCAGCCTTGTATCCCTTACGGAGCCTCCCTGCTTCTTCTCTATCTTCACCATATCTATGTCGACCGTATACTTCCCATCCTTCTCCTCAGCTATCTGTAGCACGGCGTCGACGGCCAAGTCGGCGAGATAGTCGCTCTCACCGGCTATGAGCTTGCTCGCCATGGAGGTCTTGGCCACCTTCTTCAGCATCTCCCTATCCGTCGGGTCAACCTTTATCGCGATCTCCTCTAGGAACTCCAGAGCCTTCTCCTGGGCAGCCCTAAAGCCGTCGATGATAACCGTTGGATGAATCTTCTTATCCATCAGCTCCACAGCCTTGCCTAGAAGCTCGCCGGCGAAGACGACGACGCTGGTGGTTCCATCGCCGACCTCATCATCCTGAGCCTTGGCGACCTCCACCATCATCTTCGCAGCTGGATGCTCCACATCCATCTCCTTCAGCATCGTCGCACCGTCGTTGGTTATGGTGACATCACCGAAGCTGTCGACGAGCATCTTATCCATACCCTTCGGCCCAAGGGAGGTTCTAACGGCCTCAGCTATAATCCTCGCAGCCATTATGTTGGCCCTACGGGCCTCGTCACCCCTTCTCCTCTCGGTTCCCTCCTTGAGAATGAGAACCGGAATGCCACCTGCAGAACCAGCTATGCTCATCTTATTTTCACCCCGGGAAACCATAGACGAAACCCTAGAATTGGAATATAAACTTTTCACCGCGATTCAAGCTCTAAGAGGCTGGGACTCGGCTACAACCCTATTCCTAAGCCGTCCTATACGCTCTATCCAGGCCTCCACGATGTCCCCTGGCTTCAGCAGCTTCTCTGGGTCAGTCATGCCAACGCCTGAGGGGGTTCCAGTCGCTATCACATCTCCAGGCTCTAAGGTCATTCCCTCGGAGAGTATGCTGATTATCTCGGGAATATCGAAGATCATACGGCCCGTGTTGGAGCTCTGCCTCAGCTCATCATTCACCTTCAGCCACATATCTAGGTTCATAGGATCTCCAACCTCATCGGGCGTCGCTATATGGGGGCCCATGGGGGCAAAGGTGTCGAGGCTCTTACCCCTAAACCACTGTCTATGCCTCCGCTGGAGGTCTCTCGCCGTGACATCATTGAAGACCATGTATCCCGCGACGTAGTTGTAGGCCTCCCCCCTAGAGATATATTTACCTCTGCGCCCTATCACCAGGGCCAGCTCCACTTCATAGTCCAGCTCCCTCGTCGCCCTCGGATAGACTATGTCATCATAGGGCCCCACGATGGCTGTTGGAGCCTTGGTGAAGAAGACGGGAACCTCCGGAGGCTCAGCTCCACCCTCCTCCACGTGATCCATATAGTTTAGGCCTAGGCAGATGATATTCTTACTCGGCCTCAGAGGGGCGTCAAGCTCCACATCCACAGCCCTTACGAGTAGGCCGTCTCCAAGGAGCTCCTCAGCCTCTCCCTCACTTAGGATTCTCTCAGCCTCCTCCACCGCCTTCTCAGCCTCCCTCAGCCCCTCCTCCAGTAGGGAGATCATATCATAGTTGAAGGGGCCATCGAGATCCTCCATCGCTCCCCCTAGATGCCGTTCAAAGGCCCTATTCAGGTCGAGGATGTATTCCCCGATGAGGGCGCCTATCCGGCGGCCATCCCTACGATAGGTGACGAGCCTCATACACAACCCCTTTAGGCTTGAGACTTTTATTCATATTGGCATGGAGGTCAAGACCCACGGGAGGGTCAGCCCCAGATTTGTTGGCAGACCCATAGAGCTGAGGGAAGGCGAGGCGGTGGCTGAGCTGGAAGCCCTAGAGGAGATGGCCGTCGATGATCGGGGACTCATCCACGGAGGCTTCACTTTCGGATTGGCCGACTATGCTGCTATGCTCGCCGTCAACCATCCCAACGTTGTATTGGCCTCAGCGGAGGTGCGCTTCACAGCCCCCGTGAAGATCGGAGACCTGATGAGGGCTGAGGCGAGGGTGATAGAGAAGCGGGGTAGATGGCGACGGGTTGAGGTGAAGGTCTCCGTCGATGGGAGAACAGTTCTCGAGGGCTTCATGGACTGCGTGATCCTGGAGCAGCATGTCCTCGACAAGATTCGAGATAAGGAGTCTTCCTAAATCGATTTTCTTATGGGTTGTCGAACACTAAGACTTTTATAGGGGTACCCTATTCATATTGAAGGTTCAGGTGGGTACCCTTGCCGATAGTGTTTGATCCCGGGAAAGAGGGTTTGGAGAAGGTCCTAAGGGACTATCAGATAGAGGCCTTAAGGGTGGTTTGGGCCAATGCGGAGAGGGGTGTGACCTCTAGGGAGGTTTGGGAGAGCGTTAAGAAGGCTCTGGAGGGTGTAAAGACCATCTCTAGGGCGTCCATCATAAACTTCCTTAATACGATGTGCGACGACGGCATCCTACGCTACAAGGAGGAGACCTGTAAGGGTGGGATGAGGCGTAAGTATTTCCCAGCCCTCGACGAGGAGGGCTTCAAGAAGTACATTGCTCAAACCGTCATCGAGAGCCTGTTGAGAGACTTCCCAGAGCAAACCCTGGAGGCGATAAGAGAAGCCCTCGGCAGACATCCGGAGCTGGCAGATAAATTAAGGAGCCTCCTCTAAGCTGCGACTCTCACTGCTTCATCCCTTATCCTAGCTGATACCACCGATAACCTCCCTGACGATTTTACCCGGCTTGAGTCCTAGGGACTCCCCCTTAGGGGTTGCGGCCTTGATCTCGGCGTTGAGGACGTCTTCGAAGGTGTTAACACCGGTGACCACCGCGGCGGCTGCCCCCAGCTTCTCTGCCACCTCGAGGTTTAGGTAGCCGCACATGATGAAGCCCCTTTCGCCGAGGATGAGGAGCATCGGAGGCGTCCCAGGCATCTCAACCCTCAAACCTAGGAAAGATTTACCCTCAACCTCTAACTTCTCGATCTCTATCATAGTCCATCTCTATAGCCTCCTCCATGGGCGATTTAATACTTCCCACAGGTTTTTATTAGCCGCCTCATATCTCAAGCTGTCTTGAGCCAGGGGGATGTCTTCACCCTCCTCTGCAGGCCGATTCGAAGACTGATCGAGGAGAGGGGGTTTAAGGAGCCGACGGAGCCTCAGAGGAGGGTGATCCCCCTCATCCTAGAGGGGAAGAATGTCCTATTGATCTCGCCGACGGCGACGGGTAAGACCGAGGCCGCGGTGCTCCCCGTCTTCCACCTCTACCTCCAGAGCGGTGAAAGACCACCTGGAATCAGCATCCTCTACATCACACCTCTCAGGGCGCTGAATAGGGATATCCTCGATAGGTTGAGTTGGTGGTGTTCAAAGCTGGATATCAGGCTGGCGGTGAGGCATGGAGATACATCGCTGAGGGAGAGAAGCATCCAGAGTCGAAGCCCCCCGGAGATGTTGATAACGACGCCTGAGACTCTGCAGATCGTCCTCCTCGGGAGGAGGCTGAAGCGATACTTGAAGGCTGTAAGATGGGTTATCGTCGACGAGGTTCACGAGCTGGCCGACAACAAGAGGGGATGCCAGCTCAGCGTCGCCCTGGAGCGGCTGAGGGAGATCACTGGAGGCGACTTCCAGATCATCGGCCTCAGCGCCACCATCGGCAGCCCAGAGGAGGTGGCACGATTCCTCGTGGGCGATGAGAGACCTATAGAGGTGGTGAAGGTCTCCGTCGCGAGGCGGATGGAGCTGGAGGTTCTATATCCTGAGGTGGAGCCTGAGGACTATGAATTGGCCGAGAAGCTCTATACGCATCCGGAGGTGGCGGCGAGGCTTAGGGTGATGAGGGAGCTCGTTGAGAGGCATAGGACGACGCTGATCTTCACGAATACGAGATCCACATCGGAGGTGTTGGCCAGCAGATTCAACATCTGGGATGTCGGATTCCCCCTCAGTATCCATCACGGCTCCCTGGCTAAGACCAGTAGAATAGCGGCTGAGAGGGGTTTGAAGACTGGCGACCTAAGAACCGTCGTCTGCACCTCATCCCTGGAGCTGGGCATAGATATAGGTCGCATAGACCTCGTCATCCAATACAACTCCCCGAGGCAGGTGACGAGGCTGCTACAGCGAGTCGGCAGAAGCGGCCATAGGCTCGGCGGGGTGGCGAAGGGCGTCATCGTAGCCATAGATAGCGACGACGCCCTGGAGGCGATGGCCATCGCCCGCAGAGCCTTGAAGGAGGAGCTTGAGCCTGTGGTTATACCCGAGAAGCCCTATGATGTCCTGATAAACCAGATCGTGGCGGAGCTGATGCCTAGAGGCCGCCTATACTTCCTCCAGATACTCAGGGTCTTCCGCAGGGCCTATCCATATAGGAAGTTGACGGAGGATGACATCAAGTTCGTTGCGAGGTATATGCATGAACGCTTCCCCCGATTGGCCTGGGTCTCGGAGGTCGATGAGGTTCTGATAAAGCCGAGGGGGCAGAGTCGAAGCCTCTACAGATACTTCTTTGAGAACATCTCCATGATACCCGATGAGAAGGACTATCTCGTCATCGACGTCGACAACGATACACCTGTGGGGATACTCCATGAGGCCTTCGTTGCGGAGTATGGCAAACCAGGGGTGAAGTTTATCATTAGGGGGAGTCCCTGGAGAATCCTCAACATCTACGGCGACAAGATATATGTCAAGGCGGAGGAGGATCCGACGGGGGCCATACCCAGCTGGATCGGTGAGGAGATACCCGTCCCTCTGGAGGTGGCCCTAGAGGTCGGATGGATAAGAAGCGAGGTTGAGAGGCTGCTTCATCACGGGGCCACGAGGGAGGAGGTGGCTGAGAGACTGGCGGCCCTCTATCCAGCGAGTAGGGAGACGATCCTCAGAGCCATAAGGGAGACGGTTGAGCAGGTGGAGATGGGGCTGCCCGTCCCGACGGATAGGCGCATCATCGTCGAGGAGTTTGAAGAGAACATCGTCGTCCACGCCCACTTCGGCACCCTCGTAAACAGAACTCTCGCCAGGCTGCTGGGCCACGTAATCTCCGAGGAAACCGGCTTCCCAGTGGCCGTCCAGCAGGATCCCTACAGGGTGATATTGGAGACCGTCGCCGGGGTCGATGCGAGATATGTAGCGGAGCTCCTCAAGGAACTCGCCCATAGAAACCTGGAGAAGGAGCTTAGAGAGGCGGTGACGAAGACCGGCCTCTTCAAGCGTAGATTGATAAATGTCGCGAGGAAGAGCGGAGCCCTCAGTAAATATGCTAACTTCAGCAATGTCACCTTGGGCCGTTTAATTAAGGGCTTTGAGGGAACTTGCATCTTCGAGGAGGCCTATAAGGATACGTTGAGGAAGGATATGGATGTGGAGTCGACGCTGAGGATGCTCTGGAAGATCGCTGAGGGAGAGATAGAGGTCATAGCCCTCGACGAGGGGCCGACGCCGATAGCGAGGGCCGCCATGGAGAGTATAAGGATGAAGACCGACATCGTCCCACCGGAGCGGATGAACAGGATCATCATCGAATCAGCTAGGGTGAGGCTCCTAAACGAGTCTAGAGTTCTCCTCTGCATGAGATGCCGACGATACCTCGATTGGGTGACGGTGAGAGAACTCCCCGATCAGCCCCGCTGCCCCCTCTGCGGCTCATCGGAGCTAGGGGTCTTCGACCACAGCCCTGAAGAGGTGATGGAACAGTCATCGAGGGATCGCAGAGGGGCGAAGACGGCGAAGTGGTGGAGGAGGGGGAAGGACTACTCGAAGCTCGTCTCCCTCTATGGTCGAAGGGCCATACTGGTGGCTGTGGCCAAGAGGATCGAACCCTCAGAGGCCTGGGACATCCTCTCGGAGACCGAAGATGAATCCGACGAGTTCTTCGAGCGCATCGTGGAAGCTGAGAGGATGGCCCTTAAAGCCCGCTTCCTATAGCGACGAGGTTATTAGCCTAATGACACCATTTCAATTAGATGAAGAGGATAGGCTTCGTCACCATAGGTCAGTCGCCTAGGAGCGACCTGGTCCCCGAGATCATGAAGGATCTCGGCCCAGGCTTCGAGGCCGTTGAGAGGGGCGCCCTCGACGACCTAACCCTCGAGGAGGTGAGACGCCATGAACCAAAGACGGGTAGGGGACTCCTAGTGACTAGGATGAGAGATGGAACCGAGGTGAGGGTCACCAAGGAATTCGTCGTCCCAAGGATGCAGAGATGTATCGACGAGTTGAACTCCATGGGATTGGAGGTCATAATGCTCCTATGCGCAGGGGAGTTCCCCGAGTTTCGGTCTAAGGCCCTCATCGTCAGACCCCTAGAGGTTCTCAGGGGTGTCGTCGACGCCTCGCTGAGGAGTGGATTGCTGGGAATCCTCTATCCAGCGGCTGAGCAGACGGCTAAGGCGGCTGATGAATGGGCCACTGAGCATCGGAGAGTCTACGCAGACGCTGCCTCCCCCTACGGCCCTGTGGAGGAGGTGGAGGCCGCAGCCCATAGACTAGCTGAGAGGGGCGTCGACCTGACGCTGATGATCTGTATGGGCTATACGGCGGAGATGAAGCGTATAGTTCGAGAGATAACGGGGAGACCCGTCATCCTAGCGAGTTCCATGGCTGCGAGAGCCTTGAAGGAGCTCCTCTCTTAGGGCCTCGGGCTACCACATATATCTCGGCGCTCCCCTTCCTCGAAGCCATAGGCTTATGGGCCTTCACATAGCTGAAGGAGGCCTTCACTTCCCTCAGGAAGGCCTCATACTCCGATCCCTGGAAGGCCTTAACCACAAGCCATCCATCCGGTCTGAGGAGCTCCAAGGCTATTCTGAGGGCGCCCCTAGCGAGGTCAAGCTGTCTACGATGATCGATCTCCCAAACCCCAGAGATGCTGGGCGACATATCTGAGAGGACGACGTCCACACCCCTCGGGAAGAGCCTCCTCAATCGCTTTAGGGTCTCAGCCTCTAGGGCGTCCCCCTCCAGGGTTATGACATTCTCAGCCTCCAGGGGCTTTATGGGTTTGAGGTCTACGCCGACGGCTAAGCCATCCTTGGGTAGATGCTCGGCGACCACCTGTAGCCATCCACCTGGAGCGGCTCCGAGGTCGACGATATATCGGGCTTCGTCGAGGAAGTGGAACCTCTTGTTAAGCTGTATCAGCTTGAAGGCGGCCCTTGAGCGATACCCCTTCTTCCGCGCCATCCTTATGTAGGGGTCTCGACGCCTCTCCGCCTTCCATCTACCGCTCATATTCGATCCCCCTTAAAACCTCCTCCAGCTCGGCGATGGAGGCCTCCGTCTTCACTCCCCTCCCATGGATATGGGTTCTCGAAGCCCTATATCCGGCCTCCCTTAGAGCTGAGACCACCAACTCCGTCGGCAGCGATGAGAGGCCAAGCCTGGAGCAGATGACATCGATGTGATAGAAGGTCGGAGGCAGCTCTGCCTCTTCCATAGAGAGCCTGAGAATCCTGGGAAGCCTCGAATCCAAATCCATTCGACCTCGAGCCATGTGAAGCATCTCCAAGCAGAAATTTGGATCGGAGAGTGATCCAAGCCATAGGGGGCCTCCAAGCATCATCTTCGAACCACATCTAGGACAGGCCCTGCTGCTGGGATACTCATATGAGGACATCCTATAGAGGCAGTTGGGGCAGTGGAGGAGGTAGCCCAGCTCGCTGAGGCGCTTATCCGCCTTCCTCGCCCCCTCCTCCAGAAGCGCGTAGAGTCTGACATAGTGATCGGCGGCGTAGCTGAAGAGGGGTGTGGCGGCCACATCATATCTCGCCGCCTCCCTAACGAGAGAGGCGGCGAGTAGCCGTAGAGCCACCTCATGGCAGTAATCGGTTCTGAGGGGGAGACCCCCATAACGTCTTAGGCAGACCTCGGGGTAGAGACCGCAGAGCGGAGGCATGTCGGTGGCCGTCAGGGCGAGTAGGCCTCCGTCTCTGCAGCTCCTTATGGCGGAGTCTATGAAGGGGATCGGCGATCCGAAGGGGTCTACGTCGACGTAGTCGAAGCGCCCATAGGGTCTATCATGAAGAGACAGCAGCAAGTTGGCTTCGAGAAGTCTAACTCTCACACGATTAGAGACCTCGTTGAGGTTTATGTTCCTCTCCGCTAGCTCGACGGCGAGGGGGTTTAGATCCCCCATCACGACCTCGCCCACGCCCTCCGCCTCCAGGGCTAGCCTTATCCCCCTAACGCCGGTGCCGCACATCGGCTCGCATAGGCTTAGGAGTCTCCCATAACGCCTATGTAGGGCTGAGACGGCGAGGATGGCTGAGTCCCTATTCATCTTCATCCGTGGATTGTAGAAGACCGGCGCCTTAGTCGGCTCATCTACTTCCACATCTGGGATGAGGATGATCGCCTTACCCTCCCTAATCCTCCTCGTGGGGAAGGGGAGCATCGAGGAGATATGACACTAATCCAATATATGCTTCAGGATGGATACATCTATAAAGCTGAAGAATTTGAAAGGGAACGTAGTGCCTAGGGGAGAAGAGACCCTCTTGGAGATGGATGAGAGAAAACTACTACGAGATAGAAGGATACAATTATTGATGGGACTCCTCCTTGGAGGAGGCTCCAGGAACATCACACCAATCCTAGACCCCGAGAGGGGGTATAGATACCCAGATGCGGAGAGGATACTCGGCGAGGAGGCTGAGAGACTATTGGAGAGATTGGAGACTATAGGGCTACTGAGGAAGGAGCTATGCGGCCTCTTAGCCATCTGCCCAAGATGCGGCTCTACGAGGATCAGGAGAAGCGATGGAGCCTGGAGATGCCTCAAATGTAACACTCTGGAGGAAGATGTGGAATACAAACCACTATACTGTTTCCAGCCAAATCTAGAGAGGGTTAGAAGCCTCTCGGATCAATTGATCCTGCCAAGAGTCCTCGAGTTTCTACGGGAGAGGGGGTATAGAACCGAGAGCCCTGGAGAACTGGTGGGAGAGTCCGGTGTGAAACATAGCTTCGACGTGGTAGCTAGAGGGCTTAGGGATGATCCCCCCATCATAGTCATCGACGTAGCCCTAACTGATGGGCTAGTTGAGGAGGCGAAGGTGAAGGAGATGTTTGCCAAGGTCTATGATGTCACCCCCTATAAGGCCGTTCTCATAGCGGTTCCAGGATTGGGGGAGGAGGCGAAGAAGCTGGCCAATAGATATGGCATCGACGCCATAGAGGCGAGGGAGCTTAAATCGCTGCTGAGGGAATTGCTCAGGACGATTCCACCCGTGGAGGAGGCGGAGTATAGGACACTGGATGTCATGTCCCTATTATCGCTGCCGGACCACCTCAGGAAGACTGCGACGGTTCTGTGCAGCCTAGGAGAGGCGACGGCTGAGAAGGTGGCTGAGAGAACCGGTAGGGCGAGAGCTGTGGAGAGCAGCTACCTCAACCAATTGGTTAGGATGGGATATCTAAAGAAGGAGAGGAGGGGTAGGAGGGTTCTCTTCTCCATCGTCTCATAGGTGATGCACATGAAGGCCATATCAATACACTCGAGTAGAGGTGGAACCGGTAAGACGCTCCTATCCTTCAACATAGCAGCGGTCTACGCCTCGGAGGGGAGGAGCGTATCCCTATTAGACTTCGACTTCCGAGCTCCAAGCCTCTCGACACTCTTCAGGGTTGAGAGGCGGAGATGGCTGAACGACTATCTAAACGGGGAGGCGGAGGTTAAGGACATCATAGTAGACCTATCTGACAGGCTGGGCGTAAAGGGGAGACTCCTAGTGGGCTTCGCAAACCCCGAGATGGAGGCGATGAGGGAGATCGCTCGGAAGGATCGGAGATGGCAGATGAGGGCGCTGAGGAGGGTGATGAGGCTTAAGGATGAGCTGGAGAAGATGGGCGTCGACACAGTGATCTTCGATACCAGTCCGGGGGTTCACTACTCCTCCGTCAACGCGATAGTCTCCGCGGATCTCTCCCTCCTCATCTCGACGATGGATCTCGTCGACCTGGAGGGTGCTCAAAGACTCATAAGGGATCTCTACGAGGCCTTCGAGAAGAGGGTTTACATCATCGTCAATAAGGCCATACCCTACGAGCTGGCCACCAGGGAGAGGAGGGAGATGCTGGTTGCTAGGATCAGCAGATACTTCAAGCATCCACTCCTCGCCATAATACCCTGCTACTGCGACCTACTACTACAGAGCTCTAGGAGAAGGCCCTTCGTCCTCGAGAAGGGGGAGCACCCCTTCTCCAGGGTTGTGAGGGAGATCGCGCACCGCCTAGACCACCTCTAGAGGCCTAGGGCCTCCCTCACCACCTCCTCGAAACGCCGCACATAAGCCCTGCCCCTATTCGTAAGCTGATAGACCTTCCTTCGCCTGCCGCCCACATGGACATCCAAGCCCTCCACCATCCCCCTCCTCTCAAGGGATGAGAGGAGAGGATAGAGGACGGGAGGACCGACCCTCAGGCCATAGCGATCTCTGAGGATCTCCATCAATCTATAGCCCCACAGCGGCTCTTCATCTATCAATCGAAGGAGGAATATATCAAGGAAAGCCCTGTAGAGCCTTCTCCGGAGATCATCCCCGATATTACAGTCATCGCTGAGCATCTAGGATAATAACTACAACCTAATATAAATTGAGGATAGGAGCCCAAATCCATAACTCGACTATGAAGATGGAATTCTAAACCGTATTTTCGATACATTTAAATAGGCATTGGGAGGGTCGGGTTTGAATATATCGGAGAAGCGATATAATGTACACCCGTTCAACACAGCTACAGGTTGGGGCGAATGGGGAGATGGCGCTGACGGTCATCGTCGGTCAAGCCTTCTCCTACATAGCCCTAGCCTTCGGCATCTTCTTCTTCCTCTACGCAACCAAATACTATGTCGCGACGCTGCTAGCCCTCTTTGGGGGAAAGAGACTAGCCGTAAACAATGGGAATCACCTGAGAAATGGCGGCGTAAAGGGGGGGAGGGAGCCTTTCATCTCCATTCATCTCCCCTTCTATAATGAGAGGAATGTTGCGAGGCGGATCATAGAGGCCTGTTTAAACCTCGACTATACGAATTATGAGATTATAGTTGTCGATGACTCAACGGATGAGACAGTTGAGATATTGAAGGAGATCGGCGTCAAGAGGAGGAGGCCTCTCCCCGCCATTAAGGTGATCCATAGGAGGGATCGAAGTGGATTCAAGGGGGGAGCCCTCGCCGTCGCCCTTCGACATATGGATCCGAGAACAGAGTATGTAGTAGTCTTCGATGCGGACTTCATACCTCCACGGGACATCCTCAAGAGATTCCTCTGGTACTTCGGGGAGGGAAGGGGGGAGGCGCCATGGAGAAACAACCATAGATTCGCGGATAGGATTCTCGGCTATTTCAACAACCATAGGAATGGCGGCTCCAGCATCATCGAGCGGGTTGAGGAGTGGTATAGGCGTAGGCGCATCGCGGCGGTTCAAGGCTATCAACTTCACCACCTAAACAAGAGGGAGAACTGGATTACGAGGGGCGTCAGAACGGAGTTCAGCGGCAGCTACATGGTGGAGAGGGTTGCCGAGGAGTTCTTCGGAGCCATGAAGATGATCGCTGGAAGCGTCTACATGATCAGGGCAGACGTCCTACGGGAGCTGGGTTGGACGACGAGCCTCACCGAGGATTGGGAGCTGACGGTGAGGCTCTACCTCGCGGGATACAAGGTCGTCTATACGCCGTTGATACAGGCGCCAGCTGAGATCCCGACGACGATAATGAGGCTTGTCCGACAGAGGATGCGATGGGCCGAGGGACACACCTACGTCGTCAAGAAGTATTTCTGGCGCGTCCTCAGGTCTCCGATGCTGACATGGAGGGAGAAGCTGGAGTTCCTCTACTTCTCCCCCTACTATCTCCAATCCTTCTTCTTCCTCATCGGCACCATCTCCTGGATGATCGCCGAGATGCTACATCAGCATCCCTGGTTCTGGACGGCCACCTTCGGCTGGTGCCTCATCCTCAGCAACCTCTTCGCCCTCCCCCTCATGGGGCTGACCGGCCTCTTCATGGAGCG
>CALEIY010000107.1 GCA_937898665.1 Candidatus Bathyarchaeota archaeon | reverse complement strand
TGACCATACTCCTAGGCCCGAATAACTCGGGTAAGACGACGATCCTTGAAGCCCTATACCTAGCACCAAACCCCTTCCGAGAAGCACCTTATCAACAAGATGTCACAGCGGTGGAGATCCTACATCACCTACATCAAACCCTCGAAAGTAAGGGATACTTATTTCTACTTAGAAACTATGCCTCAAATGAGGCTGAAATAAAATGTGATGGAAAAATTTTACATTTTATAAAGCAAAATGGAGAAATACTTGTAGCAACAAATCAACAACTTTTAGACCTTCCAGAAGTTAAGGAAAGAGAAGGATTAAGAAGAGTGGGTTCTCTATCAATCTATACAAATACACCAAAACCGAGATATGTTTATGGATTGATAAAAAATACGCTTCTATATAGCTCAAGTCTTAGGAAGATGGCTTTTAATTATATCAGTAGGAATTGGATTCAGATAACAAGTTCAGGTATTTGTAAGAAGATAGCTTTGGAGACTTCCAATCTTATATATGAAGATTACATAGACATTACAATAGAGCCATTTACTGGAGAACTATCTATTAACGCTTATCTTAAAGATGGGAGGAGGATAAGGTTAGGAGATCTTGGTGAAGGTGTTCAAGATTACATGATTATTAGAATATTATATGAACATCTTAAACCTTCCACTCTACTCTGGGATGATGTGGAGTCCCATATGAATCCTAGGATGCTACTTGCTGTTGGAGAATGGTTCTCGAAATTGATCGAAGAGGAAAAGCAAGTTATTACGACCACTCACAGCCTTGAAGCTGTGAGAGTTTTAGCCTCGATGGTTGAGGATGCTAAGATATGTCTAACAAAGCTTGAGGGTGGAGTATTAAGTGTTAAGACGCTAACGCTAGAGGAGGTGGAGGAGCTCCAGGGGGCTGGTATTGACGTTAGGGCCTCAGCTGAGGTGCTTATATGAGGCTTTACCCCCTCAATCCTACGAGTAGATTAGCTATCAACATCTCCAGCATCTCTAGGAGGCTTGGCTTCAGAGTTCTAGTTAGCTATCTCCCAGGGAGGGATAGAGGGCTGAGAGGTTTGATCCTTGTGACGGATGGGACGCCTGATGACTATGTGGTGGCCATTCTCTCACATCATCTAAATGGTGAGGAGGTCTTCGCCATTGTGAAGCCTGAAAAACCTAGGTTCGACGCCCTCTCCTTCATCTCCAACTATCTAAGCCAGCTTAGGGGGTTGTCCAAGATAGCCATCTTTATGGATCAGGAAAGGGATACACTTGAAGCCATATATAAGAAGATGAAGGGAATTTTGAGAGGATGCGATGGTAATCTTGTGAGGGATAGATTGTGCTTCTATAAGTGTCTTCATGGAGGAAGGAAATATGAAGTTGTTTTAATTATAAATGGTTTAAATGAAATTGGATCGGGAAGACATACGATAGAGGATCATTTGCTTCAGGCTGCGAGGCGATTCCTTGATGTGGATATTAGTGATGTTGTGGATTCTAAGGATTTTTGGTGGAATAGGTTGAGGGATATGCATGATGAGGTGTATAATAGATTGAGGACGGCTGGGAGAGAGGAGATCTCTAGGATTTTTCCACAGCAATTTGAGGGGTTAAAACTCCTAAAAGAGGAGATAACTTAATCCCTTTTAGCTTCAACTCTCCTATATCTATTCCATCTAGCAGCTCTAATTTCACCTGTTTCATGAAGTTCTACTCCACTCTTCTTTAAGCTCTTCAGCAGACCTCTAATAGCCTCAACTGGGTCTCTCATTGCACTAGTGGATGAAATAAAAATTAGTTTTTGAGATGTTCATCGAACCATTTCAGCATTTGTTTTAGGCGTTCCTTCCTTATGCTTGGTTTTGCTAGGCTGCGGAAGACGTGGCTTCCCTCCATGAATAATACCAG
>CALEIY010000106.1 GCA_937898665.1 Candidatus Bathyarchaeota archaeon | reverse complement strand
ACCTAAACGACGCAGAGCTTGAACGGATCCTAGACGAGCTGAGATATAACGGATGGATATTCGAGCCACGGAGGGGGGTAATCAGAGTCCTCTAGGCCTCGGATAGAACCTCCTCCAGGGGCCTATAATCGATGTCGAAGCCGAAGTATCTCGGCGATAGAAGCTCTAGACCTCGCTGCGTCCTCCAGATCTCCGGAGCCTTGATGCCTATGACGGCCACCTCCCTCCCAGGCCCTACGTCATCGGCGAAGTTTGATAATGCATAACCCGTCTCCGGATCCAGCAGCGTTATGAGGTCTGGGCAGGTGACATAGGGCCTGTCGTCGAGCCAGGAGACGAGGTTCTCATTCTTAAACCATATCCTCATCCGTCTACCGGCGTATTCTCCCACGCCTCTTATATGGGTCTCACCCCATAGGAAGCCCTCACGCCCCTCACGTCTAAACTCCTCCACGAGGCCTCTGAAGATGACGGCTCCACCGGTGGCCTCCACAACAGCCTCAACAGGGTCTCTACGCTCCTCCTTAGCCCTCCTCAGCGCCCGACCCACCTCTATGCTCTTCGAGATCGTCCCCTCAACGATCGCCCCCCTCAGCCTTCGCCCCTCTATTGGATGGTCGATGACGGTGACTCCACCCCCAGAGGCCACGGCCATATATCGGTCGATGTCCTCAGCCCTAGAGTCGTTGAGAACCCTGGTGACGATGAGGACGTCGCCGAAGGGCGAGACAACGACGTAGGGTGTGATGTCGATGCTGAGGAGGTTGAAGGTGGAGTGCCCCACCTCTGGGACGGAGCGGCCAACGGAGTCCCCATCGATGATATACCTCCCCGTCAGGGCTGCCATATACATCGCCAGGAAGGTGTTTCCAGCGCCAAGCTCACCGGCCACGAAGCCGTAGAGTTTTCTCCCCAAAAACCGTTCAAGGGTCTCAACGCCGAGGGAGACTACTTCACGTCGTGGGAGCCTAGGCAGACCGCTCAGCCTCCTCCTAATCTCCTCCCGAACCCCTCCCCCGACTCCGTAGGGGCAGGCGACGACGGCATTCTCAGGAACCTCATAGACGTCTATGAGCCTGAAGCCATACCCCTCAGCCTCCTCCAACTGTTGGAGGGCCCAGCTCCTTGAGCCTCCCCCACCCGTTCCATAGATGTCGGCTCCATAGATGAAGTCCATCAAATCCTCACGGCTAAGCTCCCTAACCATCTCCATAGCTATGGTGGAGGACTCGATAAGCCTTTATCCTCATCCCAAAAGGCTGATATTCGATGGAGGTTGAGGTGGTCATCTACTTCACCCTGAGGGAGAAGCTTGGATGGCCCTCTAAGAGGCTGAGGCTTCCAGGGCGGAG
>CALEIY010000105.1 GCA_937898665.1 Candidatus Bathyarchaeota archaeon | reverse complement strand
CTATAAGCCTCAATATCTCGTTTTGCTGTCTCATAAAGACTTTAACTCTCAATTCTCTTTGTGAGATTCAGACCCCTTTCGTGGGGATTCAGGCTTAATATCTTTAGAAAAACCCATATAAGTTTTATGGGTCACCTCGTGACCTCGGAATCCGTAAGGACATTTATAAAGAGCCACGAAGTGGATTTATCTTCTTTTTAATCTTCTTCTTTTAAGGCGTGGAAGCCTCCTCCATATGAGCACCCCCATCCTTGAGGGCTTGATGTATTCCCCATCCTCGATGAGCCATCCAAGCTTTATGGCTTCATCTACAAGGTCTCCCCCAAACTCCCGCTCTAACTGTCCCCTATATGCCCTATCAACCTGAAGAACCCTATCCATCAATCCCCCAAAGACCCTCTCAAGCCTCGGCGACAGAGGTATCGCCGGAATCCTCACAACCTCCCTAAAATACTCATGGATGTAGAGAACCGGCGCCCCAAGTCCAGGTAGATTGGCCGCCAACAGCGCCATAGCCGACTCAGGCTTAAATCCCCCCGTTGCATGGATGAGAACCCTATCCCCCATCTCCTTAAAGGAGGCGATATACTCAGCGATCAACCCAAGCAGATTAGCCAACCCCTCCCTAAAACGCATAGAATCACCAAGCCCCTCAACCTCAACCGGCTCCTGACAAGCAACTAAGCCATCAAAATCCCTCACAGAGACCTCCTCAAAGAATCTATAAAGGACACCGCCACAAAGCCTACCGATCCAGGTATCAGTGTGAAATAGATAGATGAGCTGAACCCTCCTAAGCTCAAAACCCTCCTTCAGCACATCCAGACAGGTGTTAAGCTCAGCACTCATAGCCTTAGGGGACTCCAAAACAACCTTAAAGAGCTCCTCAGCCAACTCCTCAAGGCTCAGGACACCACTCCCCAAAGCCTCCTCCAACCCTCCTAAATCCCCGATATCCAGCTCCCCAAGGGAGTCAACACCCATCCTCAAGGCATTCTGAGCTATAGAAGCCCCAACCGTTATTAGATGAACCCACCTCCTCAACATCAAATATAAACCATCCAAATGGGGAGATAACTCTATCCACAAACCTTAAACAACTATAAAAGCTAAACATAAAACATGGAGCTCCTCATCATAGCCCCCTGGGGCACCCCAAAGAAGGGTGAAAAATGGAGATGGGACATAGCCCACTACTCCTCAGAGGATGAAAAATCCTCCATCCTCTCCAGATCATCGCTCACCCTCCTAACCCTACAAGCCCTGGAAAGAGACTTCAACCCCCACATCCTCATCGTCGCCCCCGACACCCTATACACCTCAACAGAGCTGACACCCCCCACCGAGTATAGGGAGCTTCTCAGGATCGTGGAGCGGTGGCTTAGGAATTGTTTAAGGGAGATGGGAAGAGAGGCGGGTCTCAAACCCCTGATGGAGGCGGAGATAGCCATCCTTCCAGGCATCGGGAGATTCAGGAGGGAGGGAAGAGAGTTCATCTTCAAGTCAAAACTCTCCGACTTCAGGCTCCTCGCATACCTAAAAATCCTAAGACGCCTCATAGAGGGAGGCTTCAAAGAGGTCTGGATAGACCTCACCCATGGAATAAACTACTCCACAACCCTCACCTACCGATCAACCATCGACGCCCTCGAAGCCCTCGCCCTCTACGAGGGCCGAACGGTGGAGGAGATGGAGGAGAGGCTGAGGGTTTATAACTCAGACCCCTATGACAAGGAGAGGGGTAGAGAACAGGAGCTGACGATCCACGAGATCAGAGGAGTGGGCCTAAAAGCCATAGAACCCCCAACTACTCAAGAACTAAAAATACTCGGACATCTAACCCCTATATCAAAACTCCTCAAAATAGAATCCAAGGGTGAAGAGGCGAAGGAAATCTCCTCTCACATAAAGAAGCTTTTAAAACCCGTAGATGCCGCGATGAGGGAAATCAAAGATGACATATTAACAGTTGTGGGCTCCCTGGAGAAAGGAGCGATGCTACCACTAAAAACCCTCATAAACCCAGAGAACCTAAGGAAGGCATCAACCCTCATAATGGAGGTCGATGAGTATATCAATAATACATTAACCGATAAGGAAATAACAAAGATAACCGATAATGAAAACATGATAAGGATAATTAGAAAGGCATCACTGAAGCATGATGTAATACCCATTATGAAATCACTAAGCCTATCACACCACATCTCAACAATAATATGGGAAGCGAAAAACTGGATACCCCTCTCAGAATTAAAAGAACTATTAGACAGACTGCGATGGCTTTCAGGCATAGTTAGGACACTATCAAGGAAGGAATATGGAGAACTAACCAGAAGAATCAAGAAGAAATTGGAAACAGGAAAAAAGATAGATGAACTAAGAAAAGGGATTAAACTAAGTGAATTGATAGAAGGAGGAGAACCATTCAATAAAAGAAACTTCATAGCCCACGCAGGACTAGAGAGAAATGTAACAAAGATACGCCTAAGAGAAAAACCAAAACAAGGAGAAGAGATAGGTAAGCTCATGGAATTAGTTGAGGTCACATACATCGACGAGGGAAAAGTCCATAGAGCCCTCGTGGATCCAGATCCATAAATATCTATTAAAACTAAAAACCTCATAAAATTAATAAGATCAAACTCAAGGAGTTCAGATCGATTAGATTTGTCTGAGGGTGGAAGTTCACGGCTGAAAACCCTACTCGACTACGCCACAAAAATAGGAGTCCAGGCGAGATATGATAGGGTGGAAAAGGCACAGATTGAGAATCTCCTCGCCTCTCTTGAAATGGTGGAAGACCCCCAGATAAGCCCACTAGTCACGGCTGCTTATGCTCACCGACAGGCTGCCAGGCTTAAGAGGGGATATAGAACGGCGAAACTCATAAATGAAGCTATGGAGTGGCTATATAGGCAGAATCTGGGTCGGGAAGAAGCGAGAAGGCTTCTTGGCATGGCGAAGTGGATTTTTGAAAGTCTAGAAAAAGTGAGATTATCAATTGACGTTAGGGATCTAACTTTTCAAAAGTTACTAGGGGAGCTTAGGAGGTAGAGTTCTTGCCTGATTATCGGGACTTCAATAGAATAGAGAGAATTACAAGAATAGAGGGGACTCTCGTAAATGAAACTCCTTTAAGAGTCGGGACAGGGGGAGAACCCTTAATAGGTGCACCCGTTGATATAGCTGTATATAGAATCGATGATATACCTGTTATTCCAGGCTCCAGCCTTAAGGGGGTCTTCAGAGCCTACATCGAATCGATAGCTCCAACCCTAGGCTTCAGGGATGTCCACTCCCCCTGGGACCATGAGAGAATCGAGGAGGAGGCTGGAGAGAGGGATGGAAAGGTAGACTTCTGCCCCATCTGTGGAATCTTCGGCAACACAAAGCTGGCTAGCCATGTGAAGGTCTATGACGCATATCCAAGAGAGCCCGAGGAGGCCAAGAGGAGCTTCATTAAGACGGGTATAGGCATCGACAGGATCTTCGGAGCCGTGAGACCTGGGATAGGCCCCTTTAAAGAGGAGTTTCTAAGGCCTGGACTGGAGTGGGATTTCAAGATGGATGTGATAAACATCCAGCTCTATCCCAAGCCAGGAGACCTAAGGGGGGAGATGCTTAGAACTCTACTCAACACCCTCAGCGATATCGGACTACAAGTCGGGGCGAGGAAGAGCGTGGGAGCTGGATTGATGAGGCTTAGGGAGGGAAGATGGATCCTCTACACCAGCAGAGAGGGAAGGATAGAGAGAAAGGAGGAGGGAAGGCTTTAATGACCTACTGGACATCCTCCGCCCAACTCCTGAGAGAAACACTGATAGAGGGCTACCTAGAGAACGTTGAGCCCCTTAGAGTCGGCGTCGGCAGGGAGCCACCCCTAGGAGCCATCGTCGACCTCGCCGTCATCAGGATCAACTATCGAGGAGCCTCCATTCCATACATCCCAGGCTCCAGCCTTAAGGGGGTCTTTAGGAGCGCCGCTACAACCCTAGCCTCCCATAAGGGCCTGAAAGTCTGCAGTGGACTATCTAAGGATAACTGCATGGAGCTGAAAATCCTAAGAGATCCCGAGTGGGGCGAGGAGAAGTTGGGTAAGCGTGTGGAGAGACTCCTAAGAGAGGGAAGAAACCAAGAGGCGATGAGAGACTTCTGGGAAAACGCCTGCCTCCTCTGTAAGATATTTGGAGCTCCAAGCTATATCGGTAAGGTAAGCTTCAGCGACGCCTATCCAATCGATGAGAGGGGAAATCCAATCCCTGTGAGGATGGGAGTGAGAACAGGTATCGCCATCGACCGAAAAACGGGAGCAGTCTCCAGAAAGGCCCTATACACCGTGGAGTATGTGGAGCCTGGAGCAAGATTTAGATTCTCAATCCGATGTAGAAACCTACCCAACTACGCCCTCGGCCTACTCGCTGCAACCTTAAAGATGGTGGACTCCGGAGAGGTGAAGATTGGAGGCTTCAAGACCAGGGGCTTCGGAGCCGTGAGGGTGAGGGAGATCACCTTCAAGAGTCGAGACTACCCCGAGGGAGGATCGATGATGAAGGCGCTCGACGAGGCGGATAGGATGCTCGACCTCTCAGATCTAGAGCTGAGGGAGGGATGGATATGGGCCGAGGGGGACTCAGCCTGGAGAATTCTCCAGAGGCTTGAGGAGGTCTGGACTAGTGTCCAGCTTAAGAGTTGAGGTGCAGAGAAGCGATCCTAGGCCTAGGGATGCCCCGATAGGACTTAGTGGGATCCTCGAAATCCTCGTTGAGACCCTTTCACCTCTCCATATAAGCTCTCCAGGGACGCCTCTAAAGGTCGATGAGGAACAACTAAGGGTCATCTTAGAGAAATATGGTGGGATCAACGAGAGAAGTATTAGGGCGGTTCACTTCGAGGAGGAGCATATACCCTTCACAGCCACGATTAAAGGGCCAACTATACCAGGCTCATCGGTGAAAGGGAATATCAGAGCACGATTGGAACTCAGCTTCAGGGCTAGGAATGGAAGGGCTAGAAGCTGTTTCATAAAGGCTGGCCGATTGATGAGACCTCCAACCCCCGGCAGGCATGGCTGGAGACACTACAGAATTTGGGGAGACGTAATACTGGAGGGAAGAGAGCCCTGCAACTTCCTAAAAACGGGAGAGGTCTGCCTCCTCTGCGATCTTTTCGGAACCCCCGGTCTGAGGAGTCTCATAGACTTTAGCGACTTCCAGGGGGAGGATGTGGAGTTAAAGCCCATGAGACTTGACTATGGGATGAGGGTGCTAGCAGCCCCAGAGGGCTCTAGATTCAGGGGCAGGGTGGTCTTCCACAATCTCAAACCGGAAGAGTTGGGCCTGCTCCTCTTAGGTATGGGCCTTATAGCGGATAGAAGGGGGGAGCCTCGGCTCCTGGGTAGATTCAAGTATAGGCTGAGGATGGGTAGGGTGAGATACATCCTCGAAGCCCTAAGACTCTCCAAGCTCTCACAGCCCCTGAGGCTTAACGGCGTAGAGCTGGGGCCAGGAGAGAGGATCGAGGGGGAGCACATCAACCCCATCGTGAAACCCCTCACATCCAGGGCCTTAGAGGCGTATAGGGAGGAACTCCTGATAGTGAATGAGGTGAAGATTGTTGAAAGCCTTCGATGACATCAAATACGAACCCCCACCCTACCCAGTCTTCAAGGCCTACTTCGTCCCCTATAGGGAGGATGAAAAAATATTGGACTGTAGGAGGCTCACAGATGGAGATGTAGAGCTTTGGAGGAGTCTTCTCATCCGGCTCAAAGAATTCCTGAAGGTTTCAGTCAGCATGGTGAAGAGCGTTAGGACACTGTCACGGGAGGAGGAGTTAGAACTCATCGACGACCTCATAGCACTCTTCTTCAGGATCCCCCTCTTGAGGGAGGCTTTCCCCTCCGTTGCCCTGAGTCCCCTGAAGATGTATCTACTACTCAGACTCTATCCCCCACCTATAGAGGAGTTAGCTGGGGATCCCTTGAGCCTCATAAGGGCCATTCATGATAAGGCTGTAACTGAGAGGTTCAGAGAGAGTGAGGTGGTGAGACTACTCATAGATCCAGAACTCTATGAAGATGCCGAGAGGTGTTGGCTGATATTTCCTGCTGATACTAGGCCAGCCCTCAACACCTCGAACCTAATACCACATCTACTCCTCACCTCGGCCATAGCGTGGGCCAAGGCCATTCAGGAGGGCGTGGATAGGGAGAGGGCGGCTCTGATAAGGCTTGCGGCGATGCTCCACGACATGGGTAAACCCTTCAAATATCATAGACATGTCGAGGCCTCCAGGGAGGTGGCTGAGGCCCTTTTATCCCCAATTCTCCCCGAAGATGATATGAGGAGGATCGTCGACTTCATCTCCACGCACCATGCGGAGGCGAGGACGAGAGAGGGAAAGATACTTGGTGATGCGGATAGAATAGCGTCAAACATAGACAGGCTTCAGAGGGTCGCCGAGGAAATCATAGGTGGGAGGATCAGGGAGCTGGCTGAGAGATTCGGCCTCAACCATGTTCACGCCTACTCCTCAGGCTGGGAGTCCTGGGACTTCTGGGAGACCATATATCGAGAGGCTGGTGAGACGGCCATCAGAGAGCTGAGCGGTGAGTTCGTCAGGAAGCTGAGGGGGGAGATGGAGAACTACACCAAGATGCCAGAGAGAATCCTACACATCATGAGAGAGGAGAGAGAGTGGAAGGTCTATGAGGGTATAACTCTCGCCCTATTAGACCTGGGTGGAATACAGAGTTTCATAAGGAGAACCATAGAGCTGAAGTGCGTCGCAGCCTCAAGCCTCGTCATCGATACCCTCATAATGGCTCAGATACCCCTCCTACTCCAACTTAAGGCCCTGAAAAAGGGGGGAGTCTGGCTTCCATATGAGGCCTTCCTATACTCAGCTGGAGGTATAGTCGAACTCCTGCTGCCGAGAAAGCTGGGGGACATCGTGGGTGAAGCTATAAGGGATTTAGGGGAGAAGACCAGGAGGCACGGTCTACCCCTAAGATTCTCTGATCCCGCTCCTCTCTCATCCTCCTACACACATACGATAAGGGAGCTAGTTAAGAGAATACAGCTAAGGAAGAACAGGGTAGAAGTTGAGAGGGAGGGAGGAGAGGCTATAAAACCTGGGGAACTATGTCAAATCTGCTATCTAGATAAAGCTAAAGAGGAGAAGTGGATTAAGGGAGAGAGGAGAAGGGTCTGTGAGACCTGCAGTGAACTATATGACATTGGGAGGGACATCCACTTCGGAGCGAGATATCATTCCGAGATGGTGATAAAGCCAGGCGTCAAGGTGAAGCCTAAGGACATCTTCAATATTCGATGGGACGGCGAGGAGAAGACGGAGGAAGTCACAGCCTCCCGATATATCATTGAGATGGTTGCGGGCCATGATAAGGATGAGCTTGAGGCTCTGAGGGAGGGAGAGATCGAGAGGAGGGATGTGGCGGCTATAAGGGTTGATGGAAATCTCATCGGGGCCTTTATGGCCACCTGCCTATCACCGACGGATGCCTATGAGAGAAGCGCCAGGATCGACTTAGCTCTCAAGAAGAGTATTGAGGCTGCCATATCAGCCCTATACGATGGAGTTGTAGGTGCCTCCTACTCCGAGGAGGAGGCGAAGAGGGCTGCCTCCTCAGTTAAGCTTGGAATACTCTACGCTGGGGGAGACGATGCGGCGATTCTAGCACCAGCCTGGGTCTCCCCCATCATCGCCCTCATATTGGGCCATGAGTTCCGTAGGAGTCTGGGGGAGGTGAGAGGTCTCTCAATCGGGGTGGCAGCCGCCTCAGCCAAGGGGAATATATGGGGTCTCTTAGATGCAGCTCAAGAGTTGATGGAGAAGGCTAAGGGGAGGGGTAGGGAGAATCCCGGCTGTAGCTCGATCGCCTTCGACATCATCACTTCAGGATCCTTCTCAGGGGTGGCGGTTGATGCGAGATTCGATATTTTAAGTAAACGGAAATTGACATCTCAGCCCCTCATAATTGATCCATGCGATGAGAGGAGTCTGGATAAACTTCTCTCCCTCATCCTGAAAGGACAGAGGGATTATAGCGGCCTATTTGGGGAGGCCTACAGGATCTCCAGAGTTGAGAGGGAAGACCTCGCTGGGGGAGTCCCCTTAGAGGAGGTGAGGGGGGAGAAGAGAAGGGTTAAGGGGATCAGGGAGGTCATAGGGAGAGTTCTATCAACCGTCGAGAATCTGACCTCGGAGAGGGTTGGGGAGGGTTGGAGCCTAGCTTTATTGGCAGCTCATATCTTCGCTAGGAGGCAGATCATGAGGCTTGAGAAGGCAGGGAGGGATGTGGAGGCCTATAGATGTGTGAGGGAGCTGCTACCCAGGAGGCTTGGAGAGCTCTCCCTCCTATCGGATGCAGATAGGTTGATCCAGATTCTGGGGGGTGGAGTTCTATGAAGTTTGACGTTAGAATTCGGGGTGTAACGCTCCTATGCGTCGGGGGTGGAAGGCCGGAGCCGGGTGTAGACATCGCCTTCATGAAGCGGGTTAAGCCGGGAGAAGAGGGGGCTTATGAGTATTATATTCCGGGCTCAAGCTTTAAGGGGGCTCTAAGGTCGGCCGCCAGCAGGGTTGCCGAGGCCTATGGATTCAAGTTCTGCGGAGAGGTCGACCCCAGGAGACTTGAGGAACGCCATGAGAGGGGTGAGCCCTGCGATGTCTGCAGACTCTTCGGCTATCCCAGCAGGCTTCCAGGTCGAGGCATTTCAAGGCTATTCGTCTCCGACTTCACGCCCGTGAAGGAGCCTGAACCCCTCATCGTGACGAGGGTAAGGATCGATGATAACTCTCTAAGGGCTGCTGAGGGGGTTCTCTTCAACTTGGAGTATATACCTCCCGGCATTGAGTTTCGGGGGGAGATCTGGCTTGTTGATCGAGACCTAGTAGGCCTCCTCCTTCTCGCCCTGGCGGAGCTTAGACTCGATAGATTTGGTAGGGGGTCCATCATAGATTTGAGGGTGGAGGATGATGCGGAGCTGGAGGAGGCTGTGAGGGGGACTCGATGGATGGGTCTGCTGAAGGACCTGAGGGAGTGGATGTGGATTGAAGATATATGAGATGACCTTTAGACTGCTCTCCCCAGCCATAGTGACTAAGAGGAGGACGCTGAGGGGTTATCTATCACCCCTGGATTACATACCCTCGTCGACCATTAGGGGCGCCATCTTGGCCCATCTGTATAGGCGTGGAGACTTAGATGAGGAGATGCTGAGGGCTGAGGCCTCAGAGCCCAGGGTCATAGCCTCACCGGGTTATCCCATGTCAGGCGGCGAGAGGAGTTATCCCTGCCATCCCTTCGCATATAGATGTAAGGCGTGTGGGGATGAGGAAGGTGTGAATTACGCCTCTGAAGTGCTGGAAACGCTTGAGGGGGGGAGGGAGCCAAGCTTCAAATCTACCTGTGAAAGGGGGCATCTTGCTCTCCAACCTTTGCATCCTAAGCCTGTGATACCTCGTGGGAAGAAGTTGAGGAAGGTCGGTCTTCATTATCACTCGGCTGTATGCGTCGGCATGAGTAGGGACAGGGCCTCTTCTCATAGGGGTCTACTCTTTGATTATGAGGCCTTAGCCGCAGGCCTGGAGTTCTGGGCGACCCTCACAATTCCAGGGGAACTCTCCAGAGGCGTTCATCGAGGTATGAAGATTAGGATTGGGAGGGGTGTCTCCAGGGGTTTCGGCTTAGCGGAGGTCACGGGGCTTAGATGCATTAAGTTGGAGAGGGAGGCAGATAGGGTTTCGGAGAGTCTTAGGGGGAGGAGGCTCATCCTCTATGCTTTCTCCCCGACCTCCAGGGCTGTTGAGGAAGGCTTTAGCACTTCAAATCTGGGTGAGATAGACCTCGGCGAGGTCGCTGGGCGATGCGGCCTTGAGGCTGGGGGAAAGCTGAGATTTATAGCTGGATATGGGAGGACGAATAGGGTTCAGACGGGTTATGATATGATGGAAGGCGTGATCAGGCCTAGGTTGAGGGCGGGTCAGCCTGGATGTGTATACGTGGCTGAGGTTGAGGATGGTGGGGGGTTGGAGGAGGCCCTGACAGCCCTGAGTTTCCTTGGAACCATAGAGTGGATTAGGGGCTATCCAATTACAGGCGTCAACCTGCTGACGCCTCTCAGGGGGCATCCCATGGCTGGAGGTGGGTGAGATGCATCTAAGCCCCTTAAAGAG
>CALEIY010000104.1 GCA_937898665.1 Candidatus Bathyarchaeota archaeon | reverse complement strand
TTTTTAATGATACGGCTACCACCGAGATCTACACCGTCTAATTCGTCGGCAGCGTCAGATGTGTATAAGAGACAGATCCTCTATCGTATGCCTCTCTGACATAACATCGCTTAAACCATTTATGATAAGGATGACATCAAACCTTCTTTTTCCACGAAGACATTTATAGAGACATAATCTACCCTTCACGAAATCTTCCTCACATCCAATTAGGGTCTTCCCAACCCTTTCATAAATCGCCTCAAGACCATCTCTCTCCTGATCCATCAAGACAGCTATCTTAGACAGACCCCTCAACCTGCTGAGATAGTTGGGGATGAGATGTAGGGCTTCGAGCCTCGTCCTCCTAGGCTTTGCAATGGCGTAGGTCTCCTCGCCATCGAGGTGATGAGAGAGGAGGGCCACCACATAGTCATCCGGCGTCCCATCCGTGACGATGATCAGGCCCTTAAGTCCCTCCTCATGGAGGTATCCTGCCACGACTCCCAGGCGTAACCTGCGGGAAAAGGCTGAGATATTGATGGCCAGCTTCCCCGTCGGTTCTAAGGGGTAGAGCCTCATATCAATACCTCAGCCGAGGCCCTCACATCGACGCCCGCCTCCAAGAGCTCCTCCACCTCATCGAGGGTGAGGGCCCTAACCCGCAGGACGCCATCCTCCAGGGCTGTGAGGCATATCCTCGCCCCCTCAACCAGCGAGGCGAGGGTTCTCACAGCCTCCAGGCTGTGGGTGGAAACGATCACCTGAACCCCCCTCTCCACCAATTTTGAGAACCAATCTCCCACGGCGAGGAGCATCCTCGGATTCATGTGGGCCTCGACATCATCCCAGAGAAGAATGTCTGGCTTCAAATACTCATATAGGATTCTAATCAATAGATAGCTTTGGATACCCTCCCCCATATCGCCAAGTCTAATTCTTCTACCATCCTCCAGATACGCATTAATAGTTAATTTGCCCCCGAAGGGCTCGATTGTTATATCCTTGATATTCTCCCATATGAAATTCGAGATCTGAGCGGAAACTTTTTTACAGATACCTAAATTGATGATCAAAGCCCACTCATTTCTTATGTATTCAAAAGCCCTCTGTCTAAGATTGGAACTGAAAAACAACACATTCCATATTAATGATTCATCTGACACAATATCCCGAACATCATCGGTGTATATTCCAAGTCTACCCAAGTTGAATTTTACAGTTTCTTTCTCCCCTTCAATTCCAAGTTTAGATAGAGGGATGTGTACATTCATTTTAGGTGCCTTATTAGTGTTCACACGAATCCAATTATTTTCTTTGGTGAAGGTAAGTGTATATCCATTACATTTTATTTTTGCCTCATTTGATGTGTAGTTTCTTAAGAGGAATAGGTATCCCTTACTCTCTAGGGTCTGGTGAAGCTCATGAATTATTCCTATCACTCTTTGAACCCCGTATGGTGCTTCTCTGAAGGGGTTTGGTGCTAGATACAGGGCTTCTAGGATCGTTGTTTTCCCCGAGTTGTTTGGGCCTATGAGTAGGGTCATCGGAGCTAATTCGATCCAGCCCTCCTTGACGCCTTTGAAGTTCTTCAGCTCCAGGGTTCTAATCATAG
>CALEIY010000103.1 GCA_937898665.1 Candidatus Bathyarchaeota archaeon | reverse complement strand
CCGAGCCATCACCTCTCACCCCCCCGCGTTATCCAGAGGTAGAGGAAGACGAGGACGAAGCCCAGCGAGATGTAGCCGTAGTAGGCCGCCGGCACTTCATATATTCCGAGATTTGTGAGGGCATCAAACAATGCCTGAAGCGTCTGAAACCCCAGCATGACCTTCCAGACGGTTAAGCCTCCCAAGAACGCCGAGAGGCTGAGCGCCTTCCTCCCGCCGCCCTTGATGAACCAGGCGACCGCTATGAAGGTCAGACAGAGGAGGGCTGCCGAGATGATATCCCAGTTGATTGAGGCCATCAGGTTCATGGCTTACACCTTCCTCAACTGGTCGAGCCGCCTCTTGGCCGCGCTCTTCTTGAAGAAGATGCCTGCATCCGTGTAGTAGGCTGTCCTCCCCTGGTAGTCGATCTTGTATATCTTGTGTCCCTTGTAGGTCTCGCTTCCCAGCACTTTGTAGCCGCTCACCGTCTTCGGAGTGCCTGAGGCTTTCCTCGTTGAGCTTGGCGCTGAGCCCTGCGACGCCAGGTAGAGGCCGCCTCCGGTGACAGCGCCTGCAGCGCCACCGACGAAGTAGATTCCTGGAGCCTTCTCCTGCACCCCTGCGACATAGGCGTCTCCAGCCATCTTCACGATCTGCCACTGAGTTGCAAACTGCTCAGATATGCCCCGCAGGCTCTCCGCTGTCGGCGCCTGGAGATATGGCCATGTCGGGATCTTGATGGGTAGAATCTTGTTTATGCCGCTGATGATCCAATTCGTGATGGCTATCCAGAAGTTGCAGAACATAGCTATGAAGGCCTGCGCAGCCCAGCTCAGCGCCGCGAAGAGCCAGTTGAAGACGTTGAGTATGCTGCCCCAGATGAAGGTTCCCGTCGCCACCAGCAGCGCCATGAAGCCCTGCGGATTCATCACGATGAGGGCGACGACAGCGCTAACGGGTATGATCCAGAGCCACCACGTTCTCCTAGCTACCTCAAGTGTGAGCATTGAAGCCACGGCGCCTCACCCCTCTGTCAGCCTAATGGGTGGCGTCCCAGAGTAGCGCCAGGTACCCGATGACGAGGGGGGCCACCAGCACCCAGGTGGGCAGCTCGACTATGCCGCCGTAGAGGGCTATGACACCGAGGAACAATGCGATTATCAGCATCAGCGCCGCGAAGCTCGAAGTCTTCCTGCTGACCCGCTCGCCCTTCGCCGTCAGCTTCACGCCCCGCTTCACCATCACGGGCATCATGGGAGCCGCCATCATCATGGGCGCCGGGACGAGCCAGCTGAGCAGCATCCTGACCCTGCGCAGCGCCCTGCGGCTGCCCCTGATCTTCGATGCCAGGCTAAGGCCGAGGAAGCTGGCGACGACCTGTATGAGGGCCAGCAGCTTGTCCATGATCCAGCCGAGGGGGTCGCTCCAGAAGCTCGGCGCCGCCGTCAGCGCGTCGAACTCCTCAGCCGTATACTCCACCCTGGCGAGCAGCTGGTAGGCGGAGCCCTCCGTGAGGCCGTTGACTAGGCAGTAGGTCCAGTAGCCCTTCGTGCTGTCAACCTTCTTGTTGGCTATGGCTGTCAATTTGTCCTGCAGGTTGAAGGTCAGCTTATCCCAGTATATGCCATCCTTGTAGCCGTAGAGCGTCATGTTGGTGTTGGCGAAGGTGAGGCTGTCGCCGGTCTCGGGGCTCTTCGGGTGGGTGTACTCCCACGTATATTGAATTATCAGATTCTTGCCATCGGTCTGCGCCTCGTAGGGCACCTCATACTCGAACGGGATGGTGACGCCAACTATCTTCTTCGCAGTGGCGCCATATATGTTGATAACATCGCCAGCGGTCGGCGGGAACTGCCCGCTGACGCCGTTCAGAAGAAGACCATCGGTCGTCCCATCATCGATGTAGACCTTATTCGGCACTACCAAAGCATGTTTGAAGAACGCCTCCACCTTGGCAGTTGATGAATCTAAGGTACTAGAGGTTTTCATACTGAGCCTATACTGTATTTTCACTAACTTCACCAAATTCCATGACAGACCCCTTGCGTCCAAGAGGTCCTGTATTTTTAATTGTATCGTCACCCACTCATTTTCGTGGCCATAATCCACATAGCTGTCCACACCGGCGAGTACATATCCATCTGTGCCATCTCTAGTCCAAACCTGAACTCCCAGGGTTCTCTCATTGCCCCCACTATCTTTGAATATAAAGTAGACAGCAGCTAAAGATTCATTTACGTTTGTGCCTGTTTGCTTGACTTTGAAAGATACCAAGAGGTAGTGATCATTGGATACGGACGGCTCGCCACTTATACTCAGCGTTGTATAGCTTGGATACCAAGTGTTTGCGCTTAAAGCCGTTTTGTTAACCTCTTTGAGATATATGTACTCCTGACCATTTTCCACAAAGACTTCCTTAGTGAGTGTCATTGGAGAGGCTACTACATCTGATCCCTTAGATACTGTTTTATTCTCGAAATTTTTATCGAAGATTATATTATGGAAGGCTATTGTGATGTTCTTCTCTTGTCTCTCGAATGGCAACACTGAGCTGAGGCCCTGATCATCCTTGTATTCGAAGATGCTTCTGCCAACGTAGACATCCTTCGTGACAGTGCCGTAGACCATGAGCTTCGGGTGGCTTATGCTGGTCGAGGCGCTAGCGAGGCCGACGGGCACGACGGCGATGAGCATGAGCGCCAGTAGTGTCAGGCTGATGGCCCCGACGGCCTTCCTACTCATCTTGATGCATCACCTCGCTTTATAGGCATCCCACCGCCTGGCTTCCAGGCGGGGTTTCCCCCAGGTCGCTTTGGGGCCCGGCATCCAACCGGGGTTCCGGGATCGGCTTCACTCGCCATCCACCGACCCGATGAGCCAGCGGCTTTGCAAACTTTATAAAGAGTTTAGGCTAAAGCGGGAAGTAAGTGATGTGAGAAGCTATCTCCTTGTTGAGCTGCTTGATCATCGCCTTCAGCTTCTGCCGGTCTTCAGGCCGAACAACGACGATGAAGACAGCGCTTCTCACCGTCGGCCTATGCCAGTTATCGGCTCCACGCATATAACCGCCGTAGATGATACGGCCCACCTTATCCAGCTTACTCTCCAGCTTCATGTATTCATGCATGTTGAGAACTTGAGTGTGAACCAGGTAGACCTCAGCGGCTGACAGCATTATTCTCTCGCTCACCGTCATGTCAGCACCCTCAGCCCCGCCGAGTCATAGATGCGTTTCAGGTTGAGAGGGCTGTAGTCGCTGTAATGCCTGGCCAATATGCTTCGGGGCACTCGGCCGCAGAAGGCGTCGACGTAGCGGTCTGGGACGCCGAGTCTTGCCATTTCGCAGCAGAACCAGGCCCGCAGCACCTTAGGAGTGATGTGAATGCCGGTTTTCTCCCTCGCTATGCGCCACGTCGCCCTGAAGTCATCTGTTCTAATGGGAATCCATCGACTGCCACTTCTCAGCTTGCCCCTCATCTCTTCCAGGGCTGTAGCCAGCTCCTCGTTGTAGAATGTGATCCAGCTTAGCTTGGTGCGGCCTCCCCTCTGCCTCGGCCTGAGCATCCGAAGCTCCTCATCCACGTCTTGCGGCCTCAAACTGAGGGCTTCACGAGTTCTCAGTCCGGATGAGGCGTAGAGAAGGAAGTAGAGTTTCCCCTCTGGAATCGGTATGGCCTCATAGAACTCTCTCAGCTCCTCTCTCGATGGCACCCAGGGCGGATTCAGGGTTTGAGGCGGAAACCTAAAGCCCTCGACGAGTTCATCGACGCCGAGATAATCCCTGAAGAAGACCTTGAGGGCTTTGAGGACATTACTATAGGCGCTGCGCCGCTCTAAGAGGGGTCTTAGAAACTCTCTTATGGCTTCTCTATTTGCCTCTCTCCCGCCCAGCCACTCTATGAACCGTTTTATGTAATAATAGTGCTCATAAACGGTTTTTGGGCGATATTGACGGTCTACTGTGAGAAAGGCCTTGAAATCTTTGAGTATATCGGGGGAGAGCTTCAGAGAGATAGATGAATGGGAAGCCCTGCCACGCAGAAGACCCGGGTTCGAATCCCGGCGGCCGCACCAATCTTCTCGTTCAATTGCTTCCCTTAGGGCTTTTCTGCAGATTTCTGAGACGTTGAGGCCTAGTTCACGTGCCTTTTTGATTAGGGCCTCTGGACATCGGAAGTTTACAAGGGGCATATCGGCTTCCCGTAAAGACGGGTGTAAAGACGCTTCATATAGATTGCTGGTGGGGGGCATGTCAGGTCTCCTCTAGTCTCTTTAGGAAGGCTTTGATGAGCGTCATATCCTCTTCTAGGCGGGGAAGGGCGCGGGTCATCCTCAGTTTTAAAATATTGAATCCGTTTAGACGGAGACCCTTTTCTAGGAACATTTTAATAATCTCCCTTTCTCGGGGCGTCAAAATATATTCTCTCATCACAATCACCATTTATCTATAAGCAATAACTACCCAGGGAGCTATATTGGTAAATATATGAACTTGAGATGGCTTAAATCGTTCAATTATAGGATTAAGAAATTCCAGTTTTCCCTGTTCCAATAATAAAAGAGTTAGGTTAAAACTTCGATTCTTAAATTGTCTTAAGTCAATGTATACAATTGAATTCGCTTTTTCAAACTCATATTTAGTTGTAATAGGAAGTTTCCCTATTTCATCAGTGCAAGCAATACTGCTCAACTGCCTTAAACCTTTAAAGTCTGAAAGTTTTGGGCCTTTACCTTTTGGAATAGTTTTCCCCATAAAATAATGAAATAGATTGCCATCCTCGTGATATGACATATGATACATTTCTCCTCCTTCAGAACAAAAACCATAATATATGCCGTTTGAAGTTCGTTCAATCCAAAGAAATCTTCTAATTTCGCACCCATTAGTGACAAGAACCTCTATTCTTTTCCTACTTCCCTTGTTCATGTAATTGAATCCTCCTTCTTAAAAGAAGCTTGATTTAATAAATTTTCATTTTTATCGATCCAGAGTTTGATGGCTTCTAAACCAGCTTCGCTCACATATCCCTTTTTTAAGCCAAATTTGATGGTGGCTATTCGTCTGAATTTCTGTTCAAGGTCATCTGGGAGGACGATCGTGATCTTACCCATTTTCAATCATGGGATAGTGGTCGTGGGGAGATATAAGATTTCTGATATCTAACATTTGTTTAGATGATTTCGGACATCGGAAATCTTTAAATAGAAGATGTCTTCTATCCGATATCGGAGTGTGATGGAATGAGGCGAAGTTTGAGGCGGTTTGATTGTGAGGGGTGTCGTGGTGGTCGGTGTCCAGGCTGCCTCTATGATCCTGATCCGGCTGTCGTTGAGCGTAGGGAGTGGATGTGGCTGGGAAGGCTGTCAGGGTGGAGCGGTGAACGTGTCGATGTCTGTGCGAGGTGATGCAGCTTGGAGTATGTTGAGGTGAAGATGAGGATTCCAAAGCCGATCCACGACTTTCTCAAGACCCTTGTAGAATTCACGGGTATCGATCTAGAGGCATTGCTGGAGGCGGAGTTGAGGAAGACTGTCAGCGTCATCATCGATGAGCTGTCAAATGCACCATACGTAGAGAGGAAGCTACTCCTCGCTCGATATGACCTTGGAGAAGCCCTAAAAGACTGCTGAGTAATCACCTTCCCTGCATCTTTGTTATACGCTTAAAGGAAATGACTTCTCTTGTTTCATCATCTACGGTTACTTGATAATACTTGAAAGGTGGAAATAATCCATATTCAAAGATGAATATCCATTTATTTTCCTTTCTTTCGAATTCATCTAACGTTAAGAATGAGCTTGATAGTCCTACATATCTTTCTAGAAACTCTCTTGCACGTTCAACTGCCTCTCTCAGTATCATTTTTCAGCCTCCTTAATCTTAGCTTCATACATAACATAAAAGCCTCTTTCATCTTCAGGGTCGAATGTTCTATCTGCATGCATTTTCCACATCAATGAACCCAATATGGAAAACATATTTCTAAGGTCTTCTCGATAATCCTCATATAATTTAGCTCTCTCACTTTCACTCACTCTCTTCTCATCTATTATCTTTAAGGCTTCATCTAAGAGTCTATCTATTTCACTTAAAATCCTAATTAACTTACCCAATTAGCCATCCCCATATCCATGTAAAGCTCAAAGTAAGTTAAGGTTTACGAAGAAGATATTCATGGCTACTCGTCACCTGCGAGGCTGCGGATATGCCTGATGAGACCCTGCCAGTTTCTCCGCCAGACTTGAGGTGGAATGCTGACGTAGTGTTCTTTGAGCTTTGATGATGAGGTGACCATTAGCTCCAGCATGTGATCAGTGTCGAGGAAGAGGATGGCTGTCTTTGCTGGGAGCCAGTGGAGCCATGGGCCTTCGGGGAATTCTTGGGGTATGAGTAGGTGGACGTAGATTATGCGTTCGGTGTAGGGGCTTCTCAACGCATATCGCAGCTTATCGGGCCGGAGCCATAGGCCCTTGCTGGCTATCGCATAGTAGGGGTAGCGGGTGCCTGTCACTTCTACCTCTGCGGCGATTCTACCTTCATGATAGATGGTGATGTCTGGGCTGGGGTCTGCGCCAGGCATCACGTCTGCTTCTCCGGCTCCGAGACCCGTCAACCTGACATCGTAGGCTGCTCCCAGGCTGGCCTGTAGGAGAGCCTGCAGGGCTTGTTCACGCCATCTTGCTTCATGCCTTCTGACAGAGAGATAAGCCTTCTTGAAACTCATGGTCTTCACCTCACGATGTTCACTCTGTAGCCTTTCTCATAGAGGGCCAGCAGCCTCTTACCGTAGCGGGCGAGCTCCTCCTCGGTCATTATGATGTGGTGATTGGTGGCTTCCTTCTCGGAGTGGAGTAGACGGCCTGCTCTCTGGGATTCCTGTCTTCGGCTTCCGTAGAGGAAGTCTACCTCGATGATTGTGTCGATGTCTGGGAGGCTGAGGCCTTCATCGCCGACTCTGGAGACGATGACCCTTTCATGCTCCCTTATCTTCTCCAGTCTTCGAGTGGTGGCTCCGTAGACGAATGTGAGACCATACTTCTTGGCCAGTCTCTTCCCAAGCTCTATGGAGTCGCAGAAGATGACTGTTTTACCAGTCTCATCTGAGAGGAGGGCATCTAGCTTCCTCAGTTTATCCCTTGGGTTCTTAACGACGTGAACCGTGACTAGAGGCTTCCTTATGATGCCTAGCTCGAAGAACTTCTCCCATGAAAGCCCTATGGGATAGCCTGTGAGGGCGATGATGTAGTTTGTTCTTCCATCCTCCCTGTAGGGGCTGCCTGACAGCCCTATGCGATACTTGGTTCTCAGAGTGGCTAATCGGATAAAGGTGTTTGCGGGTAGATGGTGGACTTCATCGTAGATGATGAGGGTGTATTCCCTGTCCTTGACTTTATGGAAGGCGTGGTAGGTTTCCACTTGAACCTCGTATCTGACATCCCATCTGAGATGCTGCCTTATGCGTTCCAGCCACTGCTCCTTGAGGGTGCGATAGGGAACTACGACGAGTTTAGGGCCTCTAAGGGCTGCGAGGGCGTAGAGGCCGAACATGGATTTCCCGCAGCCGAATGGCCAGAACACTCCGATGGCTCCATACTCCAGGAACTTCCTCCAAGCCTCCTCCTGGTAGTCTCTAAGCGTGAAATCGACTGCTGGCTCTCGTAGGTCTTCCTGATTTACTGGATGGGGTATGAAGGGGAGGCCTCCATCCTCGATTATCTGGGCTATAAGCTCAAATTCTCTTCCACGTTTAATCCTGATGGCTCCCTCTCCCTCACGTCTAGATAGATACTTCTTATACCGCTTCCAGGCCTCCTCCCGCTTCTCTGGATCGACGAGGAGTAGGCCATCAGCCACCTTGAGAGGTAGAGGCTCAAGATGGAAGAGGCGTTTAATCTCCTCTGGAACCTCTGTGAGCCAGAGGACATAGTGATTGAGGATGAAGATGTTATAGCTGCGGGTCTGTCTCTCCAGCCAGCCAAGCTGGAAATCGATGAATCTTGGAACGATGACATACCATTCAATAGCCTTCCCTTTTACCATACGCTTAGGCAGAACCAGATAAGGCTCCTCTAGGAAGTCCTCTAGGGCTTCAGGGTTGAATCTGGTGTATCGTGTCTTCTCGATAAGTCTCGCAATCTCAGACGCTATATCTCGCTTAAGGGAGTCAAGATACTTGGAGAGTTCCTCAATTCTATGCTTAGCATATTCAAGCGTATCCTCAATCTCTCTAATCTCCCTAAAGAGACTCCCCTCTTCCATGGCCTTCACCTCTTGAGGCTGATGCTTCCATCGAAGAACCTGATGAGCCAGCCGTCCCTGACAGCGGCGTCTATGCAGCGTTGCAGCTTCTCGGCTGGGATGTCTGGGAAGTAGTAGCGGTGGAGCAGGTCGAAGCTAATCTTCTTCAGGAAGACATCTCGCTGGAGATGGGTTATGGTCTCCTTCAACCTGGCATAGAGCTCAGCGTGGCTAATTTCTTTCTTTTTTTCATGAATGGGAGCTTTATAACTGATATCTACTTCTCCGAGAAGTTTCTGACTATTCAGCTCATCGAGAGGAGGCATGATTTCGCTTGTTTCAGAACTTCTCCTCTGATATGCTACCCCTATATCCTCTTCCAGCGGTCTGTATGGTTCATCGTAGCTTCTGTTTCTTCTACTGAATGAGACCTGTCCCTCGTTTAGCTCAAGTGTGATCTCGTCTCCGGTGACTGGATCTATGAATGTGGTGGGGGGTAGCGTAGAAGTGGAGAAGTTCTCATCGGAGCTTAGGATTTGCTCCATTAGCTGAGTTACAGCCTCGAAACTTCTAATAGAAGTAAGGAGAAGATTTCCTTCAATGTTTCGCTGAATTGGGACATAAAAGTTCTTATTGCCTGACTTATCCTTCGCCAGGTATCCCTTATCAACGAGGCGCTCCAGATACTTGTAGGCTGTCTTATATCCCATCCTGGTCTTCTCGGCGACGTATCTCACGGTCGCCAGCTCATCGACTCCAGCCTCCTTCACTATATCGAGGATGAACTGCTCCTTCTCATCGAGGGGAGCCAGAGTCTTGGTTAGGGCGTCTAAGCCGAGTTGAAGGGCTATGTATAGGTCAGCTAGGTCTGCTTCGCAGCGCTTCTCCAGGGGCTTTTGAAAGCGTCTCCAGAAGGCTATGGTTTCTATGAGGTCACAGAGCTTATCGGGGCTTCGACGCTGCTCCGTTTGATCAGCGCTCATCAGGCAGATGAGGCTCTCAGCGTAGGGTATGAGGATCTCGTCTGGAATCTCCTCGGTCAGCGCTATCTGGAAGGCTGCCTTCCAGACCTCTAGTTCATCCTCTGGGAAGGTGGGTCTCCTGCCAGCTCTGAATTTGAGCTTCTCTCTCTGAACCCGTAGGGTGAGCTCCTCGCTGCTGTCGCTTTGAAGTGTCCAGGCGCCTGATTCTAGGGCTGGATCCACTCTGACCTCGTTTGAGGATGTGACTATCATCTTGACGGGAACCTTCTCCTCCACTGTCTCCATGCGCCATGTTTTGGGGTCTTGATAGGCGTATTCGTAGACGAGGCCTCCGTCATCGGCTCTCATCAATCTCAGCTGTCTCCCTGTCTCTCCTCGCAGCTCAGGTGAGTCGGGGATGTAGAGGATGTCGGCTTCCTTGATGCTTCTTGAGTAGCGTAGGCCTCCACCTGTGAGGTAGCCTCTCTCAACGTGGCTGACTCCACCCTCGCAGAGGGCTAGGCTCAGCCTTATGAGGCTGTCCTTCCCTGTGCCTATCTCGCCAATGTATCTGATTATGTTGGTGAGCTTCATCTTCGCTGATGCTCCTATGAGGAGTGGGAGAAGCCGTTTATTCCGCTCTTCTCCGATGACGAAGCGAACTTTATTCAGCTTTGGAACTTTGAAGCCTCTCTCCATGACGAAGCCGAGCTTGTAGAAGAAGGCGGGATCTCTCAGTAGCTCTAGAGCCTTCTCCCGTAGCTCAGGGTCTAGAGGTTCAGGTCTCCGCTCTTGGAGCTGCTGCAGCAGCTCCTGGGCCTTCTCCTTAAGCCTTCTTGAGTTTGACATCTCTCCCCAGCTCCTCCAGGGCTATGAGAACAGCCTCCAGGGCCTCTTCGAGGTCTGTGACCCTGGCCTCTAAGAGGTCCAGCTTCATGATGAGGTCGTTGAGGTCTAGGCCTCTGGCTGTGGAGAGGTCGCCTTCAAGCTCAGCCTCTTGATGCGCCCGTCTAACCTGCTCCCTGATCCACAGCTCCTTCTCAGCCTCGGTTTCAAAACTGGGCTCCCCAGTCATGGCCCTGACCCCCAGGGGTCATATTCGGGGAGATCGTAGACGAGGGCTCTGACGAGTCTGGTGTGGAAGCTGCAGAGGAGGCCTCTAAACCCATTTCCCGGGATTTGAACCCGGTATCGGGCTCGGCGGCTGCATTTACAGCAGCGTGCGTAGACGTGGTCTGGAAGCCTTTCGATGATGAGGCCTGGCCCGAGTCCTTTGCAGTCGAGTGAATGGGTATTTATAAGCTGCTGTTCAGTGAAGTGAAAAGCCATTTATAAGTCACCTCTCAGTGCGGAGGCTGGTTTACTCCTCGCAGCAGATTCCTGACTTCCCGTATCAGCTGGCTCCTCGTGATG
>CALEIY010000102.1 GCA_937898665.1 Candidatus Bathyarchaeota archaeon | reverse complement strand
CTCCAGGAGAGGCTGAAGTGGACTAGGGTGGCCGCCTATGTTGCCCAGACAATCAACACCGTAATTGACAGCTACGACGAGGTTCGCATCGAGAAAGCCTTGGAGGAGCTGAGGAAGCGTGTCGAGGAGGAGATGGAGTGAGGAGGACTATATCAAGTCAACGAGGTGGAAGAGGGAGGTCGAAAGACTTGAACGAAAGCTGCTGAGGAAAAGGCCTTGTAAGAAGGTCAAGCTCCCAGGGAATCCCGTGAAGTTCTGCACCGACATCCTAGGCTTCACCCCCACCAGCTATCAGAGAAGGCTACTAGAGGCTGTTGTCAGGGGCCATAGACGCATCGTCCTCAGATGGGCCCGGCAGAGCGGGAAGACCTGGATACTGGCAGCGCTGACAATATGGTATTGCGCCACCCATAAGAACAGGCTTGCACTGATAGTGGCTCCTGGTTTGAGACAGTCGATGATCCTCAGTGATAAGATACACGACCTACTCAACCGGATAGAGCCCACGACTAGGAGGAGCATAGTCTCAAAGGCTCTAAGAACCGTCATCAGATTCAGGAATGGAAGTCAGATCGTCGCTCTCCCTAACAGCGAGCATCTGCTCAGGGGCTACACGGCTCATCTCATCATCGTCGACGAGGCGGCCTTCTTCCACAACGACGAGACCATCTTCCCCCATGTATTGATGCCGATGATGGCGACGACAAATGGCATAATGATAGTAAGCTCAACTCCCTGGGGCCGCAAGACTGTCTTCTATCAGCTAAATCAGGATCCGGATTGGCTGCTGATCCATATTCCTTGGACTAAGGCTCTTGAGGAGGGCATATACAGCCCAGACTTCGCAAGGGAGATCCTAAAGATGAAGGAGACAAGGCCTCAGACCTTCAAGATGGAATACGAAGCCGAATTCATCGAAGACATAGACGCATGGCTGACACAGGACCTGCTGGCGAAAGTCGTCGACGAGGCCCTAGAATACTATCAATTCGATGCGAGGCCCCGAGGCAGATTCTACATAGGCGTAGACCTCGCCGAGAAGGTAGATTACTCAGCTATCTGCGTCGTCGATAAAAACCAGGATCAGCTTAAACTGGTTCACAGACATAAGTTTCCCCTGGGCACAAGCCTCGCATCTGTCATAGGCTATGTAAAGGCCCTGAGAGACCGGTGGAGCCGAGTAGAGAAGGTCTATGTGGACATCACAAAACAGGGAGAATACTTCATAGAAGACATGCACGAAGCCGGAATACCCGAAGCCAAGGGCATAACCTTCACCCAGCAGACAAAACAGGAGATGGCCCAGCTGATGAAGCAGCGCATGGCCGAAGGCAGATTCAAAATGCCATACGACAGAGAACTCCTCGATGAACTAAACATAGAGAGATACGAGTTCACAAAGACGGGCCGCATCAGCTTCAGCCACCCCGAAGGAACCCACGACGACCAATTCTGGGCTCTCGCCCTAGCCATCTACGCAGCAGAACAAGAGAAGACCCCAACACTTATCAGAATAAAATAATCTAGCTTTAACACCAACCTAATGAA
>CALEIY010000101.1 GCA_937898665.1 Candidatus Bathyarchaeota archaeon | reverse complement strand
GTAGGCCCAAGGCTGGTGAGACATACGGACAACTTCCTCCTCATGGAGCTCATCCAGGGTGAGTATCTCCCAGAGTGGATTGAGGCCCTAAGCCCAGGGGACGCCGAACTCCTCAGGGGTGTTCTAAAAGGCCTATTGGAGAAGGCGAGGAAGCTCGATGAGATAGGGCTGGATCACGGGGAGCTGAGTAGGGCGCATAGGCATATCATAGTCTCAGGAGGCGAGGCGAGGCTGATAGACTTCGAGTCCGCCAGCACGGAGCGACGAGTCTCCAACATCACCTCGCTCACCCAATACCTCTTCATAAACCGCAGAATGCGTAGGCTGATAAGCAGGATCATAGAGCCGCCGGAGATCCAGCCCCTCATAGAGGCACTGAAGCAGTATAAGCGGGAACCCAGCGACGAGAACTATCGACGCATACTAGAGGTCTGCGGCCTCTAACACCCCAGCAGCCCATCTATAACAGCCCATAGATGAGTCATCACCCACCGATGCGAACGATCAGGATACCCTGATAGATAGCCGACGACGTAGTGGAAGAGCCTCCAAGGATCAAAGATGGATACGCCGAGGTGCCGAGGGGGAAGGGCCTAGGCGTGGAACTCGACGAGGAGAAGTTGGAGAGCTACGCGAAAAAGATAATCACCATAGAGTAAAGACACCCTCTAAAGAGGCGATAAAACTTTTACCCAGCCGGCATTCATACTCCATGACCGGTTGGGGCCGTGGTCCAGTTTGGCCTAAGATTCCTGCCTGGGGCGCAGGAGGTCGCCGGTTCAAATCCGGCCGGCCCCACCACTCTCTGAGCATGGGGCGGCAGTTCTGGCCGGTAGGAGCTGGGAGGGCTGCGTGGGAGGAGCTTGATGGCTGGGTTCGGGGGCGGATATTGGAGGCTTTGATGCCTCTGCGGCATCGCCTACGGGAGAGGACGTTGAGGAATTATTTGGAGGGTCTCAGCCGATTAGCGGTGCTGGCTGGAGGGCTTGAGAGGGTGGAGGTATGTGAGAGGGTGGTGCTGGCTCTCCCCAGGTGGATTCAGGATGCTGCGATGGCGGCTTATCGCCATTACTGCCGGTATCATGGCCTCAGAGAACCCAGGTATCAGCGTCCACGTCGACGTCGACGGCTGCCTCGGCTGCCTCCCATGGAGACCTTGAAGGCTGCGGTGGGAGCCGTGTGGAGGCATCACTGGAGATGCTATTTCAGGCTGCTGCTGGAGACCGGAGCGAGAGCCTCCGAAGCCCTGGAGCTCAAGGTTAGAGACCTCGACCTCAAAGGCTGTAAAATCCGCCTGGGAACGGGGAAGGGCAGCGGCTACGTCGACGCCAGAGAACTCCCTATAAGCCCTCACCTCGCCGGCATGCTCCGAGAGCTGGTGAAGGATAAGAAGCCTGGAGACTGGGTTTTCAGCCGGCCATCAGACCCCTCAAGACACCTGGAATATCGAGACGCCGAGAGGGTGATGCGCATGGTGAGGAATCGCCTAAGAGCCTCAGGCTATGACGTGGAAGGCCTACGCCTCCACGCCTTCAGACACGCCTATGGAAGCCGACTCTACGCCGAGACCCATGATCTCCTCTTCGTAGCCAGAGCCCTCGGCCATAGAGACCTGGAGACCACCAAGCTCTACATCCACCTCCAACCTCAGACCCCTCAACGCTATGAAGTCCGCCACCTCAGCGTCGACGAGGCAGATGAGATCGCCAGGCTCCTCGCCGAGGGATGGCAGGTAGCCCTCCAGGCGGAGGGCCGAGTATGGCTGAAGAGGCCAAGGTGGTGGATATGAACCTCTTAGAGCTGAAGAGAGAACTCGAAGCCCTAGGATGCCAGGTCTCCACCTCCATAGAACTCAAGGTAGGCCGAGGAATCCAATACCCTGAGGAGCTGCCATGCCCCATCTGCGGCCAGCCCATGAAGAGAACCTGCCTCCAGGGAACCCAGCGGAGGAAGAGGAGAGTCGCCTATGAATGCCATAACCCATGCTGCCCCGTCATCCGCTATGTCCCGTCGACGAGGGAGCTCCACCTAGAGGCCCGTCGACGCCGGAGGGGAGCCCCATGAAGGGAGACCTAGTGAGATGCCTCGAATGCCGACATCTAGCCCAGGCGATAGGTCGAGGAATCTGCTTGAAGCATAGACGGGTGGTATGGCCTGAGATGAGGAGAAGATGCCCCGACTACTCTCCTCGCCATCAAACCCTTCTCACCGACTCCTGGAGGAGGTGAAACCTCATGGCTGAGGAGCCCGCCGACTTCATCCTCCGCCGCATCCACGAGGAAACCCAGCTCCTCGCCGACCTAACCTCCAAACTCGCCGACCTCATAGCGAGATTGGAGAGGCTGCTGGAGGAGGGCTTCGACGTGGAGGTGGCCATAAGGAGGCGTCGACGATGATGCTTGAGAGGGTCCTGAGGCAGGCTACCTGGATTCTAGCTCGCCTAGAGCCTGAGGGAGAAGCCCGCTGGAGAGACCTCCTCACCGTAATGCTAGCCCCCTCCACCTGGAGATATGCCCTAGAATGGCTCCTGAGGCATGAATACGTCGAGAGACCCCGCCGAGGACTTTATCGCATAACCCCGAGAGGTCGAGAACTCCTAGAAGCCCTCAAACCGCTGCTAGGAGAAGAGGAGGCCATCATGGAGCCGCCGGAGGTGGAGGTAGATTGAGCCTCACCATAAGGCTGCGACGGGTGAGGATTGAACCTGAGGCCAAGAGAGAGGAATACATCAGACGCCTAGAACGCCTCATAGCCTACTGCGAAAACGTCATCGAGAGGGAGGACATCCCAGAGGAGATTAGGCTGAGGGCCATAGACGTCATCGTAAGGATCATCCGCATGAGCTACGTGATGGTGAGGGACATCGACATCGAGAACGTGGAGGCAGCGATAGAACTCCTCAAACAGCAGCTAGAGGAGCTGGAGGGGTCAGAGGCCTCCCCATTTTTATGAAACCTCTTATCCCCACTAGCTGGGTATGAGGAGCTATATCTTCACCAGGCGAGAGGTGGAGCTCCTAAAGGCCTGGCTTGAAGAGGGCCTAGAGACCCAGGAGACCAGGAAACTCCTAAGCCGAATCCGCATCAACCTCCCCAGGCTAACCCAGCACATCCTCCTCATGACCAGGGCCGCCCGACGCCTCCAAGCCCTAGGCCGATGGGATAGACGATTCAGACTCCCCTCCAAGCTATCGAGATGATACGCCTCCCTGGCCTCTTAATCGTCTCCAGGAGCTCCTCCCTGAACCCATCCCGTCGACTCACCATCACAGCAGGCCCAGCAGCCTTAGGAGGAAGCCCTGAAGCCTCAATCTTAGGCCAAGCCCTCGACGCCACCTCATCCACCACCATTAGGGATTTATGCCTAGCCCTATAACACTGTTATAGATGAGGCTAGAGCTCCTCGAACTCCTGAAAGCAGCCCAGGAGACCCAAGACCGAATAGACCGGATGAAGAGGCCCTGCCCCGACTGTGGGGCTCCCCTCCGGCGGGGCAAGGATAACGTGAAATGGTTCTGCGACAATCCCGCCTGCCCCGTCATCTACGTCATATATGATCCCTTATGGCTACGGCCGGTGAAGATAGCCCGAGAGGCGAGGAGGAGAGACGATGATGAAAGCTGAGAGGAGGCCAGGAGGCGGTGAGACCAGTATGGCTGCTCTTCTCCTTGATATGGGCCTCAGCCCTGGGAGGCCTCCTCGCCATCCTCATACCTGAGGCGATGATGATGAAGAAGAGAGTCTCCCTCAGCATCGATGAGGAGCTCCTCCAGGAGATAGACCTCCTCCGAGGCCTGGTGCCGAGGAGTGCGATCATAGAGGCCCTATTACGCATGGCCCTCCAGCAGCTCCCCGACGACCTCTATCTCCAAGACCTGGAGAGAGAAGCTGAGAAGTGGAGACCCAGACTCCAGGAGGCCCAACTGAGAAGACTGAAAAAATAAGGAGGAAGCCCTCAATCCTCAGACTCGCCCTCAGCCTTGAGGTAGCCCTTCTCCGAGAGGAACATCAGCACGATATTGCGGACTATCTCCGAGTCGCTGTTTCCTAGGATACCTCTCAACTTCTCTAGGAGTTCCCACTGTCGGTCGGTAAAGTTCACCATCACCCGCTTCAACGCAACACCTCTGCAGCATATACGCAACATTTATATAAAAGGATTGTGGAGTTTCTACATGGGTGTTGCGTATGCGCAACAATAGTGTAAGAATCTGGGTTGGTGGGAGGGCGGTGGAGCTGCTGCTGGGCGATAAGAGGGCGTGGAGGAGGGCTATAATGGAGAGGATGGCTGAGGTGAGGCGGAGGAAGGAGGAGCTCCTGGATGTATGGTTCGAGATGGATGTGAATAGCCCAGAGGCTGACCGGCTCCTCAGGGAGATTGAGAGGCTAAGCGAGATGGAGAGGAGCTATGCGGGGATGCTGAGAAGGTTCTTCCCTCCACCCTCGACGCCTACCCCTGAGGATGAGGCCCTATACTGATGTTTTTTAAAGGTTAAGCTCCATCCATTTTTTGGAAATGACCGGCGACGACGAAGTGCAGTTCAAATCCGGCCGGCCCCACTTCCACCCTGTCAGAGACGTTTCTGGGTTTTAGTTTTGTTTGGCTGTGTCTTAGGCCTGTCATTTTCACTTAAAACTTTAGGGAGCCGGTATTTAAATCCATCTTTGCTCCATTTTGGAGCTGAAGATGGGGTTGAGTGAGAGGTAGTCTCTGAGAGTCACCCTCAGTAGGGCTTCAATAAGAGTACTCCGAGGAGTCATCCCTCTGATTGTGTCTATCTGTCTCAGGAGCTCCTCGTCGATGCTGAGAGAGATTCGGCTCTTCATGTTTTCCACCCTCTGAAATATTGGATTATTCTTCTCCCTGTTTTCTTCACCATCTTTTCGAGCTCCTCTCTAAACTCGTCTCTCCTCCTCTTTATCACCGGCCCCTTTGCCTTTGGTGTGTTCATCTCTCCCTCCTCCTGCTTTCACGTGCCACCTTTATCGGCTCCAGCCAGAGGAGGCCGAAGATCACGTATATCACGGGACACTCCGGATTATCACAGAACCATTTAGTGTTGTCTCTTTCCCCTTCTGAGGAATCTTCCACAGTCGGGGCAGGGCCTCCTCATCCTATCGGCCGGCCCCACCACCCCCAGAGCATGGGGCAGCAGTTCGATTCATCGAGCTGTCTCCACTCAGGAAATCTTATGGGATTCGTCAAGCTTATATATTGGATGGATGATCCATCCAAGGGAATTGGAGCTCCAGAGTCGGAGAGCCGCCGCCATCGCTATCATGACAGCTGCCTCTATCTCCACCAACTATCTCCTAATCGGAGTTGTGAATGTCAAGTTGATGGATCTCATCGTCTTCTCCTCTGGCTACCTCTATGGCTGCCTGGCGGGTGTGATGGTGGGCCTCCTCACCTGGCTCGTCTATGGAACCCTCAATCCCTATGGTTTCTCGCTTCCAATTCTCATCGCCACCATGCTATGCGAGACCCTCTATGGGGTTGTGGGAGGCCTCCTAGCTAGGAGGGGCTTCTGGGATGGAGGCTTCATCGATGGAGCCGTCCGCTTCGGGGTTCTCGGCTTCCTCCTAACCTCCATCTACGATCTGATAACAAACATCGTCTCAGGCCTCGTGGCTGGGATTCCAATAGCTGTAGCCCTCATAGCTGGGGTGCCCTTCGCCCTCATCCACGAGATCTCCAACACCCTCCTCTTCTCCCTCGGAGCTCCACCTCTAATCAGGGCGTTAAGACGATTTGGAGGTGGCATATATGGGTGGTAGGAATCCCTGGACTTGGGCGACGGGAATCCTCCTATGTATAGCCGTTGCGCTATCCTACATCGCCGTCGACCAGTATAATCGAGCTGAGACATATAGACAGCGGTATGAGGCAACCCTAGAGGAGTTAAAGGGACTCACCATAACGGTTGACATCCTCATCGACTATGGAAATGGCACAGCCATCTGGTTCAACGATACAAGGATTCCCCTCGGGGCGAATCTCCTAATGGCGACGGAGATGGTGGCCTCAGTTGAGTACGTTGAGGGAGAGTATGGGGCCTTCGTGACAGCCATCAACGGCGTCGGCGGCGAACCAAATCGATACTGGCTCTGGTACTACCTGAAGGAGGGGAGATGGGAGATGGGCCCCGTCGCCTGCGACGCCTGGAGCCTCCACGACGGCGACGTAGTCGCCTGGAGATACACCTCCTTCAGCTAAGGTTAAAGGCCTCAAAGCCGGAGAGATATTCGGCTTGGAGCCTCTGAGAATCATGGAGAGGGCCGCCCTTGAGGCTGCCCCAGGTAGGCGTCTCACATACGGCGTCATCCACGTGTTGAAGGCTCTGGAGCTGATAGGGTCTAGAGTTGGAGTCGGCCGTCAACAGCTTGCGAGGGAGCTTAGAATAGGCGAAGGCTCCGCTAGAACCCTCATCAGGAGGCTTAGGGATGAGGGGTTAATAGAGGTTGAGAGGGGAGGGATGACGCTGACGGAGAGGGGTAGAAGCATCCTATCCTACTTCCAGCGCCTGATGAGGTCTATGAGTGTGCCGTCAACCCCCTCAACGGTCTCCGAGAAGAATCACGCCGTCCTCGTCAGGGGCGCCGCCCCCCTCATAAGATTCGGAGTGGAGCAGAGAGACGCAGCCCTCCTAGCCGGAGCGAAAGGCGCCACCACATTGATCTACGACGGCGAGAATTTCCACATGCCTGGATTAAAGCGAGGAGTTGAGCCGGAGCTCTCCAAGCTACTTAGAGAGGGTTTAAAACCTGAAACCGGCGACGTCATAATTATAGGGACGGCGGAGGAGGAGTGGGCCGCCGAGATGGGGGCCAAGGCCGCAGCCCTCGATCTCATTAGGAGAATGTCCGACAGAAGGGATTGAGGGATCAACCGTGATGCTCCACTTCGCCTACGGCTCAACGTTATCCTCAAGATATCTGAGGCGCCACTGCCCCGATGCGGGCTTCCTCATGAAGGCTCTCCTACCAAACTTCCGCGTCGCCTTCACCATCTACTCCGAGGAGATGAAAGGAGGGATCGCGGATATAATCCTGGATCCAGGTAAGGTGGTGAGGGGAGTCCTATACGAGATACCTGAGGATGAGCTTGAGCATCTAGATGACGTTATGGGCGTTGGGGAGGGGCTATACACGAGGCAGATTTTCCTCGTCCTGGGAGAGGATGGAGCGCTGTATAGGGCAGCCTTATATAGAGGTGTGGAGGAGGGGGGACCCTACACCCCCTCGCGGAGATATGTCGAGCTTATGCTGGAGGGGGCCGAGGAGCATCAACTCGAACCCGCCTACGTTGAACGTCTTAGGAGGCTTCTAAACTCCCTCCGGTGATCGCCGTGGTCGTAATCGTCGCCCTAGGCGACAGCCTGACAGCCGGCTACATCGATCCCATCAGGAGGATGCCCTACACCCATATCCTAGAGGAGCTGATTAGGAGAGAGCTTGGAGTCGAGGTCACCATCATCAACGCAGGGGTGCCTGGTGACACGACGGAGGGTATGCTGAGGAGATTCGAGGTCGATGTCCACGCCCATGAGACGGATTACGCCATCATCTGGGGAGGCATAAATGATCTACATCTCGGTCGAAGCCCCCAAGAGGTGGTGGCGAATCTCCTACAGCTTTATAGAAGATGTAAAGCTGTAGCCATCACACCAATAGGCTGCACACTCACTCCTACGAGATTTGAGGCCTTAAACAAACTAGTCAGGGAGGTGAATGAAGATTTATCGATGAGATGCCTTGATGAGGGAGTCTTAATAGCTGATCTATACTCCATCCTCGTTGATAGGGATGGCCTACTGGATCCGAGATTCTCAAGCGACGGAGTTCACCTAAATCCAGCCGGATATAGAGTTGTAGCCGAGGCCCTCTATGGAGTCTTTAGAAGCCTCATTTATGGAGGCCTAAGAGGATGAGGTAGAGAGTTGATATAAATAATTGAATGCTGGCTGCGGTGAAGCCGATCTTCGTGAACCTCTTAATCGAAAGCGGTTTCCCCTCCTGCTCGGCGACGCCTATGGCGATGATGCTGCTTGGAGATCCCAGGGGGAAGAGGTTTCCACCGAGGTTCGCCCCCAGTATTAGCCCCCACCAGATGGTGCTCGGCCCTCCCTCGATGATGAGGTGTTTAGCTATCGGGGCGAAGGTTGCTGTGAGGGGAATGTTGTCGATGAAGGCTGAGGCGAAGGCTGAGAGCCATAGCACCGCTATCGGCATGAGATAGCCCCTGCCGTGGACAGCCCTAGAGATGGCTAGGGAGGCCATCTCGATGACGCCTATATTGTCTAGGCCGTTGATCATGATGAATAGACCTGCGAGGAAGAAGATCGTAGGCCAATCGATCTCGCCTAGGGCCTCCCTCGGTTCCTTCTCCACTAACATAAGCATCATGGCTCCTCCCGCCAGGGCGATGAGGGGTAGGGTGGCTCCGATGAGGTCGTGGAGGGCGAAGGCGACGATGGTTCCCCCAACTATAGCCGCGGCCGCCGCCTGTAGGGGGCCGAAATCCACCCTAAGCTCGGGTGGGGGGCCAAGCCTCTCGAAGTTGAAACCGTTCAGAGACCCTATCTCCCTCTCCAGATCCATCTCAACCTTCACGCCTAGCAGGTCTTCAACCCATTCCAAGGGCTTTATGGGTCTAAGCTCCCTCCTCTCCAGCCTCTCCCCCTTAAGCTCTCGGAGATATAGTAGGAGGGTTGCGATGTAGAGTACGAATGCGATGGGAGTCATGATGAGGAGGAAGGAGTTGAAGGGGATGTCCCCCTCCATGGCTACGATGATATTCGGTATGGAGCTCACCATGAGGGCTAGGCCGCCGACGTTGGAGATTATTGCCTGGAAGATGAGTATTGTCTGAGGTCTCAGCTCCCCGCTTCTGGCTATGAGGAGGGTCAGCGTCGCTGAGATGAGCATCGCACCTATGTTGTTGAGGAAGATTGTGAGGATCATGGTGAAGGTTAGCAGCAATATGGCCAGCAGCGTTGAGGAGGGGGAGAGCCTCATCATCCTCGCGGCTATATAGCTGAAGATGCCTGAGCGTTCAGCCCCCCTGACGAGGAGCATCATCCCGAAGACTATGCAGAGTATATCTAGCTCCATGTATTCGAGGAGGCTCTCGGGGTTTACGACTCCTATGAGGAGGAATATGCCCGCCCCTATGAGGGAGGCGTAGGTTCTATGGATGCTCTCGGATACTATGAGAAGGAGGACGAAGAGGAAAATAGTGAGGGATAGGAGTTGGAGCGCATTCATACTACACCGTCTCTTCCGCCTCCTCCCCCTCTCCCTTCTCAGCCGGTTTGATGCTCTCAGCGATCTTCCTATACTCCGCTACGAGCTGGTCGATGGTGTGCTTCCTCAGCTTCAGCAGTAGATTCCACTTATTCTTACTATTCGTCTCCAGCTTCCCAACCCGCTCACACAGCTCTGAGATCTCCCCCCTGAACTTCTCCAACTCCTCTGAAAACTTCTTCAGCTCCTCATCGATGTATCGCTGGAAGCGGATCTCGATCTCCTCCATCCTGCTCTTAAGCTCATCCCTGACGATCTCTC
>CALEIY010000100.1 GCA_937898665.1 Candidatus Bathyarchaeota archaeon | reverse complement strand
GGCTAAGACGTCAGCCTTCCAAGCTGAAGATCCCGGGTTCGAATCCCGGCGGCCGCACCGGAGTCAAGGCTTCCAACCAGGGGGTAGATGCTTAGATGATTTTTCTCCCTCTCTATTACATTGTTATAATTTTTCCTTGATGTTAATGGTGGCATTAACATAAGCGAGTCGAGGTCTATGCGATGGTTTTAACCTCGTTGTATAGCTCTGTGAGAACGTCGATGTAGTTGGCTTCGCCTCGCTCTATGGAGTCCATCTTCTCCAGAAGCCTCCTGGTTCTGTCCTCTGAGACGAATTGGCCGTAGTGGGTGTCGAGGTATTGGCAGACGGCCTTCCCCAGCTTGGTTGATAGGAGCCATCTCCTCCGCTCGTATATGTAGCCTCTATCGAAGAGCTTCTGGAGTATCGATGCATAGGTGGAGGGGCGCCCTATGGATCGCTCCCTCATCAACCTGATCACATCGGCCTGGGTGTAGGGATAGCCCTCCGGTATGAGCCTCCACTCGATGTGAACCCTCCTCCGCCCAAGGGGGAGTTCACGATCAACCTTGACGCTTCTATATAGCTGGATGGCCCTCCCCTCAGCCCTCAGAACCCTCTCCTCCGTGAGGCTTCTATCGCTGTATTTGATGAGGTAGCGCTTCACGTAGACCTCGATCTCGGGGGCCTGACTCGCCATGAAGCGTCTGAATATGAGATCATAGAGGGCTAGATGCTTGGCCGTAAGCCCCTCAACCCTTAGGACTCCCTCATAGATCATTCGGCGTAGGGTCTCCCTATCCCAGGGCCGTGTCGGCCTTATACATTCATGCGCCCCCTCCTCGCCTAGGCTCCACGTTCTCCCCCTGAAGTCTGAGCCTAGATAGCTCTTGGCGACGTTTAGGCCTACATCGCTCACCCGTGTCGAGTCCGTTCGATGATAGGTGATGAGACCCCTCTCGAAGAGCTCCTGGGCCAGCTTCATCGCCGTCGAGGAGCTCATCCTCAACAGCCTGTTGGCATCCCTAAGCATCTCATCCGTCGTGTAGGGTGGCAGGGGGCTTCGGGCCTCATGTCGCTCCTCCAGCAGTTTTATCTCCACCTCCACCTCGTCTCCCTCAACGCCTTCGAGGGTGATGGCCAGCTCCGGTGCGTAGGCCACCCGTCTCCTACGCCTATAGCGTTCACCCTGCTCTATGATCCATCTGAGAACAGGTGTCTGAACCCTACCGGCGGAGATGCCCCTCTTATTGAAGGCGTCCCAAAGCCTCTGAGAGAGCGTAAACCCGATCCATCGGTCTTCGATCCTCCGGACTATCTGCGCCCTCACCAGCCTCTCATCGATCTCCCTCAGCCCCCTCAGGGCCTCCCTTATGGCTCTAGGCGTCACCTCGTGGAACTCGGCTCTTCGAACCTCGGAGAGTCCTCGCAGCAGGTTTGCGATGTCCCATGCGATCTTCTCCCCCTCCGCATCTGGGTCTGTTCCTATTATGGCGAGACCCGCCTCATAGGCAAGGCGCCTCAGGGCCTCTATACGCCCCCTAGAGTCATCGAGGTTCCCTCCTCCACACTTCGGGCAGTGGTCGCTATCCCTGGTGAACTGGTATCCGCAGTCTCTACACCTCTTGATCGTCGAGTAGATAGGCCTGAAGCCTCCGTCGACCTCCACGCCGTGGAATCCCCTATCGGTTGATAGGTCTACGATATGTCCAAGGGAGGCTGCGATTAGGAGTATATACCGCTCCGTGGCCACCTCGTAGACGATGAGGTCTTCCATCACCCTGACGCTGGGCCTGCCGAAGAATCTGGCGATCTGCTTAGCCTTCGTAGGACTCTCGACGATGAAGAGGGCGGGCCTGATGGAGACCTCGACGCCTCGCCGTCTGGACTCGTCGATCTCGCGGCTTAAGGCCTCCAGATCGGCCTCCGAGAGAGGTTTGAAATCAATGTCATAGTATTCACCCCGCCTCTTGAAGGCCTCTAGGATCTCGGCGTCCTCCTCGAAGAGGATGGAGACTCCCTTTGTGAGGCCCCAGGCGGTCAGCCTTGAGGCCCGCCCTGAGCCTTGGATGTAGGTTCTGAGATCTGGGAAGATGACCTCCCCCTCACGGTAGACTATGTCCTCGACCCTCCCCTCCCTCAGCCTCTCGGCGATTAGGCTCCTCAGCTCCTCCAGCTCTGCTGGTCTACGCTCTATATCCCATATCCTGCCGATGTATCTCCTGATCTCCTCATCCTCCCTCATGATTATGGCGAGTATCTTCACCATCCTGGGCGTCAACTCCTCAATCCTCACCCTCTGTATCGGGGCGCCGAGGAAGATGACGTATCTAACCAGCTCTGGGAGGTCTAGGCCTCTGACCAATAGTCCATAGAAGTGGGCCGTTCCGATGAGGTGGTCGAGTTCGCCCCGTTGGAAGCGTTCGAGGTCGCCTTGGTCTCCGGAGACGACGAGGCCGACTCTAAACTCGTCGCTGAGCTGCTCCTGAAACTTCCTCGCCTCATCTATTGTTCTAGCGTAGAGTAGGCATCCCCTCCCAAGGGTTCTCAGAATCCGTTTAACCTCCCCGATGTTTGGAGCTCCTGCGACGTAGTCCTCGATATTCCTAAGCGTATATGTTGAGGAGCCTATGTCGAGGCCTAAAACCTCCCTGAAAAGCCTCGCAGCCCTCCCCCTCCTCGCCGTGGCCGTTGAGACCATTAAGACGCCTCTGGGTTTCCCACTCCACTCATCGCCATTCCTCTCCAGGCCTAGAAGCCTCAGCACCCGTTCAACGTTCCTCGAAGCCTTCAAGATGGCGTCGACATCGTCGATGAAGATGAAGTCGAAGTCTAAATCCTCTAGGAGGTGGAAGTTCCTGGAGAGGAATTGACTGGTGGTTATGAGGATCCCAGCCCTCCTCAACGCCTCCTCAAAGCGTTTCCGTTCACCTCTGCCCATCCCCGTGTGATAGTAGGCCGCTGAGACCTCCCCCTCATCATTTAAGCCTAGCTTGACTCCAAGCCTCCCACAAAACTCCCTGAGGGTTTGGATGCACTGATCGACGAGCACCGTCGTCGGGACGATTAGATAGCTACGCCTCCCCCGTAGGGCGTTGAAGAGGGCGTAAGCCAGGCCGAAGGTCGTCTTACCTATACCCGTCGGGGCTACGGCTGTGAAGCTCTCACCCATCAACAGCCTCCTCATCCAGAACCTCTGAAGCTCCCTTGGTTCGCCTACGATGCGTCGAAAGAAGTCTTCAAACTCCCCCTCCTCACCCCTCTTATAGGCATCATGTAGAGGCCTATGAGTTACTTGGCAATGTCCCTCCTCTATCTCCTCTCCTCTTAGGTCTCCATGACAATGGGGGCATAGCGCCTCGTAGGCGACTGGTATCATCTATCGCCCCCTCCCCACCACCCTATTTCAAGGTTTCCTGAGAGTTGGCAAAAGGGTGAAATGATCTCGGGAGAGCTAATATTTGATGGTGGTCACCCGCATCGTCGAGGAGGGGCAACTCAGGGAGTTAAGGCTTAGAGGAGGATATATCCTCAACATCTCTGGGTCTAGGGGCTATCTACATAGCGTTAGCTGTCGAACCATCGATTGGATGAACCCTAAGAAGAGGAGGGGCATCTACCACGCCTCAACGCTTAGAGAGGCCCTTGAATGGCTGGAGTCCGAGGGTCTTAAGGCCTCCCCCTGCCGCCTCTGCCTACCATCGCTGAGCTATAGGCCGAGGCCAGGCAGCCTATTGGAGCATCTCCGCGGATAACTGAAGAAATATATAATCCGAGCCGAGTAGCGAGAATATTATGTGGGAAGAATTCTTATTCTCTCCAGGAGAAGGAGAGGGTGATTAATTGAGGGGTGGAAAAGCTATAGTAGTCCTAATAATTTTAGTGGTAGTTTTAGGCTTAGTCACATGGAATGTCTTAGAACTTCAAGCATATAGAAGTGCGATCTTTGAGGTAAAGTTAACGAGCTTTGAGATAAACTACATCTTATTGATACCTTACGAGGCTATTCTGAACTTTACCGTGGCCGTTCATAATCCCTCCTCAATAGACATATACATTCCCCGTATCGACGGAAATGTCTACATAGAGGATGTCTTCATCGACGATTTTCAAATAAAAGAGAAAAGAGTCCCAGCTGGAGAAACTATCACTCAATCCTTCTCTATTACGATATCCTTAGAGGACTATCCTTCATTATGGAAGGCCCTCTATGAGATGCTCCTAGGCAAAAGATTTGTGGAGGGAGTAGTGAACGGAACAGCTAGACTAAGGCTCTCCCTCCTACCGGTAATAGAGATACCATACTACATTTCCCTACACTTCAGTGAACCGATAGCTGTCTCCATCAAACCCTGAAAATTTATTCCTCCCTCAAGAGGGCCCCTTCGTCTCATAGCTTTAAAAAGATTCATGATGAAGTGTCAGGGCCTTTCACTCCCCACCACTAAGCTTGGGATATATTTTCGGCCATCCAGATTAAATTATATATAATGTTTTGAGTCTTCTTTGAAACATGAATAAAACCCCTCACGGTGAGGGGGCAGAGGGGAGGATTCTAGTTCTAGGCCTCGACGGCGCCACCCTCAATCTCCTCCAACCCCTCGCTAAGAGGGGGATGCTCCCAAATATTGGATGGCTCATCCAGGAGGGATGTCTCTCACCCCTGGAGTCGACGATTCCCCCGGTGACCATACCAGCCTGGGTGAGCATGTTCACCGGTAAAAATCCAGGTCGACTAGGCCTGTATGACCTCTTGAGGAGAGACGGCTATGAGGTGAGGCCTAACGGCGGATGCTTCAGGGGTAGAAACCCCATCTGGAGGATACTCAACGCCCATGGCTATAGGGTTGGAGTCCTAAACCTCCCTGGAACCTATCCCCCAGAGGAGATAGATGGCTTCATGGTCACAGGTATGCTGACGCCCTCGAAGAGCAGCCCCTCCAGCTATCCACCGGACTTGGCCTCAACGCTGTATCGACGTATACCTGGATATGAACTCGATGTGCCACAGTGGGCCTACTCGGATGAGGAAGAGTTCTTCGAGGATATCTGCCGCTCCACCGAGCTTAGGGGAGAGGCGGCGGAGTATCTCATCAACTCCATTCCCTGCCACCTATACATCATCGTCTTCACCGAGCCTGATAGGATTCAGCACGTCCTCTGGCATAGGAGGGATAGACTTGAGGAGTATTGGATGCTCCTAGACGAGGTTGTAGGCCGCCTAATAGAAATCTTCGCCGATGAGACCATCTTCATAGTCTCCGACCACGGCTTCGGCCCCATCAGGAAGACCTTCTACGTCAACGAGTGGCTCATGAGGCGAGGCCTACTCCGAATGGAGAATCGGTGGAGGAGGCGTCTATTGACGGGTCTTGGGAGGATGATGGAGGCCCTATACCGCAAGCTTGGGGAGGTTAAGCTGCTCCACCCCCTGGCGTCGATGCTGAAGGAGGCCGTCGGCGTCGATAGACTCTGGAGATACCTCTACTCCTATCTATCAAAGGAGAGGATTGGAGGCATAGATTGGAGGAGGACTAGGGCCTTCAGCTGCGTCCACACACCCCACTTCGGCCAGATATACATAAACCTCAAGGGGAGAATGGAGGAGGGCTGCGTCGACGAGGAGGAGAGGATGAGAATCATAGACGAGATCATAATGGAGCTCCAAGGCCTCGTCGACGAGGATGGAAAACCCCTGAAGGTTGAGGCCTATCGAGCCTGGGAGCTCTACGACGGCCCCTACGTGGAGGAGGCTCCAGACATAGTCTTCCTCATAGAGGAGGGGAGCTATGAAGTCGACGCCAAGGTGGGCGTCGGGAGGATCTTCGCACCAGGAGCCCCCTGGACGAAGTGGACGGGAACCCATACGAAGACGGGGCTCCTCATCGCCAGAGGCCCCAGCATAAAACGTGGACACAGCCTCCCAGGGGCCAGGATCATCGATGTGACCCCCACCCTCCTCCACCTCTTCAAAGTCCCCATCCCCAGGGACATCGATGGGAGGGTTCTCACCGAGCTCTTCGAGTGATTCCACACGTCTACGGGATTCTATTAGGGGATGTTCCAACAATTTTACCTTATAATGCTCTCAATGTTGACCTTCACATAGGGTGTTTCAGTAAGTATTTTTCTCATAGATTTAAGATATAGAAGAGGCATCTATCATTCAGGATGTGAGATGAGACGGGGCATCTTGGAGGTCTCAGCCTGCCTGCTGCTGATCCTCGGGGTTCTAGGGGATCACGCATCTACGATGATGGTTCTCTCTAAGCCTAACACCTACGAGGCGAATCCGGTGGCAGCCCATCTCATGGAACTTGATCTATGGCTCCCCATCGACATACTCCTCCTGGCGGCAGGATTGGCGATACCCTACTTGACGGCGAGGATCGATAGAAGGCTTAGAATCCTCTTCGTCTACCCCCTCGTACAGGGTCTGTTAAGGCTCTCAATGGCCCTATGGAACATACACATCCTCCTATCTCTAAGACTCTAAAGGTTACAGCCGCCGTAATTCAGCCTCCTGAAACTATTGGGAAGACGACAACCCTATCACCCCTCCTCAGCCGAGCCGTGAGCCATAGGCGTCTACCATTGACTAGGACGCCGATGAGGCCCCGCTCATAGGCGTAGAGATACTCCTCCCCAAGGCTGAGGAGGAGATCCCTCAGGGTGGTCGCCCTCTCCACGCGGCGGATGGTGAGGCTTGGATACCTCATCGCCTCCACCCTTTAAACCGTTTAGAAACATATATGGATATATGAGCCTTCTAAGGCGGAGGCTCCTCCTGGCCTTATTAGAGGGAACCCGTGAAGGCTGCGCCCCACTCGATGGGCTAATCGACAGGTTGAGGATACCCAACGAAGCCTTAGAAGCCCTCATCGATGAACTCGCCTCCAAGGGCCTGGTGAAGCTCTCCAACGGCCTAGTTGAGGCCTCCATGGCTCAGAGGCTGAGACTTGCTGTGGCGGCGGTGGAGCTTGGAGCCGACATCGAGGAGGTCTCCAGGGCGCTTGGCTGGAGGGAGTTCGAGGAGATGGCCGCCTACATCCTGGAGGAGAATGGCTTCGAGGTTCATAGACATCTCCGGTTTAGGGCGGATGGTAGAGGATGGGAGATCGACTTGGCGGCTCTGAGGAAGCCCTACATACTCTGCGCCGAGTGCAAGCGTTGGAGGAGGGGGCTGAGAGGCTCAGCGTTGGAGGAGATGGCTGAGGGGCAGCGTCGAAGAGTTGAGGCGTTAAGCGGGAAAGCCGCCGAGCTTCTCCCCATCGATGGATGGGGAGTGGCCACCCTCATACCCCTAATCCTATCGCTGACCACTCCGCCTAGGAGGATGATATACGGCGTCCCAGTGATCCCGATCCTGGAGCTTCCAAGCTTCCTAGAGGCCTTTGAAGGCTATCTAGATGAGATATGGCATCTAACCCTAAAGGCTCCACCTAGGAGCAATAGACCTCATCAGATGCTTCTCAGGGTGAGAAAGAGGGGTTAGTGGAGCTCCACAAATCTCTCCAGCTGTCTCGCCTCGCTCTCCAAGCCGAGTCTTCTGAAGGTCTCCCTGGTTGGTATACCTCGCTCATCCCAGCCTCGCTTATCATAGTAGGCCTGAAGCAGCTTGTCGTAGCCCTCCAGCTCTAGGTGGGCGCCCTTCAACGGCCCCTTCGTCAATGGCTCCTCGAACCACCTCCTCGGGGGATAGTCCATCCTCCGACTCCACTCTCCGCCATACTCCCTCACCCAGAAGGCTCTGATGAGGGCGTAGACCCTGTCGCCTAGGGTGAGGAGCTCGTCTAGGCTCATGGAGACTCCCGTCGCCGCCTCTAGGAACCTTGGATACCAATCGAGTTCGAAGCCAAGCTCTATCCAGGGGAATCTACAGGTGACTAGACATTCGAACATCCCGCCTCTAATCCTCTGGAACTCGATGACCTTATCCGCCTTCTCAGGGATATACTCAGCCCTCCTACCGCTGGAGATCTCCCAGGAGATGACCCAGGCATCCTTATGATGCGCCCCTATCGGGGAGGTGCCGAAGCTCAACGCCATGCCTGGACAGAGGTGGCAGTCATAGGCGCTGCACTCAAGCCCCTTGACATGGATGGCGAAGTCGGAGGCCCCGCCTCCAAGGCGTTCAGCCGCCTCCCTAACGCCTAGGCTTAGAAGCTCACCGGCCTCACCCCTCCTATAGGCGATGTCCTCCAGCAGCCTCTTAGCGCCCTCATGGTCGCCCCAGGCGACGTCGATGTCTAATAGGCCCTTCTCAGCCGCCTCTATGGCGAAGCCTAGAGTGTTCCCAGCGCTGATGGTGTCCAGCCCAAGCTCGTCGCAGACCCTGTTCAGGACGGCAACCTTCTTGAGATCTCCGACGCCGATGTTGCTGCCTAGCATGGCGACGTTCTCATAGTCCAGCTCGCTCTCAACTCCCTCAGCGTCCTCGATGACGTTTCCACAGATCATATTGCAGTTGGGGCATCCCCTCTGTTTGACGACCATCCTCTCCATCGTTGAGCCGCTTATGGCGTCGGCCTCGTCGAAGACGCCCTCCCTGAAGTTGTAGGTTGGAAGCGTGCTGTTCTCCTGGCACCACTCTATGGTGGCCATCGTCCCCTGACGCCGCCAGAAGTCGTAGTTAGGCTTCTCGGTGATCTCCCTATAGGCCTCACGGCCCAGCTCCCTCAGCTTTTGGGGATCGGCGGCCTCCGGCTCTTCATCACCTTTAAAGACGACGGCCTTCAGATTCTTGGATCCCATGACTGCCCCCATGCCAGGCCTTCCACCCGCCCTACCCCTCTGGGAGACGACGGTGGCGAATCTCACCTGATTCTCCCCAGAAGGCCCTATCAGGAGGACTCCGACGTCTCTACCATGCTCCTCCAGCAGCTTATCCTCAGCCTTGAAGGCGTCTAGACCCCAGAGGTCTCCGGCATCCCTAATCTCGACTCTATCGCCCTCGACCACTAGATAGGAAGGCTTCTCAGCCCTCCCCTTAATGACTACGGCGTCTAGACGGCATCTCCTAAGCTGGACGGCGGCCCTGGTTCCAACGTTTCCATCCCCGTATCCGCCGGTTAGGGGGCTCTTGGAGGCGACGACGAGCTTACCGCTGCTCGGTATGGCATATCCAGTGAGGGGGCCGGCTGCTATGATGAGGAGATTCTCAGGGCCGAGGGGATCCGCCCCTGGAGGGAGTTCATCCCAGAGTAGCTTCACCGCGAAGCCTCTGCCCCCCACGAATCTCATCGCTAGGTCGGCGGGATACTCCTCGACGACGCATTTCCCCTTTGAGAGGTCGACTCTCAGAAGCCTACCGCTCCAGCCCTTCAACCTCTCACCATCTAAGCAGTGAGGCTTTGGGGAAAAAGGCTTTCCGCTTATCCCCCTGAGAGAGGTGGGAGTAGCACCACCAGATCTCCATCCCTCAACTCAGTGTCTAAGCCCCCCAATAGGTTTACATTCCTACCATTCACCAGAACCGTGACTCCCCCATCCACCCTTATGGATGCGCCGGCTCTATCAGATAGGAGTTTTAAAAGACCTCTAATGGTTGGGGCCTCCCCCATCTCCACGTCTAGACTCCACCCTAGACGAGTGGAGAGCTCCCCGAAGACTAGAACCCTAACCCTCATGGACTCCTACTCCTAGAGGCGGGAAGGGTGGAAAAACCATTTATCTCCTCATATCCTGGAGATAGGGGTCGAGGTAGCTTAAACCAAGCCTCTGAAGGGTCTCCCTCGTCGGTATTCCTCGCTCATCCCAGCCCATCGCCTTGAAGTACTCCCTCTTCATCCGCTCAACCGTCTCCCGATCGGCCTTCATCCCCTTATAGGGGCCGCTGGGCAGCGGCTCATAGAACCTGGGCGGATTGTCGAAATCTCTATCGGGATCCCAGTAGACATCCGGCCCTCCCAGCAGGATGAAGGCCTGCTGCAGCGTCATTATACGCCTCCCATGCTCGGTGCACCATCTATGCTTGGAGATGTCCCAGCCGGTGACGGCCCTGGCGAACTCCCAGATGAGGGGGTCATGATAGCAGAAGGAGCAGACGACAGCTGAATCCCCGAAGACGCTCCAGGCCATATCCTCATAGGCATCCCTCGTCGTCGAGGTGTGGTCTCCACCCTGAGGTGAGGCCGCATACCCTATAGGCGTCGGGTAATCCCTGCCGCTCCTGATGCCGTGGGCGCCGACCTCGATGCCCTTAACGTGAACCGCATATCGAAGAACGTCTACGCCCTTCATCTCGCTGATCTTCAGTGCCGCTCTGTAGGTTCCCTCAGCCAATATGTCGCCTATACCCTCACGCCTCGCGATCATGTGGGCTAGCCTGTCGAAGGCCTCGACGTCTCCCCACTCAAGTTTGAAGCCTAGATCCTCCTCGGTTAGGATGCCCCGCTGATAGAGCTCGGCTGCGAAGGCCATGGTGTTCCCGATGTTGATGCCTGAATGGCCGAGGTTGTCTATGACGGCGCTGAGGTGAACCACATCCTCAGGGTTGAAGATTCCGAGATTCGGCCCAAGATAGGCTTCGAGTTCATAGTCCGGCATGTCGGTTATATCACCCTTCCATCTCCCCGTCTTGATGCAGCTGATCTTCATACAGCTTGTTGTGCAGTTGAAGTCGGCGTGATAGGGTTTAACCCAGAACCTGAATTGGAAGTTGGGGCCTCCGAATCGGCGTTCATCATGCCACTCCTCCTGCCAATTCCGAACCGGCTCTGAGCTGGTGTCCGCAGCCACGTAGTAGCCGCCGTATCCTGTTCCCCATCTCCGCATTCTATCCCTCTTAATCAGCTCCCTGTGAACCTCCCTCCATAGGATCTTCACGGTCTCGGGGGCCGCCACCTCGGGTAGGGGGCTGAATCCCTTCGCGGCTATGGCCTTGAGATTCTTTGATCCCATGACGGCGCCGTAGCCTCCATATCCCGCGGCGTGGAAGAGCTTCGTCATCACCGCGGCGTTCCTCACCCTGTTCTCCCCAGCCGGCCCTATGTAGAGGATTCCAGGCTCCCTTTGAGGCCCCCTACGAGACCTCTGGAGCTCCTCCCTAACCTCCCTGTTCAGAAGCCTAATCGTCTCCTCGCCAGTCTTACCCCAGAGATGGCCTGCATCCCTGATGTCGCATCCCTCATCGGTGATCAATAGATAAACCGGCTTCTCAGCTCGGCCGGAGACTATGACGCCGTCGTAGCCGGCTGCCTTAAGCTCCATGGCGAACTCCGTGCTCGTCGTGGAGCCGACGACGCCGTTGCTGAGCGGGGACTTACCTGAGACGCAGACCCTTGAGCCGGGGTAGAAGGCCGTTAGGGGGCCTGTGAGGGCGATGAGGAGATTCTCTGGGCCGAGGGGGTCAACCTCGCTCCAGTGGTCTCCGAGGCGATCCCATAGTATCTTAGCCGCTAGGCCTCTTCCACCGAAGAAGTCCTCTAGGGTTTTCCATGGGAGCTTCACCTCCCTTATCCGCCCCTCGGTGAGGTCTACGTCTAGAATCTTACCCGCGTATCCCCTCGGCATCAGATCACCTCCAGCCCCTTCTCCCCGTAGAGGTTGACGGCTATATCCTGAGCGACCTCCAGGGGTGGTCTGGCGAAGAGCTTCCGGTTGACATTCACCTCCTCCTCCACGGCATAGATGGCTCTATAGCCGGCCTCCACGCAGACCTTCACGCATTCGGGGTCTCCGCCGCAGAGGTCGCAGATGGTGGCCTTCCCATCCCCTGGATGGAGGAAGGGGATATGCCCTGGACATGCCTCTATACAGGCTCCACACCCCGTACACTTCTCCCGATCGACCAGCACTGCCTTAGTCCTCTCATCGACTCTAAGGGCCTCCACGGGGCAGGCCTCCACGCAGGGATAGTCATCGCACTGGGCGCAGAGATGGATTACCTCGACGCCTGGGAAGGGCATGAAGATCCTAATCCTAGAGGCCTCGGGCCAGATGCGGCCCTCGTGATGAAGGCTGCAGGCGATCTCACAGCGTCGACAGCCGGTGCATCGAAGGTGATCCCTAACTATCCAAACCGTCCTCTCCAAAAGGGACACCTAGAGAATGGAGACCCCTAATCGATTAAATCTATCGGACTCACCTTTTTAAGGCCCCTGGAGGTAGAGGTGTAGGGTTACGCCTTGGCTAAGGCCTGGATGAGAGGTGTCCTGAAGGCCTTCATCTACTCAGCCCTCGTCGTCGCAGTGCTGCTCCTCCTAGACTGGCTGCTGGCGGAGGTGGAGCTCCTCGCCCCCCTCGCAGGTTACTCCAGCTATATCGATGCGGCCGTCATCCTCATCCTCGGCTATAAGGCTGTGAGCTCCATCGCTGAGGCGGTCTATCTGTCGACGCTGGAGGTCTCGGATATCGGGACGGCTGGGTCGCTGAGGGCGATCACCAGGATCGCTGGGGTCGCCGTTCTGTTGTCGACGTTGACCTCCGTCTTCAACGTCAATCCCTCAGCCGCTATAACCATCGGCTCCTTCTCAGGCCTCGTCGTTGGTTTCGCCACCCAGAACGTTCTGACGCAGGCTGTCTCAGGGATATTCCTCGCCATCACCCGACCCTTCAGGATCGGTGACCACGTCATCATCTACAACCGCTCAGCTGGAGAGCCGCGGGAGGGCGTCGTCGAGGATATAGGCATAATGCACACGGCGATAAGATCCGTGGATGACTCGACGAGGGTGTTGATCCCGAATAACATCGTCTTCAACGCCATCATAATCCGTAAGGGAGAGGCCGAGGGCTGACCGGAAGCCCTATCTCCTCCGAGGCCTAGATAGGGAGATGAACGCTCTAAGGGAGCTTAATAGACAGTTAGAGCGTCAGCTTAGGCTTCAGACCTACCCCCTCGCCATAAGGCTTCTGGAGTCGGAGGATGAGATACCAGCTGAGGCGTTGAGACCCCTAAGGGATTTGGGGCATCACCTCTCAACCTGCCAGGCCTTCGCCATCTCAAGACGCGAGGGGTTGATGGTGGCGGAGTTAAAGGAGGATATGTGGTGCCCCGAACCAGTCATCGGCTACGGCCTGGAGCCGCCGCCTAGATTCTTCCTCGAAGGCCATAACCGTTATCCAGAGGATGTCGCAACCCTCGAGGCGGGGGCCACCTGGGCTTCGAGGGAGTTCCCACGGCTGGAGCCTGGACGCTACATAGGAGTCCTCTCAGCCCCCCTCGCCTCAGCGCCCTTTGAACCCCACGTCATCGCCATCTACTGCAACACGGCTCAGCTGACGATCCTACTACTCGGCATCGCATATCGAGACGGATTGGATGTCGATGTCAAGCTCAGCGGCCACGCCGCCTGCGTCTACGCCGTCGTGCCGACCCTGAAGACGGGGAGATGCTGGGTTTCGCTCCCATGCATGGGCGACAGGGCGAGGGCGATGGCGGGGGACGATGAGATAATCTTCTCCCTACCGCCACAGGACGCCGAGGATCTCCTCAAAGGCTTGAGGCATATAGAGAAAACCGGCAGACGCATCCCCTTCAGTAGATCTATGCAGCCTGAATACGAGCTTCTTGAGAGCTATAGGGAGATGGCGAGAATGTTAGATATTATCGGAGACACTTAACCTGATCCTTTTTAGAGATTTCTTCATAGTGCGGAGGGTTGGATGACACATCACGTTCAAACTCCATTTTATAAGTGGTAGCGAGAAGATTACAGGTGCATGCCGATCATCTGCCGCAGGTTTTTATAGGATGAAACATTTCCCTTGATAATGCTCAGGGAACCCTCACTGTGGACTCGTCAAGTTGTGGGCTATTATGATTATCGCAGTCATCGGCGCCTATGCCTTGACCGGCATTAGGCGTAGGGCGGCTCCCATATCGATATCCTCCGAGGGGTGTTGAAACGCATCATAAGGGTGGAGGCTGAGGGGAGATTCTCCACTATTGGAATGAGTCATTCTGGGATGAGGATAACTTCTCTGAAATATTGAAATTGAGGTATGAATAAGCTTGAGAAGATCAACCATTTCAATAGGAGTCTGCAAAAATATGGCAAGGTGATGGTTAATCTAGATGTTGAATTTGATGAGGAGAATAGGTCAACAATATTGATCTGTGACATTAAAGGTACTATGTATAGCGAGGGCTCATATGATTTCCACTGACTCTTAACAAATTTACCATTCGACCTATACACATTCAAACAGTATGAAAAGGAGTTCATATATGATGGCGAAATAAACGACATCCCCATAACAATCAAACTCGTCTTTCACTTTTTATTATTGAATGCATGGTTATTTAATTTGACTATATTTTATTCTTTTGAATATTCGAGCAATTCTACTTTTACCATCTTCTGTTAAAATAAAGCTTTCACCCTTTTTAATTATGAATTTTTCCTTCAATAATGGTTTGATGAGACAATCAAATTCCTTTTCAAAATCAAATTCTTCATCAATAGTGAATCTGAAATCACTCGGTATGGAAATATAATTTGATTTAAAGGTTCTTTCCAATGAATTAATTAATTCTTCTTTTGTGTTTAGATTATCCTCTCTGATCGAGTACAGGATCCAAGTTCTGAAGGTTTCTAGTTTACTTAGATGCCAATGCCTTTCGAGTGGTATTTCATATTTGGAGAAATCGGTTTCTTCTCCCCTGATGGAAGAGAGGGCCTCTTTTGATAATTCAAATCCATCTATAAGAATTCTAGTGGCGACAAACGCTCCAATCAATGCATCGACAAAGTGTATCCCAAAGACTGAGAAAATGGCTCCTATGATAACTGCAGCTGCGACATAGATGTGGTTTTTGGAGTCAATCGACTGAGAAATAAGTGCTAAATTTCCATTGCTTTTTCCTACATAACGTTGATAAAAATGCAGAATAGCCGCCACTACAAGTGCTATCCCTTCAACTGCAACAACTAGGTAAGGTAATGATATTGGCGATATTGTAGATGTTGTAGCATCTATGATCTTGGTTATCGACTCATATCCAACGCTAATGGAGGTTATAAACATCATTGAAATGATGATCAAGGTTCCTAAAAATTCCTTTTTGAACTTTATTCCAGCCCATACAAGGGAAGCAGAAACTGTATCTACAGCAGCGTCTGCGCCATCCGCAATTAAACCGACGCTGGCGCTAAGGAAGCCAGCTAAGAGTTTGATTACAGCCAGAAAGAGATCAGCTACGAACGTATTTCTTGCGGCTGCTATTGGGCTTAACAATTTTTCTCTAATATAAATTGTAGTTTTTTCCATTTCCTTTGCGCTTTTTTCAGCTTCTTTTCTCCCCCTTTCAGTTAGTTCATACCTATTTTCCTCGTTTATCTTTAGCATTCCCTGTTCAATTAGACTTTCGCATTCCAGCTGTAAGTTAATTTGTTTTTCATGCTTTTCACGCCATTTTTTCATTCTTTCAGAATAACCCTCTTTTGGTTGATATCCAAGCCGAGAGAGAAAACTAAATACTCTTTTTTCCACTTCTTCATGTAGGTTATACCCAAATCCGTGAAAATGATAAATAAAGACAAATGTTCTTTTTTCCACCTCCTTTAAACTCAACGAGCCCCCTTTCAGTAAAGCCATCAGAATATATTTTTTGAAATTGTTACATCGATATTTCCCAACTTCTTTCAAATTTAAACACCTACTATTTCTCTCTGAAGGAAAACAAGCCGTTTTGGTCACAGTGTCCAATAGTTTCTTTTCTGACTACCACAACTTCTGAACAGAAAACCCCTTCGTCTTTAGAACATGATGTATTTCCCAAATAATTGACCTCCTTCTTCCACAATAAGTTTCACATATACCTGCTCTCTCTACCCACGCAATTCAAATCATTCTTAACATATATTATTTGTATGAAAGGCCTATTATTCTTATTTAAATCTTCCGGTCAAGGCTGATAGGTCATTCTATTTCTACTAGTGACCCTTTTTTAGTGCGGGGGGTGGGATTCGAACCCACGCAGGCCTGAGCCAGCAGGTCCTGAGCCTGCCCCCTTTGGCCACTCGGGAAC
>CALEIY010000099.1 GCA_937898665.1 Candidatus Bathyarchaeota archaeon | reverse complement strand
CAGCTTCTCGATGAGATGGCTCGGCAGAGGATTTATGGTTCCAATCTTCAGGACGGCCACCCTATCCCACAATCCATATCTATCGAGGGCCTCTCTGAGATAGCTCCAGGAGATGCCGGAGGCCACGACACCCCTCCCAGCTCCACCCTCCGGTATATGCAGCCTATTCAGGGGGAGCTCTCCAACCCTATGGCTGAGGGCCTCCAACTTCTCGTTCAGCCTCACATGCTGCTCCATACACCACCTAGGAGAAGCCCTGGTGTAGCGTCGAATATCCCTCTCAAAGCCTGGAGTCCTCCTTAGCTCCCTACCTGGGCCGAGCTTCACTATAGAGGTCATGTGGGCCACCCTAGTCGTCGATCTGACCAGCATGGGAATCGCATACTCCTCCGATAGCTGGAAGGCGAGGACTATCGCATCCTTCGCCTCCTGGGGATCTGAGACATCTATCATCGGCAGAAGCGAAAGCCTCGTAAACCATCTATTATCCTGCTCCTCCATTCCTGCATGGGCTCCAGGATCGTCGGCCACATAGATGACAAGTCCTCCCCTAACATCGCTGTAGGCGACCGACATCAAGGTGTCTGAGGCCACGTTTAGGCCGGCATTCTTCATCGTCGCCAGAGCCCTTAGACCGGCGTAGGCGTAACCCGTAGCTATGTCGACGGCCACCTTCTCATTGACGGCCCACTCAACCCTCATGGGAATCCGGTCAGCAACCCTTGAGAGGGTTTGAATAACCTCCGAGGAGGGTGTCCCAGGATAGCCGACGGCGAGGCCGGCTGAGGCTTCAACCGCTCCACGGGCTACAGCCTCATTGCCCATGAGAAGCCTATGCTCCCCATCCCCACCGAGTATCCCACTCATCGCTCTCTAAAAGTGAGGGAGCTCCACCCTTAATCAATTTCCCGAAACTGGAATTACAGTGGCTGTAAGATTCAGGATAAGGCTTTAGACTTGATATCCAATCCTCCTTTAGGGGTATGATGGAGATTATGCGGGCCGTCAGGCTCCACAGGGTTGGTGAACCCCTCAGCGTCGATGAGGTTCCGAGGCCAACCCCTAAGCATGGAGAGGTTTTGGTTGACATAAAGGCAAGCGGCGTTTGCCACTCAGACCTAAACTATCGAGACGGAGTGGGGACGGTTGGCTACCTCCCCATCACCCTCGGCCATGAGATCGCTGGGGTCGTCGACCAGATCGGCGATGGCGTTGAGGACTTCGATGTTGGTGATAGGGTTGTGATTCACTACGTCCTCAGCTGTGGAAGCTGTAGATACTGCGCCGTGGGGAAGGAGAATCTCTGCGAACACTATGCGATGATCGGTAAGGATGTCGATGGGGGCTTCGCCGAGTATATCGCCGTTCCAGCCAGGAATCTCGTCAGGCTTCCAGAGGATCTGCCCTTTGAGCAGGGGGCCATCCTCGGATGCGCCGTCTCGACGCCCCTCCACGCCTTGAGGAGGGCTGACTTGAGACCTGGGGAGTCTGTCGTCGTCTATGGAGTCGGAGGACTCGGCGTCCACGCAGTCCAGTTGGCTTCAAGGGTCTTCGGAGCCGGCCTCGTCGTCGCAGTTGATGTGGCCGAGTATAAGTTGGAGCTGGCGAGGAGGCTTGGAGCCGATGTGATCATCAACCCCAGATATGAGGATCCCGTGGAGAGGGTTCGGGAGGAGACGGATGGACGGATGGCCGATGTCGTCCTAGACCTCGTGGGGCGTAGGGAGACCATCATGAGGGGCATAGAGTGCGTCGGCAGGGGTGGAAGAATGGTCTTAGTGGGCATAGGCCCAGAGGATATAACCATCTCACCCTATAGAACGGTCATCGGGAGGGAAATGAATATCATCGGCGTCAACGACCACCTTAAATCCGAGCTATATCAGCTTGTCGACCTCGTCGCATCAGGACGACTAGACCTCTCAACCTCCATCACACATAAACTCCCCCTAGAGGAGGCGAATAGGGC
>CALEIY010000098.1 GCA_937898665.1 Candidatus Bathyarchaeota archaeon | reverse complement strand
TCGATCCACCTCATTATCCCTTATCCTCAAAAATATTCAAAAGTAATACTTAAACATATAGAGTATGATTATAGGGGCGGAGGCCATGAAGCATCTTAAGACCATAAACCCCAAATCAGAATTGGAGATGGCTGAAGCGTCGGAGACGCCCATCATAGCCGTGGACAGGCTGCCCCTAAGCTACGACGATCTAAAGCCCCACCTCTCAACTGGCGTCAAGCTACACATAGAGGTCTCGGCGAGGGGTAAGAGGCTTAGGCATCCCATACTCATAGAGCTACGGCCTGGTCTCACTCTTAGGGAGTTCGACATCATCAACTACATCGTCATAAGCCTCTCAGGCTCCACTCCGAGGCTGATACCCTGGGCTCTCAGCAGTCCAGCCATTATGAGATTGGCCGCCTATCTCCGCCGATACCTCAGCTCCAGCCCCTCTACGCTGAGAAACTACATCTACCGAATCAAACGCTTCTGCGAATGGGTGGGATGCAACCCCGATGACCTGATCGCCAAATGCCTCGAAGCCCAGATCGCCATGCGAAGTCTATTAGAGGATTATATTGGGGAGCTGAAGGCGATGGGATTAGCGCCTGGAGCCATCAGGGCTGCCATCGCCCCAATCCAGACCATGCTGAAGATTAATGGGGTGGCTCCTCCCCCCATCCCGCTTCCAAGGAGGAGGATAGTCTATCAGGATAGGGCTCCCAGACCCGAAGAGCTATGGAGGATGATCCAAGTCGCAGATCTAAGGGGCAAGGTCATCGTCTCGATGCTGGCCCTGGGAGGATTCCGCCTCGGCACCCTATGCAGGCTGAGATATTACCACGTGAAGGAAGACTTGGAGAGGGGTGTGATTCCAGTGCACATTCACATAGAGAGCGAGATAACCAAGGGGAAATACTGCGACTATGACACCTTCATAGGTCGAGAGGCTGTAGAATATCTGAAGCTATACCTCGACCAGAGGCGGAGAGGCAGCCCCTCAGGGAAAATTCCACCGGAAGACATAGACGACGACAGCCCACTAATCAGGGCCGACTACCATAGGGAGCCCAGACCCCTCACCAGATACGGCCTATATCACATCATCCGAAATCTCTACATCAAGGCAGGCCTCACGGAGAAGAGAGGCGGGAAGTTCTACACCTTGAGACCCCACAGCATCAGGAAGTTCTTCCGCACACAATTGGCAGCCAAGGGAGTCCCAGCCGACTACATCGAATACATGATGGGACATAAAATCAGCACCTACCACGACAT
>CALEIY010000097.1 GCA_937898665.1 Candidatus Bathyarchaeota archaeon | reverse complement strand
GATAGGTCGCGTAGGTAGCAGCTCTCCCTTTTTAATGTTCATATTCCAGTCTTCTCGGCTTCAAGTCTCAACTCCTCAACATGGGCAATCCCCTCCCTTGGGCTGCCTACGTCATCCATCCCCACCTAGCCATAATCTGCTCAGGCGTCGGCAGGCCCGCGTGGCTTCCCAAATCTATAATCGGTGGGAGGAGATGATTTAGTCGTAGCGGATCTAGATGCCTAGCTGTTGAATCTCTCTGAATATATCGTATATATTTTGAGGCTTGAAATACTGATTTTAGGCGCTCGACTTTTAAAGGCGTCTCAAATTAATTGATCAGAGATGGCCTTTCCCGTCGAGAGCGAGAATAGAGCTATGAGGAGTATGCTCATGCTCTACCAGGATCACGCGAGGCTACTCGTAGATATCTTCAGGAAGATTCTGGTGATGCTGGAGGCCATAAACTCCGATGATCCCTGCGACATGAAGGGGCTGTTAGGGGAGCTGGAGGATCTCTATAAGAAGTCCCTGGAGCTGAGGGGAATGATGATAAAGGAGTTGAGGGAGGTCGGCCCCTTCCTCGTAGCCAGGGGAGACCTCTACATGCTGACGGCTAAATCCGGCGAACTCATCGATCACATCGAGGGCGTTGGAACCCTTCTAAGGGAGATCGTCGACAGGGGATGGAAAATTCCACGGGAGGTGGCGGAGGGCCTCATGGAGATAGCGGAGGAGGTCTTCAACGCCCTTAAACGACTTAGAGAGGGGGTTCTAGCCCTCTCCTTCAGCCCTGAGAAGGCCGCCTCCATCGTCGAGGATATCGATGAGGAGGAGAGGAAGGCCGATTCCCTCTATAGAAGCCTAGACCTGAAGATCATAACCAGCGGATTGGAGCTCCCCCTAATGCTCCTCCTCAGAGAGGTGGTGGAGCTCCTAGAGGGGACTATAGACAGGGTGAAGGAGGAGGCAGACATCATCAGGGTTATGGCCCTCTAGGTGTCGAGGTTGCCTGAGCCGATAGCGGGGGTTGAAGCCCTAAGGGATAGCAGACTCATCGTCTGGTCGAGAGAGGAAAGCAGACGCCTCTACTGGCAGGGATACTATGGCAAGCCCCTCGGCATAGCTAAGCCCAAGAGAGATTTCGATGCCCCCCTTCTCCTAGACCCTATCGAGGGCCTCTACCTCCTGGAGAAGGGGCTCATCAAGGTCAGGGGATCTGATGGAGAGATGGATGTGAAGGAGCTGCGCTCCATAGCGAGGGAGACGATGGAGCGCTTCGACGAGAAATATCTCGTCTACAAGGATCTGAGGGATAAGGGCTACATAGTGACCCCAGGCATCAAATACGGCTGCGACTTCGCCGTCTACCGCTATGGACCTGGGATCGATCACGCACCCTACATCGTGGAGGTTCGAAGAGTTGATGAGGAGATCTCCGCCTCAGAGATCGTGAGATCCGGCCGATTGGCGACGACGGTGAGGAAGACCTTCATAATCGCCGCCGTCGAGGGGAATAAAGTTAGATACTTAGGCTTCGAGTGGTGGAGGGCTTGAAGCTCTAAATCTCCCTGCCCACACCCCTCTCCCGAGCCAGCCTATAGACCTTATAGGCAGTTCCGACGTCCTGTATAGCCAGCCCCGTCGCCTTAAAGAGGGTTATCTCCTCTTCGCTCTCCCTTCCAGGCTTCAAACCCGCGACTATCTCACCCATCTCGGCGTAGACATCATCCTCTCTGATCGCCCCCTCCTTCAGGGGTATGGCGAAGTCGCCGACGATGAAGGCTTGAGGCTTGAAATCTACAACGATCTTATCAGCCCTCGTTAGGACGCTGGTCTCAAGCTCCCTCTTCGCCGCGGTGTCAGCCCCTATGGCTGAGATGTGAACCCCAGGGCTGAGCATATCGCCGCTCAGGAAGGGCTTCTGAGACGGGGTGCAGGTGACGATTATATCCGCATCCTTCACGGCCTCCTCCACCGACTCGGCCTCCTCGATGTCTATGCCCGTCTTCCCGCTCATCTCCTCCACGTAGCGCTTCCTCGCGGAGGGGACAACATCGTAGACCTTCGCCTCCTCTATGGGTCTGACCTCGCAGAGGCCGAGAAGCTGTGAGCGGCCCTGGACTCCGCAGCCGATGATGGCCGCCGTCCTTGAGTTCTTCCTGGAGAGATATTTGGCTGCGACGGCTCCCGCAGCCCCTGTCCTCATCGCCGTGATGTAGGTTCCATCCATTATGGCGAGGGGCTCTCCCTTCGCGGGGTCGTTGAGGATGATGCGGGCGATGACGGCTGGCAGTCCATACTTCTTTGGATTGTCGGGGTGGACGGTCACCACCTTGAGGCCTGCTGCGTCCAGCGGCTTTATATAGGCTGGCATAGCTATGAGGACTCCATTGTATTTCTCGAAGTGGAGGTAGACCCTCGGCGGCATCTCTATGTTGCCTAGAGCCATCTCCCTGAAGGCTGACTCTACCGCCTCTATGGCCCCCTTCATATCTAGCAGTGATTCAACCTCCTCCTGCGTGAGGTATAGGGTCATCTAAATGCACCGAAAAATAGTGGGTCTCCCACATCCTTAATACTATCGCTCATTGGGTGAAGCGCTCCCCCTCGACGAAGACCCTTGAAAGCTCTGCGTATAGCTCTGTGAAACCCATGTAGGTCTTCGATGAAACCGGTATTGGGGAGAACTCCATCCCAAGTCTGTTGATGATCTCCATCATGTCCTGGCTGATGACCCTATCCATCTCCGAGACCTCCCGACCGACGGCATCTTGTAATAGAGCTGGATCCTCAGACCAGCGTTGAATCTCCTCCAGCTCGGCTTCGCTGAGGAGGTCGGCCTTCGAGAGTATCGGTATGAGAGGTAGCAGAAACCTGTTGGCGATGGCTGAGGCGATGAACATGTTCATCACATAGTTGAGGGGGTTTCGGCAGTAGGTGGCGTCGAAGAGGTAGATGATGCCCTTAGGCTCATCGGATAGACCCTCGGCAATCTTGACGCCTATATCCCTGAAGGCGAAGAGCTCCATCTGTCCAGGGGTGTCGAGGACGACGAGGTCTGGGTCGAAGGATTCGATCTCCCTGGCGAGCTTATTGATGATCTCTATCATCATGTCGCAGGCATAGACCAAACCCCCATTCGGCCCCAGGCCGTAGCGCTCCATCACCTCCTCGACGGTTATGTAGTCCCTCACATCCACGTTCGCCGGATAGGGGACGATGATGGCCCCTGGATCGAGGTTGACGGCCAGTACATCCTCCCCCTGGAGCTCCAGCCATCTGGTGAAGGATGCCGTCAGCTCCGTCTTCCCTGAACCCGCCGTGCCTATGATGAAGGCGAGGTTCAAAGCCCTCACCCAGATATGAACTCCTCAAACAGTCTATGAGCCTCACTCAACCTATACCTCTTAGGCGGATTCTTGAAGGCGTAAGCTGAGATGGGGATGATGACTCCGCTTAGACCTCTGTCGAGGGAGAGCTTCACCGCCCTTATCACATCGAGGAGGACGGAGCCGGCGTTTGGAGCATCAATGGTTCCCAGCTTGAGATCGATGGTGAAGGTGGCGCCGCCGAAGTAACGGCCCTTAACCCAGAGGAAGCTGTCTCTGGAGTTGCCTAGGAAGTCGACGTAGTCCGTGGAGCCTGAGACTAGGGGGAACTCATAGGGGATTGAGGTGGCGACGGCCTGGGTCTTGATCCTCCTCTTCTCCTCCCTCACCCTAGCCAGGGTGTTGAGGGCCTCCATTCCGCCGCCGACGTCTAGCTGGAAGCTCTCCTCGATGCGGACACCTCTCATGTGTAGAAACTCGAGGAGGGCCATGTGGAGAGCCGTCGCGCCCACCTGGTCCAGGAGGTCGTCGCCCACGAGGGGCAGCTTAGACGCCTCGAATTTCTCAGCCCAGGCTGGGTCGCTGGCTATCTCGGCTGGGGTGACGTTTATGAAGGCGCATCTGGCTTCTAGGGCTGCCTCGGCGTAGAACTTCGACGCCTCCTCCGCCCCCCCTGAGATTAGGTTTACCAGCATATCTGCTCCGCTTCTCTTCAGCTCCTCGGCTACATCCACCTCCTCATCCCCTGAGACCATTATGAGCTCCTTTGTGAGGTCGCTTACGCCGTCTAGGACAGGCCCCTTCTTCACCTCGACGCCTAGCCTTGGAACCTCCATGAATTTAGGGGCTTCATTAACCTCGCTGAAGATGGCCTCTGAAAGATCTCGGCCAACCTTTCTACTGTCGATGTCGAAGGCCGCGACGAACTCGATGTCGTCCACCCTGTATCCGCCGATATCCTCATGTAGCAGACCTATCGGCTCCGCCTCCCTATAATAGTAGACGCCTTGGACTAGGGCTGAGCAGCAGTTTCCAACACCCGCCACGGCAACCCTTATTCTCCCCATATTCCCTCACCTTTGGGGTGGTTAATGATGGGAAGCGGCTATATAAAGCCTCATCTCTCATCCGAGAGGGATTTCTCCATCTTTACGGCTGTAAGCCCCCAATAGTAGCGTTTCAACATCCCCGTCTCCCTGTAGCCTAGATGCCTATAGAAGGCCCTAGCCCCTTCATTCCCCTCCCTAACCTCCAGCCTCACCTTCCCAGCTCCAAGCTCCCTGAATATACGCTCGATCTCCCTCATCAACCTTGACCCGATGCCCCGCCTTCTGTAGGCTTCATGAACCGCGATGTTAACCACATGCCCCACCTTAACGCCGTCATCCTCCTCCATCTCCCCCATAACATATCCGACGACCCTTCCATCGACCTCGGCGACGAGGAAGAGGTGGGGTGTAACTCTATGGAAGTGGATGAAGACACCTCTAGACCAGGGCCATAGGAAGGAGCGCCGCTCTATGGCGTAGACCTCATCCAAATCCTCAGGTTTGAAGGGCCTGATCTCAATGTTCATCTCAACACCTTCCCAGGAGGCTCCTCCCCAATTGGAATAGGCCTCCAAGGGTGAAGGAGAACCCCCTCAAGACATCTAGGAGGGGGTAGAGGAACATCTTCCTCATCTTCTTAGACCTGATGGCCGTCCGAGCGTAGAGGGCCATGTGAAGCGTGTAAACTGAGACCGCCAGTGTGAGGAGAATCCTTAGAAGCTTAGGTATAAGCGTCAGGCCTAGGGCTAGGAGGAAGATGGATAGGAAGAGGAGGATGGTTGTGGAGAAGAGGTAGGCTGAAAACCACCTGGCGAGGCGGCTCGCCCTCTTATGGATGAGGAGCAAAGATCCACCTCGGCCATAGTTGAAATGCTGCTTAACAAGGCCCCACAGCGTCGTCCTATGCTTATGCCATACAAATACCCTGGGATCAAGTATGATTCGGAATCCCCTAAGGCTGAGCTCCTCAACCGGCTCTAGATCGTCGAAGCCATAATAGATCCTTTCGTCGAAGAGATCTATCTTCTCAAGGGCATGCCTCCTAAAGGCCATGTTACATCCAGCTGGGAAACATAGCATCTTGAGATCCGTGGTTTCATAGCGATTTGAGAAGCTTGGAACGGCGTGGAAGAAGGTCTCATCCATATAGACTGATAGGAAGTTATCCCTCCGATAGCCCTTGACGAGGCCTCCGACGAATCCGACGGAGGGATCCCTGAAGTTCTCTATAATGGCTCTAATCCAGTTCGATGGGACGACGCAGTCTCCATCGGTGAAGGCTATGATCTCCCCCTTCGAGTATCTAACGCCGGTATTCCTAGCGGCGTTTAGACCCCTCCCCTCCTCCTCCAACAGTCTAACCGGATACCTCCTAACGATCTCCCTCGTTCCATCAGTCGATCTGCCATCTACAACGATTATCTCCAGTTTCTCTCGATTATATTCAAGCTTCATAAGTGAATCCATGAGTTCCCCTATCGTGTCGGCGGAGTTCTTCACCGGAACAATGATGGAGACGTAGGGCTCGTATTGGCCCTCTGGCATGCCCATTTAGTTGGAGGGAGGGGAGTTTTTTAAGGTGAGCGATAAATAAACCTCTCTAGGGCTGGCCGCCTCCATCCGCCTCTACATAGCTAACCCAGGGGAACCTTCTAAGGGAGTATTCGTAGACCCCCCTATTCTTATGGTATCTATTCCCTATGAGCAGCGTCTCTTTCCCGAGGATGGCGGCGAGGATGGCGACGTGAAGCCTATCAGTATAGACCCTATCCGCGTTAGCTATGATTGAGACGAAATCCTTGAAGCTCCCCCTCTTGGATATATCCATCACAATGGGATTCGCAGCCTCGTTTAGGATGCTCCTCCTCAAGTCGCGTGATATCGCCGATTCCCTGTCGTCTCTGAGGCAGATGAGGTCGTAATCATTCTCAACAGGCTCTATGTAGCCCTCTAAGTCTTCGGCCTCTAGGTAGAGGGCTGTATCCTCGGCGAGGAGAACCTCCACGGATGGAGGGATGCCGATCTCGGTGAGGTGTCTATGACTGTAGGGTTCACGGCAGAAGAGGGTGATGCTCCTCCCCCCGCGTAGGAGCTCCATGAAGCCGCCGTCTCTGAACCAGTAGCTCTGTGGGGCGACGACTATCGGCTTATCATGTCTCAAGGCCTCCTTCATGAGGGCTGGGCCATACCATAGGTCATTCATATAGCCTCCACCCTCGAAGAGGAGGAGGTCGAAGCCCTCAGCATCTAGGAGTTTGAAGATCCATCTGAGGCCGAGTCTCCAAGAGGCGATATTCATAAGATATTTAAGGCCTAGGAGGGGTCTCCTCCACCCCTCCCTCTCAAGGTTTACAGCCTCAAACTCTATTCCAAGCTCTCTCAGCTTCTTCTCCAACCCCATATGGATGAGGGTGTCGCCATGGTTTCCACCTGGAGAGATGACGAGGATCCTATCATCGCCGTGGCTGTGGAGGAATCTCTCGAAGTTATCCATCAATTATTTATTCAATTTAAACATCTCTAACTGCTATCGTGTCCGGGAGGGGTGGAGGACGTAGGGGGAGGGTAGGCCTCATATTTCTACTCATAGGCCTCCTCCTCTTCGCTCTTTACCTCCTCTGGACAAATCCCTTCAGGGTTCTCCTCGAAGCCGGCAGGCTGAACCTCCCCCTCTTCCTCCTCTCCATCCTCATCAACGATGCCGGCCTACTGCTATTCGCCCTCTCATGGCATCTACTCCTCAGGGGTATGGGTGTTAGGGTCTCAGCTCTCAAATCGGTCTTAGCGACCTTCATCAGCCTCTTCGTCGTCTGGCTTATGCCCATACCTATAGGCTCCGAGCTTATCAGGGCCTATCTCATGCGGAATGAGGAGGGATCAGACCTAGGGAAGGCCGCGGCGTCGGTGATGATCCATAAGGCGATGTACAATCTCTCCTTCGGCCTCCTAATCACCCTCGCAGCCGTCATAGAAGCGTGGAGGGGCGTGAATCTCCCAATAGAGAAGGGGCTTCTCCTATTCGTCGTCTTCTTCGGCGTCTCCACAAGCATCATCTTCAGCCTCCTCCTCACCCCAAGCCTCCTGAGAGGCATCTATCGACGCCTACCAAACTGGCTGAGGGTGAGGGTGGAGAGGGGTCTAAATGATCCACGGATTGGAGCTGGGGGCTTCGAGGCCCTCATCAACGGCGTGGAAGACGCCCTCTCAACTCTCAGATCCAAGCCTCTCCTAAACCTCTCAGCCTTCCTGATGGTGGCCTTCCAGTGGAGCACCGGCTCCATAACCACGTGGCTCGTCGCCATGTCCCTGGGCTGTCGAATTGACTTCTGGATCATCGTCGTCCTTTACGCAGCCGTGGAGTTCATACAGCAGCTCAACATAGTTATCCCAGGAGGCCTAGGCATCGTCGACGCGGGGCTTACAGGCTCCCTATACCTCCTAGGTCTACCGCTCAGCCTCTCCTCAGCCATATCGCTTCTAACCAGACTCGTAACCTACTGGCTTGAGCTCCTTCTCTGCGCAGTCTTCTCCCTCTACTATGGCTATAGGGAGCTCCTCGGGGAATATCTCTAAAGTAGATGTGATCCATTATTTCGTGAGAGCTGATCCCCTTGAAGCTGAGGCTGGGCATCATCGGATGTGGAAGGGCCACGACGATGTTCCACCTAAAGGCTGTGGAGGAGGTTGAGGGGATCGAGGTGGTGGCCGTCGCCGACAGGGATCCCAACAGGGCAAGGAGAGTGGCGAAGGACATCGGTGCTAGATGGTATGTAAGCCATAAGGAGCTCCTCGGAGATGGAGATGTCGAGGCCGTCGCCATCAACACCCC
>CALEIY010000096.1 GCA_937898665.1 Candidatus Bathyarchaeota archaeon | reverse complement strand
AGCCAGGATACGGCGCCAGTCTTGAAAACTGGTGCTCCTCGGGAGCGCGTGGGTTCAAATCCCACCCCCGGCGTAAAACATAAAACCTAGACTATCAGTCCTCTGAGCGTTTAGGACTCTTATAAGTGGCTGCCACTTATAATGGGTTTCTCAGCTTCCCCTCCAGGGTGTAGGCCAATCCTATTAGGGCTGAGGAGGCTGCGTATTCTGTTGAGAGTGTGATGCCTGGGCAGAGGTCGACGATGAGGTCGGCGAATCTGAAGACTCCCTTTGGGATTCCCTCCCTTGAGCCGAAGAGGAGGCTCACGCGGTCTGAGGAGAGAACAATGTCGGCGATGTCCTTCTCCACCTCTGGGAGAGGTCTGCCCTCGGGTTCGAAGACGATCTTCGGCTCGCCTCGTCTATCCCTCACCAGTTGGTATAGGTCTTCGACTAGAACCCTAACCCTCCTCGGTTTGTGGGCGTAGGTCTTCCTCTGAACCCTATACCTCGACGTGATGCCCTCCTCAAGGCCTTGGAGGAAGGCTGAGAGTTCACGCCCCTCAACGGCTCCGGTGATGGCGACGACTAGTTCACCGACCTCGAACATCTGGACGGCTCTACCGATCCTTGACCCCATCTCCCTTACAACCTCGGGCTGACCCAGATAGGGCATCTGAACGACGCTGACCTTGCCGAAAAATCTGTTTAGGGGATGCTTCCCCGCCGTCAGCTTCCTCCAGACCTCTCCGCCGTCGATGACTCCCAGGGCTGCCCTGTCGTCGACGATCTCTATCCAGAGAATCTTATCAGGTTCATCGAGGTTGACCGGAGCTCCAAACTCCTCGACGATGGCCTGCCCTACGATGCGGTTGACGTCGATGCTCCTATAGGGCTGGGAACCCCTCCTCACGGTTCTCACGGCGAAGGGTGTCTCAGCGTCGATCTCGCCGACAGCAACCCTCAGGGCCGCCTCCCTTATGGACTCCAAATCGGATTCGACGCACTCCTCGGCCACTAGAACCCTCTCAGCCTCAGGTATCTCACCCCTAATCCTCTCAGCCAACTCCCGCCTCGCCTCATCCTCCACCTCCACTACGACGAGACCTAGATAGCCGGAGGGCTTTGGGTGAACCCTGCAGGGTATGCCCAACTCCTCTATCCTGGAGGCAACGAGATTCTCCAAGCCGAGGGGGGTCTTGACTATCAACCCTATCTGGAGGCCGCCCATCGGAAAAAGGGATTAGAGAGGGTTCTGTTATCCTTTGCGGGTTGAGGCTCTTCGCCACAACAGTCCAGGGAATAGAGGACATAGCAGCTGAGGAGGTTGAGCGCTTAACGGGATGCAGGGCTGAGCCTGATGTGGGTAAGGTCTTCCTCCAAGCCCCCCTGGAGGCCATCTATAGGTTGAACCTCGCCTCCAGAACCCTGAACAGAGTCTTCATAGAGCTGTGCAGAGAAAGCTTCGAGACCCTCAGCGACCTCTATCGACTGGCCTATGGCATCGATTACACGGAGTTCATCGACCCCGATCAGTCCTTCGCCATTCGAAGCGAGCGGGTTGGTGTTCACAGCTTCACCAGCATCGACGTCTCCAGGGTTGTCGGACAGGCTGTCATCGACTCCTATATGGCTGCCAGGGGCCATAGGCTTAGAGTCGACCTCGATGAGCCGGATGTGGAGCTATACTGCCTCGTCAGGGGCGGCGAGTTCATAATGGGTGTGGACACGACGGGTCGAAGCCTACATAGACGGGGATATAGGATCTATGAGCATCCCGCAGCCCTGAAGCCGACTATAGCCTCAGCTATGCTCCTACTCTCAGGCTGGAGACCGGATGAAACCCTGATCGATCCGATGTGTGGTGGAGCCACAATACCCATCGAGGCGGCGATGATGGCGTGGAACAGAGCTGTGAACAGGGATCGAAGGGACTTCAACCTCTTGAGGCTGAAGCTCTTCGACATCGACGCACTGGAGGAGGAGAGGGAGAGGCTGAGAATCGCTGAGGATGGAGGCCCTCACCCCATCTATGGTTTGGAGAAGTATCCAAGGCATCTGGAGGGTGGACGTCGGAACGCTGAGAGGGCTGGGGTTCTGGAGACGGTCGATCTCAGACTTGGGGATGCCACCGATCCGGCTTTCTATCCGGAGGATGTGAGCCACATCGTCGTGAATCCACCCTATGGTGTGAGAATGGTTCCAAGGGAAAGGGTGAGGAGGCTATATCCGATGTTTCTCAGGGCCTTAAAGGAGGCTGCTGGTGGCGCGACGCTGACGGTGATCACCGCGGCCTATAGGCGTTTCAGGGAGGCAGCTGAGGATGTAGGTGTTGAGATCATCTCTTCAAGGAGGGTTCTACACGGCGATCTTCAGACGATGATCTACCTCTGCCGAGTCTGAGATGGATACGCCTTTACGATGTAGGGTGGAGAGTCGGGGATGAGCTTCATGGCGAAGTTGAACTTGTTGAGTTCCAGGGCTAGTTCAAGGTCTTCTGGGTGATATTGAGGCTGGGCTGGGTCGAAGAACTTTGAGGTGGAGGGCGCCGCCACTATCCGATGCCTCATCTCATCGAAGTCCGGCTTCTCCCCCCGTAGTAGGGCCTCTATGTATTGGGCGCATAGTTCATCCTCTATCGCCGGTTTGACAGCCTCCTCCCCCATGGCGACCAACGAGACCTCGGCTGGCTCCCTGCGGCGGATGTATCTTGCTGTGGCATCGGCGTTTACGAAGCCTGCGAAGAGGATCTCCTCAGCCCTCCTAGCGTGGATGAGACCCCTCGTCCCCGAGGAGGTGGCGTGGATGATGACTCGCCCCTTAAGGCTTCTACTCCTCAGCTCCCACGGGGAGTTTCCCAGGTCGAAGCCCTCTAGGCGGCGGCCTCCCCGTTCACCCATCAACAGCCAGTCTGGATGAAGCCTCCTAAGCCTCAGAGCCTCCTCAACGCTGTCCGTCGGTATGAGCCTCTCAGCTCCCAGATGGAGGGCGTAGGCGGCTGTGGTTGCAGCCCTCAATACGTCGATGATGACGGCTAACCCCTCAGCCCTTTCAGCCCCCTCTAGGAGGCTGAGCCTCCTGATCCGCATCACCCTATGACCTCTACGCCTCTATCGACCTCTATCACTCCTCCCTTCATCACCATCTTGATCCGGCTCTTATCCTGTAGCACCCTTACATCGCTGAGGGGGTCTCCCTCCACCGCTATAACATCAGCCCACTTCCCAGACTCTAAGGTTCCAACTCGCTCTCCCAGCCCTATGGCCTCGGCGGCGGTCTTCGTCGCCGCCACTATGGCCTCCATGGGCTTTAGGCCTGCCCCCACCATCAGCTCCAGCTCCTTCGCATTCTCCCCATGCCTGTTGAAGGGAGTTCCGCTGTCGGTTCCCATCGCTATTGGGACGCCCATACGATGCGAGAGCATGAGGCTCCTGGCCGGATACTCGGCGATCTGCTCAGCCTTCCTCATCGCATACTCCGGTATGCCGGCCTCCCTGCCATGTTTCAGGATGTTGTATGACGCCACCAGGGTTGGTATGTGGTATACGCCCCGCTCAGCCATCATCTCAGCTGCCTCCTCATCCAGGAGGGTTCCATGCTCTATGGTCTTCACACCGGCCAGGACGGCGTTCTTTATACCCGTCGTCCCATGGGCGTGGCTGGCGACGCTGCGGCCGTAGGCGGAAGCCTCCTCTACGGCGGCCCTGATCTCATCGACGGTGAACTGCCTGACGTCGACGGGGTCTCGGGGCGACATGACGCCTCCGCTGCTACAGATCTTAATCCAGTCGACGCCCTCTCGGAGCTCCATCCTCACCGCCTTACGCACCTCGTCGACGCCGTCCGCCAGCCTTGAGAACTCCTCGAAGCCGATGCCTATTGGAAGCCTGAAGTCTCCGTGGCCTCCGGTCTGGCTGATAACCCTCCCCGCGGCGAGGATCCTCGGCCCCCGCATTATCCCCCTGTTTATGGCTTCTCTGAGGCTTATGGCGAAGCCCATGGGGGCGCCTAGGTCTCTAACCGTCGTGAAGCCTGCCTCAAGGGTTTGAAGTGCGTTCCTGGCGGCCATCAACTGTATGAGGCCTGGTGGATACTGCAATAGGGCGAAGACGCTTGGCTCGCCGTTTATGCAGAGGTGGACGTGGGCGTCGATGAGGCCTGGCATCACCGTCAGCTTTGAGGCGTCGATGATCTCGGCGTCTCTAGGTATCTCAACCTCCCCCTCCGAGCCTACATCCCTGATGGTGTCCCCCTCGATGAGTATGACCATGTTCCTCCTGGGACTCTCCCCCGTCCCGTCGATGAGGGTTCCACATCTAATCGCCTTTAGACGCCTCTCCGCCTCCATATCCATCAGGCGGGAGGAGGCTGGGTGATTATTTAAGAATTGTTAAACTGACAGCCACTGTCAGTCCAATCTCTCAGCCTGTCCCATTTAGGGCTGTGCGATTCAGTAGGAGTGTTGGGTCGTAGTCGAAGTCTGGATTCTTGAATTCCTCGGCTATCTCCCAGGCGTGATCGAGGAAGCTTAGGGTCTCATCCATGATGCTGTTAAACCTATCTAGGAGCTCCATAGCCCTCTCCTGATAGGCGGATGCGAGGGGTGTGGCCTCCAGCCCTACGATCAGGAGGGTTGCCACCGCCAAGATGATGATGGCCCTACCCAGCTCCATCTGTGAGGGGTCTTGATTAATGATATTTAAATCTGAGAGTAACAAAACTAAGAAAGGAAGCATCTGAAAAAGGCTAGGGGAGCAGAGCCTTCCACCTATACCTGTCGCAGCCGCAGCTCATATCCTCAGGGTCTACATGCCTCAAGGCATAGTGGAGGGCCTGGGCTGCAGCTCCACACCACCGCTCCCTAAACGCCCTAAAGGCCTCGGGCCCCGTCCAGGTGGTCTCCACCAAGCCCTCACCATAGTTTGAGACCAGTTGAAGCGTCGCATAGCAGGCCCCTATCTCCCTGGCGAAGATGACCTCTGGGACGAGGTTCATGGTGACGACGTCTATGCCCACATTCGTATACCTCAACCTGATCTCCGATGGGGATTCAAGCCTCGGCCCCTCGGCTACGCCTACGATGCCTCTGCGAAAGACCCGTTTGAAGCCGACCCTCTCAGCGCCCTCGATGAGGAGCCTGCTCAGCGTGGGGCAGAAGGGTTGATGAAGCCTATACATGATGACGTCGACGTCGACTCCCTTCTCCCTTAGGCTGCGGGTCAGGGACTGCGCCCTCTTGGTTGTATAGTCGACGAAGCCGTCGGGTATGACGACGTCTCCAGGGTCTAGAAGCCTATTCGTGGAGCCGCAGAGGGCGCAGCCGAGTATCTTCCTCACCCCAGCCTTCATGAGGACGTAGAAGACACGCTCGGCGGCGCTGTTAGGCGTGGTATTCCCGATCTCCCTGGTTATTCCGTGGAAGGGGACGAAGAGGAAGGGTTCGCCGTCGATGGAGGCATAGGTGAAGGGGGCCGTCGGCCCGAAGGGGGTGTCATAGACGATGTTCTCCCCTATGATCTCTATGCCCTCAAAGCCCTTTGGAAAACCTGAACCTAGGATCGCTGAACCTCCGATGACGGCGAGTTTAACCCTCGGTATCTCCGGCATGGAACCATCGATCTATTTTGATGCCTAAATCCTTTTAGCCCCTTCAGGGGTTCTATTAGAGGCTGTAGGCATATGGCCTCCTATAAGGAGGTTTTGAGGGGTAATGTCCTCATAATTACGCTGAACAATATTATCAGGCAGCTCACCCTCTTCGTCACTTTCCCCTTCTTCAGCCTCTACATCAGAGCTTTAGGAGGCTCTAATAGGGTGATAGGGCTTGTGAACGCCCTTAGGCCGCTCTCCTATATGTTCCTCTACCCCCTCGCTGGGGGCATCGCCGACACCTATGGACGCGTTAAGGCGATCATCCTCTCAGGGTATCTCGGTATCCCCATCTTTCTCCTCTACGCCATCGCCCCTGATTGGAGGATCCTCGCCGCCGCCGTCCTCATCGCGGGCATCAGGGTCATACAGTTTCCCGCCTCCTCAGCCATATTGGCGGACTCGATGCCACGTGAGGTTCGCGGTAGGGGATACGCCATCGTCACCTCTCTCCCCAGCCTCGTCGGCATCCTCTCCCCCTTCATAGGCGGCTATCTCATCTCCCTCTACGGGGTTGAGAGGGCCATGAGGCTTCTATACGTCCTAGCCGCCGCAGCCTCCGGTCTGATAGCGACCATAAGCCTCCGCTTCCTCAAGGAGACCCTTCCACCGCGTAGGAGAAATATAGATCCAAAAAGACTCCTCATAGACTCCTACCGAGATTTCATGGAGGTCATCAGGGGACTCCCAAGGGGTTTGAAGCTTTACGCCATCATCCTCGTTCTATCCACCTTCTCCCTCGGCCTTTCAACACCCTATTGGGTTGTCTACGCCAGGGATGTCATCGGCCTTAAGCCCTATGAGTGGGGCGTGATATTGACGATGCTCTCCCTCGTCTACTCGATTCTCACCCTCCCAGCGGGCCTCGTCATCGACCGATATGAGCGACGTAAGATCATAGCGCTATGCCTAGCCGTCGCCGTCGCACCCATACTGGCCTTCCCCTTCTCCAGGGGTTTCTATCAGACCCTTCTCACGATGCTTCCAATAGCCATAGTGAATGCCTTCCTCTTCCCAGCCGCTGGAGCGCTTATGGCGGATATGACGCCTAGGGAGATGAGGGGGAGGGTTATGGCGGCTTTGGGTCGAGGAATGCTCATCATAAATTATAGGGGTGGAGGAGGGGGAGGCCCTGGGATGGGCTTCTTCCTCACCATCCCCTCCATCCTCGGCTTCATACTCGGCGGCCTCATCTATGAGGTGAATCCCCTCTACCCCTGGCTCATCCTCGCTTCAACCACCCTGGTCAACGCCGTCCTAGCCCTGATGCTTAGGGGTGAATCGGAGGAGTGAGGGACGTTAAACCCTAAATAGGGTTTGGGGGTATTGTCTGGGATGCTAGACGAGTTCTCCGTGAGACTCATCGTCTATGCATCAATGATCTCAACCCTATGCGTCGGCTTCACCCTCACCCATATGATTGAGAGATTCCCCAACTTCGCTCACGCCGACTATGCCAGCATAGGAAGCGCCGTCGCCTACACGCTGGTGAGATTCTATGGCTTCAACCCCTACGCCTCCTGGCCCTTCGCAGCCTTAGCGGGGGGATTAATCGGATGCGTGCTCTACATCCTCGTTGTTAAGCCCCTTAGGAGGACGGGGGGAGATGGCATCAGATTGGCCTTCGCCATGTTCGCCCTCTCCAGGATCCTCGCAACCCTCGTAGCCCTCTACTCCTTCTGGGTTCTCTCCAAGTTCAGAATCCACGCCAGGGGCTTCCTACTTAGGAGATGGGACTTCCATCTCAACGGATACCCTGGAATCCTCTTCACAGCCCCGGCAACGGCGATCCTGCTAGTCATCCTCCTCCACCTCTTCCTCACCAGGAGTAGGCTGGGGATAGCTATGCGGGCGGTCACCGAGGATCCAACCCTCGCCTCCTGCCTTGGGGTGAACGTCTCCAGAATACATCTCCTCTCCTGGTTCCTCACCGGCTCCATGGCAGCCCTAGCAGGAGCCGTTCTATCACTCGCCATGTCCGTCAGGATCGGTGGGGCGGAGGAGCTCCTGATAACCGTCTTCGCCGGCAGCGTCCTAGGGGGATTGGAGAACATCTATGGAGCAGTGGTCGGGGGATTCGCGGTGGCCTTCATACAGAAGATCCTACCAGGCATAGTCCTAAGGCTGCTAGGCTCCCTCGGCATATGGGTGGCTGGCTTCGAGGCCCTCACCCCCATCATAGTTCTCGTCGTAATCCTGATGGTGGAGCCTGGAGGACTGACAGCCCTGGCGAAGAGGATCACCAGAACAAGGATTTGACGCTGAATGAATCGGGACTTTTAAAATATGAGTGGACAGATCGGTGAATGCCATGGAGGAGTGGAGGCTAATAGACCTAGGCTCAGCTGAACCCCTCATCGCCCAGGGCTTCTACGAGGCCGTCGCCCTCGCCATCGATAGGGGGCTTGCCCCAAACACCATAATCCTCGTCCAACCCTCCAGCCCCTACGTCTGTATAGGCTATCATCAACGATTGGAGGAGGAGATCGATCTGGAGTACTGCCGCAGTAGGGGGTTACCCATCATCAGGAGGTATCAGGGCGGGGGAGCAGTCTACCTAGACAGCGGCCAGGTCTTCTACCAGGTCATCGGCCATGAGGGAAGCCTCCCAGCCCGGGTGGAGGAGCTCTTCGAGAAGCTGCTGCAGGTGACGGTCTACGTCTATAGGAAGCTGGGCGTAGAGGCGGAGTATAAACCCATAAATGACGTGGTGGTTGGAGGCCGTAAGATCTCGGGGAACGGAGCCGGAAAGATCGGGAGGGCCATCATCCTCGTCGGCAACATCATCCTCGACTTCGATTATGACTCCATGGTTAGAGTGCTGAAGGTGCCGGATGAGAAGTTCAGGGATAAGGTGGCTAAAAGCATGAGGGAGTGGCTGACGACTCTGAGGAGGGAGCTTGGCTATACACCGCCGGTGGAGGAGGTGAAGAGACTGCTGCGAGAGGGATATGAGAAGATGCTGGGCATAAGCCTGAAACCCTCCGAGCCGACGGAGGAGGAGTGGAGGATCTTCGAGGAGGAGGTCAAGCCCCGACACCTATCCGATGAATGGCTCTACATGCCCGAGATGAGGCGGGGATGGATCTCGGAGGGGAGGATGGTGAAGATCGCCGACGGCGTAAGGGTGGTACACATCAATCATAAGGCGGCGAAGATGATCAAGGTGACAGCCGAACTCAGGGAGGATGAGATACTAGACCTCCTCATCACCGGAGACTTCTTCATGATCCCAGAGGACTCCCTGCCGAGGCTGGAGGAGATGCTTAAGGGGGTGAGGCTCAACCAGGAGGAGCTCCTAAAGAGGGTGGAGGCCTTCTACAGGGAGACGGGTGTTCAAACACCTGGATTGAAGCCCCAGGACTTCGTCGACGCACTGATGAAGTTGAGGGAGGCTGTTGAACGCTATCTCCCCTCCATACGCCCCTCAGCCGAGTCCAGGGAGGGCGTCGTCTGAACCGATATATTTTTCCGTGTATATCGCTATAGGGGCAACGTGGCAACCCCCTCACATCCCCTCACAGACCCCTATGGAAGAGTTATAGATACGCTGAGGATCTCCGTGACTCAGCGCTGCGACTTCAACTGCATCTACTGCCATAGGGAGGGGGAGAGGAATCCAAGGCGTGAACTCACCGTCGAGGAGATAGGGCGGATCGCCGCCGCCGCCTCCTCCCTAGGCATATCGAGATTCAAGATCACGGGGGGCGAACCCCTACTACGAGGAGACATCGTCGAGATCATCCAGGCCGTCAGCCCCCATGCGAAGGAGGTGTCGATGACGACGAATGGCTCACACCTCGAGGCCTTAGCCCATAGGCTTAGGGAGGCTGGATTGGCGAGGGTGAATGTCAGCCTCCCCTCCATGAGGAGGGAGATCTTCAAGTTGATAACCGGCGTCGACGCCCTGAAACGGGTGTTGAGGGGAGTTGAGGCAGCCATAGACGCCGGATTGACGCCGCTGAAGCTGAACGTCGTCATCCTCAGAGGCCTGAACTCGGGGGAGATCCCAAGACTCCTCGACTACTCCATGGAGATTGGGGCAACCCTACAGCTCATAGAGCTCCAGCCCTTAAGGAGGGGAAACACGATCTGGAGGCGTCTCCACCTCGACCTTAAGCCCCTGGAAAAGCTCTTCGAGGCCGAGGCGGCGAGGATTGAGGAGAAGGGGGAGCAGAGCCGAAGGAGGTATCACCTCAAAAATGGAGCCGTCGTGGAGATCGTCAGGGGAGTTGAGAACCCAGAGTTCTGCCTCCACTGCCATAGGCTGAGGCTCACCTCCGACGGCTACCTCAAGCCCTGTCTGATGAGGGATGACAACCTCGTGGATCTCCTCCCCCTCCTCTCAGGAAACCCAGATGAGGGCCTGATAGAGGCCTTCAAGGAGGCGATTAGAAGGCGTAGACCATACTGGGTGAGACAGCCATGAAGGTGAGGATCCTCTACTTCGCAAGGTTGAGGGAGACGCTGAGCATAGACGAGGAGACCATCGAGCTTCCAGAGAGGACTACGGTTGAAACCCTATTGGGAATCCTCAAAAATCGTCATCAAGCCTTGAGGAGGCTTAGATTTCTGGTAGCCGTCAACGCGGAGTACGCCTCCCCGAATAGGGGGTTGAGGGAGGGAGATGTGATAGCCCTCTTCCCACCTGTAAGCGGTGGTTAATATGATCAAGTTAATTAGGGAGGAGCCATCCATCGATGAGGCCCTTCAAGGACTGAGGCTTCGAAGGGTTGGAGCCGTATCGATCTTCGTAGGTATAGTTCGAGGCGAAACTGGAGGCCGCGTCGTGGAGGCCCTAGAGATAGAGGCCTACGATGAGATGGCTCTAAGGGAGATGGAGAGGATTAGGGTTGAAGCCCTTAAGCGATTCAAGGTGGAGGAGGTGGCCATCCTCCATAGGGTTGGGAGACTTAAAGTCGGTGAGATCATCCTCATAATCCTCGTCGCGGCGGCTCACAGGGATGAGGCCTTCAAAGCCTGCCGCTACGTCTTGGAGGAGTTGAAGAGGAGGGTTCCCCTATGGAAGAGGGAGATAACCCCTATGGGGGCGACCTGGGTGGAGGGTGAAGGCGTTGAAGGATGCTGAGCCCATCAGGATGGTGGACATCTCCCAAAAGGCCGTGGTTTATAGGGAGGCGGAGGCCGTTGGAAGGATCATACTGAAGCCTGAAACCCTCAAGGCCATTAAGGATGGAACGGTGAAGAAGGGTGATCCACTCACCGTCGCCGAGGTGGCCGCCATACAGGCCGTGAAGCGGACGGCTGAACTCATACCCCTCTGCCACCCCATACCGATAACGGGTATAGACCTCAACTTCACCCTAGGCGAAGACCATGTCGATGTGAGATGCCGAGTTAAGGCAGAGTACAAGACCGGCGTCGAGATGGAGGCCCTCATAGGCGTAGCCGTAGCCCTCCTCACCATCTGGGATATGGTGAAATACCTGGAGAAGGATGAGAGGGGGCAGTATCCCCATACATCCATCGTCGACATCAGGGTGGTGGAGAAGCTGAAGGGGTGAGCATCATGGAGGAGCATAGAAGGGATCAGCGCATCAAAGCCGACTTCGCCCTGCTGATAACGAGCGATGTCCGAACCCATAAGACCGATGAGACCGGTCGGACAGCCCGTCGACTATTGGAGGAGGCTGGACATAGAGTTGTAGCTCATCAAATCGTGGGAAACGACATCGAAGCGATTAGGAAGACGTTGAGGAGCTACTTGGAGGATGAGGACATCGACGCCATCCTCATCAGCGGGGGAACAGGCGTCAGCTCTAAGGATAGAACCATAGAGGCTGTGGAGCCTCTCCTGGAGAGGGAGCTGCCAGGCTTCGGGGAGATCTTCAGGATGCTCAGCTACCAGGAGATCGGGGCCGCAGCCCTACTCAGCAGAGCTAAGGCCGGATTGGCAGCCGGTAAGCCCATCTTCTGCCTACCAGGCTCCGTCTCCGCCGTCAGGTTAGCCCTGGAGAAGTTGATCCTCCCCCTCATAGGGCATCTACTCTGGGAGGTGCGAAGATGACCCTCTTCAAGAGGCTTATACCAAGGGTTGAGGCCCTGAGACTCATCGAGGAGCATATCAAGCCCATAGAGAGGACGGAGATCCTCCCCCTAGAGGAGGCCTATGGAAGAGTCCTCGCGGAGAATATCGTATCCCCCATGGATATCCCACCCTTTGACAGGGCCGCCATGGATGGATACGCCGTGAGGGCTGAGGACACCTATGGAGCCTCAACCCACTCGCCGAGGAGGCTTAAACTCATCGGAGTCCAAGGCGTGGGGGAGCTCCATGAAACCGAGATAGGCCCAGGGGAGTGCATCCAGATCTCTACGGGCAGCCCTCTCCCAAGGGGATGCGACGCCGTCGTTATGAGGGAATACGCCGAGGCCCATGGGGAATACATAGAGGTATACTCACCCGTCTACCCAGGCGCAAACATCTCCAAGAGGGGTGAGGACATCAGAAAGGGGGAGACCGTAGTCGAAGCCGGCGTCCAACTGACGCCGGCGAGGATTGGAGCCATAGCCGCCATAGGCATAGAGCGAGTGGAGGTCTATGAAAAGCCGAGGGTGGCGATCATAGCCACAGGCTCGGAGGTGAAGCCGCCAGGATCGAGGCTCAAGCCTGGGGAGATCTATGATATAAACTCCTATACACTCTCAGCCATCGTCTCCAGCCACGGCGGCATACCCATCAGGATGGGCATCATCCCCGACGATGTTGAGGCCCTGGAGAAGACTATCGGCGAGGCGGTTGAAGGCTGCGACCTCATCGTTTTGTCTGGTGGGAGCTCCGTAGGCACCGCGGATCTCCTGAGAGGCGTGGTGGAGAAGCTTGGCCGCATCATATTTCACGGCCTCCAGATTAAGCCTGGGAAGCCCACCCTCTTCGCCCTCATCAAGGGTAAGCCCCTCCTCGGGATGCCAGGCTATCCGACATCATGCCTCAGCAACGCCTACCTCTTCCTCATCCCAGCCCTAAGAAGGATGGCGCACCTCCCACCCTACAGGCCTAGAACTATGAGGGCTAGGCTCTCAAGGCGTGTGGTGGCCTCCACGGGGAGGGAGCAGGTTCTCACCGTCCGACTCATCAACGGCGAGGCACAACCCGTATTCAAGGAGTCCGGAGCCATTACGAGTATGAGTGAAGCCGACGGCTACATCCTCATACCCATAGGGGTAGACGTCCTAGAGGAGGGGGAGGAGGTGGAGGTCTACCTATTCGAGGATGTATGGGATTTCTCCTTGGGCTATCACTTCACTCGTTAAAGTTAAAGGATTCACCCCATAAGTGATAATAATGTCGTCATATAAGGATGTTATAGAATGGTTATTTAATCTAAGACGCTTCGGCTCTAAGCCAGGCCTTGAGAGAATCAGCTACCTCCTGAAGGCGTTAGGTGATCCACATGAGAGATTTAGGGCCATCCACATCACCGGAACCAATGGTAAAGGCTCGACTACGGCGATGGCCGCCTCGATATTGAGAGCTGCAGGATTCAAGGTGGGTATGTACACCTCACCCCACCTCTCAAGCTTCACTGAGAGGATCATCGTCGACGATGATCGAATACCTGTCAAGGAGGTTGTGAGACTCGTCGAGGAGATTAGACCCATAGCCGAGGAGATGGAGGGAAAGCCGGAGCTGGGGCATCCAACCTTCTTTGAAGTGACCACCGCGATCGGATTCGAATACTTCGCCGAGCAGGGCGTGGATCTCGCCGTAGTCGAGGTCGGCATGGGGGGGAAGCTCGATGCGACGAATGTGGTTCACTCCCTAGTCTCGGTGATCACAAATGTCAGCCTTGAACATACGGAGGTTCTCGGGAAAACAGTCCTAGAGATAGCGGAGAAGAAGGCGGGAATCATAAAGGAGGGGGCACCCCTCATCACCGCGGCTGAGCAGCCAGAGGTGCTGAAACTCTTCGAGAAAATCTGTAGGGAGCGAGGATCCGAGATGTTCGTGGTTGGGAGGGATATTCGTTATAGAAGGCTCCGCCACAGCCTAGAGGGACAATGGTTCAACTTGGAGGGACTTAGGGGAGTCTACGAGAATCTCCACATCAGATTACTGGGGCGTCATCAGCTTAGGAATGCCTCCTGCGCCGTGGGGGCGGTGGAGGCTCTAAGCCTCCATGACATAGAGATCCCTGAGAAGGCTATTAGAGAGGGGTTGTCGAAGGCTAGGTGGCCTGGAAGACTTGAGGTGGTTCAGAGGAGACCCCTCGTCGTCCTCGACTGCGCCAAGGATCCAAAGGCTGCGGAGAATCTCAGCAAGGTGATCCAAGAGGAGTTCGATTACAACAGACTAATCATCGTGGTCAGCATATCATCGGATAAGGATATACCATCCATGATCGACTCCCTCTCAAGGGTTGGAGACTACTTCATAGTGACTAGGCATGGAGTCATGGGGCGGGCCGCCGATCCCGCCGTCATCGCTGGAGAGCTGAAGCGGAACTCCAAGCCCTATGAGATTGTGGAGGGGGTTGGAGAGGCCGTGGAGAGGGCGCTAGAGATGGCTGGGGAGGGGGACATGATACTCATCACAGGCTCCGTATTCACCGTTGGAGAGGCACGGGAGAGATGGTTTAAACCCCCAAACGAGATATGATGACCCACAATAGATCGCCCAGAAGCTTGGGGATGAGGGCTATCCCCCTCATCTCCTCCCTCGCTGCCCTATATGCCGCCGTAAGCCTACTCCCAAGCTTCCCAATCATAGGAGTCGCCGGATCGAGGATCTCGATTGCTAGATCGCTGGAGATGAGCTATGGCATAATCCTCGGCCCCATCATCGGGCCCTTAACCGCGTTTCTAGGGGCGTTCATAGGGAAGATTTTAAGCATGGACTTCTTCGGCATATACTTCACACCCCTAGCCTTCATCTCCTCACTGACGGCGGCTGCGATGAGTAGGTATAGGGTGTTTAACATTAGGGGATGGATAGTAGCCTCATTTATCTCAATGATATTCATAATTTCTTGGTATGCGACCCCAACAGGTCGCAAAGCACCCCTTTATCCGATGCCTCATTTAATAGGCCTCATCATAATAATTACATGGAGGGACAAGATAGCCGGCTATATTCATAGTGGGGATAAAACGGAGATGGTAATGGGAGTTGCCTTATGCGGTTTCTCCTCAACCATGACTGGACATATGCTTGGAAACTTGATCTTTATGGCATTGCTATCTAATATAGCGTCGCCATCCTTCTTCATGGCGCTTTTACCCCTCTCAGTAATGGAGCGGTTAATGATCACGTTAATAGGGACGGTCATTGGGGTTCCTTTCATTTTAATTGTGAAGAGAAACTTTCCAAACCTCATCAGAAATATGGGGACATAGAGCTTTATTTTTGGTGAGAGAAGTGAGGGATGTGCCGGAGCTTGTGAGAGTCAGCATAGGAACAGCGGCCATCCTAGGCTTGGAAGAGAGATGGCTCAGCGCTGAACCATCGACGGCCTATCTGATGACCTACACCGAGGGGCGATGCACAGCCAACTGCGCCTTCTGCCCCCAGGCTAGGGAGAGCACCGCAAGCCAAGACCTACTATCCAGAGTTCTATGGCCGCCCTTTAAAACGGGGGAAGTCCTAAAGGCCCTCAGAGGCGGGAGGTCTAGGGGGCTTAAGAGGATCTGTTTACAGGTCATAAACTATCCAGGCTTCCTAGACGACGTTATGGAGCTTCTAAAAGCCATAAGGGGGGCGACAGGCCTCCCAATCTCCCTGGACACCCCTCCGATAGGGCTTAAAGCCCTGGGGGAGCTATTGGAGCTAGGCGTTGAGAGGGTTTGCATCCCCATCGACGCGGCGACGCCCAGGATCTTCGAAGCCGTCAAGGGGAGGGGGGCTGGAGGCCCCTACACCTGGACTGGACACCTGAAGGCGCTGGAGAATGCCCTAAAGGTCTTCGGGAGGGGAAGGGTGACGACCCATCTAATCATAGGACTTGGAGAGACGGAGCGGGATGCGGTGAGGCTGATCCAGGATATGTGGAATAGAGGCATATTGACCGGACTCTTCGCCCTCACCCCAATACCTGGAACAAGGCTGGAAGATCATCCTCCACCTCCCCTCGACGCCTATAGGCGTATACAGGTAGCCCGACACCTCATCATACTTGGACTGACCCGATATGGGGATATGGCCTTCGATGAGGAGGGGAGGATCATCAACTTCGGCCTAGAACCCAGAAGGCTAGTGGAGCTCCTCTCCAGCGGCGAGGCCTTCCAGACCTCCGGATGCCCGGGATGTAATAGGCCTTATTACAATGAGAGGCCGAGGGGGCCTCTATACAACTATCCTAGGCCTCTGAGGAGAGACGAAATCGATAAAGAAGTGGGGGCAATCTTGAGGATGATATGGAGGGATGGCGCCTCTTAGATCTTTATGTCGCCGACGCCTATACTCAGATGGCCCTCGACGAGGCGATCCTCAGAGCCGTAAGTGAGGGGGAGGCTCCAAACACCATTCGGCTTTATCGGTGGAAGCCATCAGCAGTATCGATTGGATATTTCCAGAGCATAGAGGAAGAGGTTGATCTCGAAGCCTGCCGGAGACTCGGCGTCGACGTGGTTCGAAGAATCACTGGTGGGGGAGCAGTCTACCACGACTATGATGGAGAGATTACCTATAGCCTCATAGCCCCAGAGGATGATCCAAGAATTCCCAGGGATATACCCGAATCCTATAGGGTGATATGCGGATGCCTCGTCAGGGCCTTCGAGCATCTCGGCCTAAAGGCCGAGTTCAGACCGATAAACGACATCCTCATCGGCGGCCGGAAGATCTCTGGAAACGCACAGACGCGTCGTCGCGGCGTCGTGCTACAGCATGGAACAATTCTCATCGACTGTGACGTGAAAAGGATGTTCACCGTCCTCAAGGTCTCGGAGGAGAAGCTTAGGGATAAGCTCATCAAGGCCGTGGAGGAGAGAGTGACAAGCCTACGAAGAGAGCTGGGGAGGAAGGTCTCCTTCCTAGAGGTGAGGGATGCCCTCATCGAGGGTTTTGAGAGAGGCCTAGATATAGAGCTTAACTCTGGTGAACCCTCGAACTATGAACTCAAGCTGATGGAGGAGTTGAGGAAGCGGTATAAGTCGAGGGAGTGGCTCTTCCTCCGGTGAGACATCTTGGAGATGCTCCCCGTCGCCGAAGCCAGGGGCGTCGTGATCCACTGCCCTAAGGGGGGATGGCTCTCCTTCTTCAACAGCCCCTACCCAGCGCATATGTCTATGACGGCCCTCGACCTCTATCCAGGCTTGGAATACGGCGAGATAGCCTCCTCACCAATAGAGGGGCGTCTAATAGCCGTGAGGAAGGTTAAGGCTCCGAGGGGCCGCCTCTTCAGGGATGCCGGATATGATGTCCTCTCCCTCTATGAGAGCGCTGAGAATCCGAGGGTTGTTGTGAAGATGCTCCACCTCGAACCCCTCATAGAGGTGGGTGAGGCCATAAGCGTCGGCGAGGAGCTGGGCCATCTGCTAAGGTCTGGATACTTCGATTTCTGGACATCCCCCCACATACACATCGAGGTTAGGAGGCCAACAGACCCAATAAGGGCGAGAGGCGGATACCGATTCAGGAGGCTCATGGAGGTTGAGGTGGGGGATCCACCGGAGGAGTTGAGGGGAAGAGTCGTAGAGGCTAAACCAGAATACATCCTACTAAGGCTGAGACAACACTCCAGAGGGGGTTTAGCGGCAAGGGTTGATGGAAGACCTGTGATCCTCGATGGGGGAGTCCCCCACTATAGATGGTTCGGCCTCCACGCCTACACCGAGATAACTGAAGGCTTAGTTAAGCTCTGCGAGACGCCCATAGGGAGAGTTGAGAGGAGCTTTGGAGACTGCGCCCTCGCCCGCTTCAGGGGGCCGAGATTCATCGTCGACGGACAACCAGTCGGCCTATCCCTCTACCTATCAACGGGAGAGGCGTCGCTTAAGCTGGTTCCAGAGAGACCTGGAACTCTGAAGCCGAGGGTGGGGGAGGAGCTCCAAGTAGAGTTCTCGGAGGAGGGAAGATGATAGACTTCGAGGAGGTTCAAAGATTCCTATCATGGGAGGAGCTCCCCAAAACCCTATTGGAGGAGGCCTGGAGAGTTAGACTGAGGCATAGGGGCCGAGAGATACGCTTCTACCACCCCCTTCCACATTTCCCAGCCGTCTCCATCACCGGTGAATGGTGCGCCCTACGATGTAAGCACTGCATGGGCAAATATCTCCAGGGCATGACCCCCATCAGGTCACCTGAGAAACTCAAGGAGTTCTCCATAAGACTCGAGGAGAGGGGTGGGGTTGGCATCCTCGTGAGTGGGGGATGCACCCCCGATGGGCGAGTCCCCCTAGAGAGGTTTTACGATGCCCTCAGATGGATTAAGGAGAACACAGAGCTTATCATAAATGTTCATACGGGCCTCATCGATGAGGAGGGGGCGGAGGAGCTGGCCTCCACGGGGATTGACATCGCCTCCGTAGATGTCGTCGGAAGCGATGAAACCATCAGGAGGGTCTACGGCCTAAGGGCGACGGTGGAAGACTATAGGAAGACGCTGAACAGCCTCATGGAGACCTCCATACCGGCTGTGGTTCCACATCTCTGCGTCGGCCTCGACTACGGTAGAATCCTCGGCGAGGCGAAGGCCCTAGAGATCATCTGGGAAGCGCAGCCCAGGCAGATGGTCATCCTAGCCCTCATACCTACCCCAGGGACACCGATGGAGGAGGTTAGACCTCCACCCCCAAGAGATGTGGCGAAGGTCACATCCCTCGCGAGGCTGCTGATGCCTGAGACAAGCATAAGCCTCGGATGCATGCGCCCTAGAGCCGAGAGGGAAAGTCTCGAAACCCTATGCCTCAAAGCCGGAGCCGATAGAATGGTTCTTCCATCGAGGGCGACGAGAAGCTGGGCGGAGTCTCAGGACTTAAAGATCCTGGAGTTAGATGGATGCTGCTCCATACCAGAAAAACTTGAGGCTAGGGCTCTTAGAGCCTGAGAGATATCGATCAACGTTTCATAAAATCATCATAACCTCCTCCTGCTTATAGCTCACCGGAAGAGGGGAAAAATTTCCTAGTCGAATGAGATTAACTGATCTTGTGAAGCTTTCAATGCCATAAAGGTAGGGTTCGAGGTGGAACAGTGAGTTTATGTTAAATTTGAAGCGGAAAATAATTTAAAGTTATAATTATTAGTATATTTATGGAAATGATCAAGGGAGAGCTAGCATCGACTTTTGTAGTTCTCCTCGTATTCATCGCCCTCTATCTATACTGTATTTACAGAGCTGTGCGTGGCAAGCCTCCGATGATCAGGAAAGTTCCGGGTCTCGATGCCATGGAGGAAGCTATAGGGAGGGCTGTTGAGATGGGACGTCCGATCTACTACTCCACCGGTGTGGGTTCTCTCGATGGTGGAGATATGCCCATGACCATGGCGGGAATGACTCTCCTCGGATACTCCGCATCCCTCGCTGCCTCAAGGGGGGCGGAGCTTAGATATATCGCCGCCGTTCCACAGCTGGTTCCAATCGCTGAGGATATGCTTAGAACCGCTTATAGAGACGCCTATAAGCCTGAACAGATAACTTTCGTTCCCTCGCAGGTCGCTCTGATGTCAACTATAGTTGGAACCTATGAGAGGGAGAAGCCCGCCGCTAATTTCCTCCTCGGAGCCCTATACTGGGAGACGGTGGTCATAGCGGAGGCAGGGGCGAGGGCCGGTGCGATGCAGGTGGGAGGAACTGGAAGACTCTATCAAGTCCCCTTCGTCGTCGCCCTATGCGACTATAGTTTAATAGGGGAAGAGCTTCTGGCTGCAGGAGCCTACGTTTCACGTGAACCCTCTCAGTTAGGCTCGATACTGGCGTCCGATATTATTCGTTTCATAACGATAGCCCTCATAATCATCTATGTGATAGGCTCCCTATTCGGCGTCGATGCATCCACGATTCTCAGGTTTTAGGGGTGAGGAGAATGTCGTGGGTTAGGAGAAGGGAGATACCGCTGCTGATATTTGCGATCACCTTCATCATAGGCTGCTTCGGCTATTATATAGAACATCCAGCGATGGGCAAAATCTACTCAACTCTCTTCGACTGGGTTCTGCTAATGAGCAACCTAGCCCTGGGAACGGGTCTAATCGCGATGACCCTCTATCACGGAAAGAAGATCGCGAAGAGGGAGAAGGGCTATGAGATGAGTTTCGTCGTCTTTGGGGCTCTCATATTGATGTTTGTCTCCTGTTATGCCTCTCCAGCGTCGAGGGAGTATCTCTATGCGAAGATATACACGCCAGCGAGTATAGCGATCCTCTGTTTCACAGGCTTCTCCGAGATCAGCGGCCTCTACAGGGCCTTCAGGGTGCGTAGCGTAGAGGCCTTCTTCCTCGCATTGGCGGGCTTTATACTATTGATGCACTTCGCCCCGGTTTACGGCTTCTTCATCCCAGGCGTTGAGAAAGTAGCCTCGTGGTTATTGGATAATCCGGCTATGGGGGCCAGCAGGGGCATAGTCATAGGCGTCGCCATCGGCACCATAGCCATAGCGATAAGGGTTCTACTGGGATATGAGAAGGCATACACGGGGTGATGAAGATTGTCCGAGAAGGGGGGTTTAATAGAAGTTTTGGGTCGGAATTATAGACAGGTAATCTGGATAGGGGTCTTAATACTATGTTTCCTTCCCGCCTTCGTGCCCCTAGGTATTCCGATATCCATTGATAAATTGACGATCAAAGCTTACAAATGTATAGAGGAACTGGAGCCAGGCGACCTAGTGCTCGTCAGCCCAGATTTCACACCTGGCATGTGGGTGGAGGTGGGGCCAGCTATGAATGCCATAATGCAACATCTATTCATGAAGAAGGTCAGAATAGTCATCGTATCCTTCTACATCGATGGCCCTGTTCTAGCCGAGAAGATATTGAGGGAGATAGATATAGGAGACGCAAAATATGGCGTAGACTATGTTAATTTAGGTTATCTACCGGGAATGGAAACGGCGATGGCAGCCTTCGTTGAGAATCCTAGGCGAATCGAATACGACTATTATGGAACTCCCGTAGAAGAGTTAGAGATCATGAAAGATGTAAAATCCATAGGGGATTTCAAGCTCTATATATTTGCATGTGTAACATGGCCTGATCCCTGGATAAGGCAGTTTTCCGGTAAGGTTCCAAAGATCATCACCGTCATCTCTCCCGCCGCCATCTCGCTTGTAATGCCCTATGTCAGCGGTGGACAATTATACTCCATGCTACCAGGGACTAAGGGCGGGGCAGAATATGAGGCCTTAATGAAGAGGCCTGGCGTAGCTACCTCCATAATGGATGCTACAAGCCTTTGCCTCACATTCGTCATGCTCCTAGTAATCGTCGGGAACATAAGTTACTGGAGAAAGCGCCTTAGGGGGGAGTAAGATGGAGGTGATAGCGAGCCTTATAGTCGCCATCCTAACACTCATGGCCTGGAGCATGCTCTATAGAGAGACGGTTTTCTATCGTTTCGTGGAGCATCTAATCATCGGCTTCAGCATGGGTTATACGCTGTATATCACCATCGACACCCTCAAAAAGATCTGGATTTCACCCATGCTCGCAGGCAACTGGATCCTCATTATACCGGCGATACTCGGCTTCCTCCTCTATACATCCTTCAGTGAACGCTATAGGTATCTTAGCAGATGGGGAATCGCCGCGATAGCTGGAAGTGGAGCTGGCTTCGCCGTTGGAAGAGCCGTTCCAGTTCAGATCATAGGGCAGATAAAGCCCTTCTTCCTCAACTTAAGGGAAGTAGGTGCCCCCGCCATCATAAATTGGCTCGTCGTCATCATCACCACGGTTACAACCCTCGCATACTTCACTTTCACCAGAGAGCATAAAGGAGCCCTCGGATGGGCAGCTAAGATCGGCCGTTGGAGCATGATGGCGGCCTTCGGAGCTACCTTCGGGGCTACCATAGGATGCGACCTCCTATACATAATCGAGCGATGCATCTTCCTCCACAAAGCGCCACAGGTCTATCTACTTCCAATAGCCATCATCGTAATCGTCGTCGACATCTTAAGAAGGGGGGGCAAATAACCTCCTTTTTATGAGGTGATTCGATGAAGTTTAACATAGCGATAATTAATGGAAAGATCATTGATGGCACAGGAAACCCTTGGTTTAAAGCGAATATCGGTATAAAGAATGGGAGAATAGAGGAGATCAGACGTGGCGACCTTAAGGCAGATGTGGTTATAGATGCCGAGGGGTTAATGGTCTGTCCAGGCTTCATCGATCTCCACAGCCACTCTGACATGACGATCCTCGTGAATAATAAGGCTGAGAATAGGGTGGCTCAGGGGATAACCACAGATGTCACCGGAAACTGTGGATCATCTGCACACACCTTCACACCAGAGTTTAGGGAGAAGATGCGAGATATATTGAGGAGATGGGTTAGGAGGGAGATTGAAGTAGACTGGACAACCCTCAAGGAATGGAGGAGGAAGCTAGAGGGGTTAGGTATAGGGGTGAACATAGCCCCCTTCTGCGGCTTCGGAACCATAAGGGCTTCAGTTATGGGGGATGAGGGGGAGGGAGGTGAACGAAACGAGCCGACAAAAGAAGAACTCGACGAGATGAGGACGCTGGTCAGAGAAGCTATGGAACAGGGAGCCTTCGGCATGACTACAGGTCTAGAATATGCACCTCAATGGAATGCCTACACCGAGGAAATCATCGAACTCTGCAAAGTGGTTGCAGAATATGGAGGGTTATATATGTCTCATATACGAAGTGAAGATTACTACTTCCTCGATGCTGTTAGAGAATTCATAAGGATATGTCGTGAGACGGGTGTACGTGGCTGCATATCGCACATAAAGGTATGTTGTAAAGAGCATTGGGGTGACTCCATAGAGGCTCTTCGCCTCTTGGAAGAGGCGAGGGCTAAAGGCATAGACATCATATGTGATCTCTACCCCTGGCGATATCCCGCCGTCTCCAATCTAGGGAGATTCCTCATCTCACCGGAGGAGGAGCTTGAAGAGGTTAAAGAGGAGTTAATGGAGAAGTTAAGGGATCCTGAGGCCTGGAGACAGCTGAAAGAGGAATGTGAAAAGAGGTTGATGGATCAATACTGGAAGAGCGAAAAGAGGAGAAAGACCTTGGCTGAAAAGGGAACGCCAAGTGGAGCTGTATGGGATCCCCTAACCTTCTGGCCCATCGTCTACTCCTCCAGGCGTGAACTTATTGGAAAGACTCTCGCTGAGGCGGCTCAGATATTAGGGCTCTCGGATCCCTGGGAGGCTGCCCGAACTCTATACCTGTATGACCAGGGAGAGACGCGCCTAGCCTCAGGCAGAATGTGTGAGGAGGATGTGATAAATTTCATGAAAGCTCCCTTCTCAGCCATATCCACAGATGCATCGGCCTTCGATGAACCCTCCCCACTACATCCAAGATCTTACGGCACATATCCAAAGCTGCTCGGCCTCTACGTGAGAGAACGTAAAGTCTTAAGATTGGAGGAGGCTATCAGAAAGGCTACCTCCCTCCCCGCCCAATTCCTAGGGCTAAAAGATAGAGGGCTGATTAAAGAGGGGTTCTGGGCCGACATAGTCGTTTTCGACCCCCAAAGCATCATTCATAGATCCACCTACGACAATCCATGTAGATTCCCAGAAGGAGTTGAATACGTCCTGGTAAATGGTGTGCTCGTCGTTGATGAGGGGAAACATACTGGTGCCCTACCAGGAAGAATCTTAAAACCCACATAGCCCCTCGTACACACCTTTTTTTTGGCGATGAAATCTCCATGTCTAGAGAAACTCCCCTTTTAATGCCATTAATCCATCTTGCATCTCTTGAAAAGATCAAAATAACTTGGGTCGGTGTGCCGGCCGTAACCCACCTTCTGTTCTGGGCGGCATTCGGCTGAACGGGCCACCCGGCGTCTCGGGCAG
>CALEIY010000095.1 GCA_937898665.1 Candidatus Bathyarchaeota archaeon | reverse complement strand
CTCCTCTCAGGATTCCTCACCTGTATGACGTTATAGCCGACTAGATAGGCTGAAACCACCTTCCTAACCAGGCTCTCAGGCGTTGTCTTCGATGAGATGTCTATCACAGCCCGCCTAGTTCTCCTCTCCTCCCCCTCAACCTCCGGCTCCAGGCGCAGACCCACCCCCTCCTCCCAATAGATGCGAACTAGACTCCCCTTTCCAAGCCCCATCTCCTCAACCCATCTCTTCGGCAGCGACACTATGTAGGTGGAGCCTCCGGTGAGCTGTATTCTCCTGACCTCGGATCTCGCCTCCATCGGGATCGATTCTCCCCCTATATAATTTAAATCCTCCTCTATAGATTCCTTCGATAAACTATATAACAACCCCTCCAAACTATGGTTGAGATGAGGAGAAGCCTGATAATGCTGTTGCTCATCGCAGCCTTAGCCGTCTATGTTGCATACCTCATCTCCCATTCTGAGGGCGTCGTGATCCAGCAGAGGGGGTCGGATACGCTTCTGATCATAGCTGAGAGATGGGCCTATGAATACGCGAAGGGGAGAAGCGGAGTCGAGATCGTAGTCGGCGGAGGAGGCTCCGGAACGGGAATCGTCGCCCTCATAAACGGTGAGGTAGACATCGCCGACGCTTCCAGGAAGATGAAGGCTGAGGAGCTCCAGGCGGCGAAGAAGGCCGGAGTGAAGCCTGTTGAGTGGAAGGTCGCGATAGACGGCATCAGCATCATAGTCAACAGGGAGAATCCGATAGATGTAGTCACCCTAGATCAGCTTAGAGGCATATACAACGGCTCCATAAGGCGATGGAGCGAGATCGGAGGCATAGACGCCCCTATAGTAGTCTATGGGAGGCAGTCCACCTCCGGCACCTACCAGTATTTCAGGGAGAGGGTTCTGAGGGGCGGCGACTATCGGAGGGATATGAACCAGATGGCTGGGAACGCCGACATTGTGGAGGCGGTGATAAAAGATCCATATGGAATAGGATATGTCGGCGTGGCATATGCCGAGGAGAGGGCTGATGAGGTGAAGATACTACGGGTTAAGGCTGAGAAGAACTTGGAGGCATATCCGCCGACGAGGGAGAACATAGCTGAGGGGAGATACCCCCTTGCCCGGTATCTCTACCTCTACACCGATGGCATCCCGACAGGAGCCGTCGCCGATTACCTCAGATTCATACTGAGTCCGGAGGGGCAGAGGATAGTTGAGGAGGCCGGATATATCCCGATACCGAGAGAGCTCGCCGAGGAGCAGCTCTCAAGGTTAGGGGGGTGAAGCCTTGAGACGGGGGGAGAAGCTGATCGAGGCGCTTCTACTCGCATCGGCGTCGGCCTCGATAATCTTCTTCCTCTCCATCATCGTCTTCCTCATCAAGGAGTCCCTCCCTCTCTTCGCGGCGGTATCGCCGATGAAATTCCTATTCGGCACGGTCTGGAATCCAGCATCGGCGATCAATCCAAGATACGGCGTTTTACCCCTCCTATCTGGCTCTCTACTAGTCGTCGGCATAGCCCTAGTCATCGCCATACCCATAAGCCTCGCCTCCGCCATCTACCTATCCGAGATCGCCGAGGGCCACGTTGGAACGATTCTCAGGGGGATACTGGAGCTCCTAGCTGGGGTTCCCTCCGTCGTCTACGGCTTCATCGCCCTAGTCATCCTATCGGGCCTCCTCCACTCCCTCCTCCACACAACATATCGGCTGAACGCCCTCAACGGCGCCCTCATCCTCTCCATAATGATACTCCCAACGATTACGAGCATAGCCAGCGACGCCATCTCCTCCATTCCAAAGGAGTTTAGGGAAGCAAGCCTCGCATTAGGGGCAACTCGATGGCAGACCATAAGAAACATAGTGCTACCCTCAGCGAAGAGGGGAATCATCGTTGCCTCCATGCTAGGAGTCGGCAGAGCCATAGGGGAGACGATGGCGGTGCTCATGGCAACTGGAAACTCGCCGATTATAACGCTCAACCCCCTGAGGTCGGTGGAGACGATGACCGCCGCCATCGCCATAGAGATGGGGGAGGTGGTCTATGGAAGCCTCCACTACCACGCCCTCTTCGCCGTCGGCCTGCTGCTGTTCATCATCTCCCTCCTCATCAACCTCTCCGCGATCCATCTAGGCTACAGGGGGGAGACGCGATGAGGCTATGGAAGGAGCAAATCATCTTCGCTCTCATCTCCCTCACGGCCTACCTCGCCATCGGTTTGGCCTTATTACTGTTGATCTATCTGTTGGTCAGGGGGCTGCCGGTTCTAAGCCTCCGCTTCCTCCTCTCACCCCCCCTTGGGATGAGGGGCGGAGGAATCAGCACAGCCATCATGGGCACCATACTGCTGCTGTTCTTCACAGCTCTCGTCTCTCTACCCCTTGGAGTCGCCTCCGCCATCTATCTATCCGAATACACGGAGGGAGCTGACCCCCGCCTCCTACGCCTCATAAGGGTGACGATAAACAACCTCGCTGGAGTTCCCTCGATCGTCTACGGCCTCCTCGGCCTCAGCCTCTTCGTCCTCACCCTACACCTAGGCCTAAGCATAATATCCGCCTCCCTAACCCTCTCAATACTCACGCTCCCCACGGTGATAGCCGCCTCCGAGGAGGCCTTGAGAGCTGTTCCAAGGGAGTTTAGGGAGGCTAGTCTAGCGCTGGGGGCAACTCGATGGCAGACCATAAGAAACATAGTGCTGCCATCGGCTTATCCCGGCATCCTCACCGCCTGTATATTGGGTCTCAGCAGGGCCGCAGGTGAGACCGCCCCCCTCCTCATGACGGGGGCGGCCTATTATATAGCGGGTAAGACCCTAAACATCCTCGGCCCCTTCATGGCTCTCTCCACCCACATATACTATATGTCCACGCAGTCCCCAAACCCTACGTTGACGAGGTCTATTCAATACGGCTCCATCGCCGTCCTCCTCCTAATAGTTCTCTCCCTAAACCTGGCGGCCACCGTGATGAGATTGAGGTATAGGAGGAGTAGAAGATGAGGGGGGTTGATAAGATCATCTTTGAGGGCTTCAACCTCTGGTATGGCGAGAAGCATGTGCTGAGGAACATCTCTCTGAGGATTAAGGAGAATCTGGTGACGGCGATAATGGGCCCTTCCGGATGCGGTAAGACCTCCCTTCTACGCTCCATAAATCGGATGAACGACCTCATACCTGAGTGTAGGTGTAGGGGCCGCGTCCTCCTCGACGGCGTGGACATCTACGGCGAAGAGGTCGACGTCTATGAGCTTAGGAGAAGAGTTGGAATGGTATTCCAGAAACCGAATCCCCTTCCGATGTCCATCTATGATAACGTGGTTTACGGCGTCAAGATACATCGCCTCGCCTCCTCGAAGGGGGAGATGATGAGGATCGTGGAGGAGAGTCTACGCAAGGCCGCCTTATGGGATGAGGTGAAGGATCGCCTCCACGAGAGCGCCTTAAAACTCTCGGGGGGTCAGCAGCAGCGTCTCTGTATAGCGAGGGCCCTGGCGGTGGAGCCCGAAGTTATATTGATGGATGAACCCTGCAGCGCCCTCGACCCCATAGCGACGGCTAAGATAGAAGCCTTGATGAGGGAGCTGAGCAAGGAGTATACGGTAATAGTGGTGACCCACAACCTACAGCAGGCCGCGAGGGTCTCCGATATAACCGCCTTCATGTATATGGGGGAGATAGTGGAGTATGGACGGACGAGAGATGTCTTCGAGAACCCAAAGAGCGAGTTAACTGAGAGCTATATAACTGGGAGGTTCGGCTGATGAGTAGACCCCTAGATCTGGGTCTGAGGCAGACCCGTAACCTACTCATAAGGATGGGGAGGCTGGCTGAGGAGGCCATTAAACGCTCCTTGGAGGGCTTCCAGGAGATGGAGGATGTCTACGAGGATGTGAGAGACTGGTCGAATACGCTTTTAATTCTCTCCAGCGAGGTGGAGGAGCAGGTGATCAGTCTCATCGCCTTACACCAGCCCATGGCTAGAGACCTCAGAACCCTGAGAGCCTACCTAAAGATCGCCTATGACCTAGAGAGATTTGGGAGATACGCCCTCGACATAGCAGACCTCCTAAGGGGCATAGGCCCATGGAGAAGGTTGGAGGGGATCCCCCTTAGAGAAATGGGTGAGAGGGTGATGGAGATGATTAAGGCCGCCCTCTCCCTGATGGAGAACGGAGACCAGGCTGAGATAGATGAGATATCGATGATCGAGAGGGAGGTTGACCGCCTATATCGGAGGGGGTTGAAAACCCTCGCCGAAGTGGAGGCGGATGCTAGAACGATTATAGCCCATATCCTCACGATCAGGTATCTAGAACGCATCGCCGATCACGCCATCTATATAACCGAATCGATGACCTACGCTCTCACAGGACGCCGATTCTTCCTGAGATAGCCTAAAAAGGTTCGAGAGATCCCTTTAGGCCTGATAAATCGGAGACTCCAAGTTTCATTTAAATATCTCCCGCCACTCTGATCCCTGATAACCCTTCGAGATGTTTTAGGGGAAAAGGGAGGTAGATGAGGCCTCTAGAGGATGTCCCCTTCAAGGTTGTGAGGGAGGAATGGAACACCTACGACCTAGGCGACGGCTTACAGCTGAAGGCTAGGGTTGTCCTCCTAAAGGTGTTGAAGCCTCCAGACATCCCTATAAGGGGAGATAGCTATCAGATTCATACACACTTCGTAGTCAATTCCTGAAGATGTCAAATAAAGGTTAATTTAACCCCTCCCATCTAACATCGAGATGTTCAACCTTCAGAGATACATGTTCTATATAGGCCGAGACCTCCACGGCCTCCTCGTAAGGGCCATCTCCCTTCCAGGGGTTCTCGCCAAGCTCTCCTCCATCATAGCTGATAGGGGGTTGAACATCCTCTACTGCTCCACCACCGCCGCTGAGGAGCATGGGGAGGGGGGTTATCCTCCTATTCATAGACTTCACAGACTCTGAGACTAGACCCCAAGAGCTGGCGGAGGAGCTTGAGAGACTCGACTTCATCAGGAAGGTGAAGTTGATAACGCCGAAGTATGAGAGCTTCATCGTCGACGACGTCTCCTTCCCCCTCATGGGGGAATCCGAGAGGGCGATACTGATGGAGTCGGCGCTGAAAGACTCTTCGTAGACATACGCAGACACATCGGCCCCGAAGGTGAAGCCATCCTATACTTCCTGGGGAAAGAAGTTGGTAAGAGCCTCGCCGAGCGATATATGGGGATGGCTGAGAAGATAGGCATAGAGGATCCGGAGGGGAGACCCATATAGCACAGCCTCTCCGCCTCCGTCGGCTACGCCCTCATAGAATCCCTAGAGATCGACCCCGAAACCTCGAGGATAAGGCTGAGGGTTAAGGGCTGTATAGAATGCGAGCTTAGGGCTGAGAGACCCTACAGCCAGTTCCTACGGGGAATGCTAGCAGGGTACGCCTCAGCCCTCTTCGATAGGGATATGATGGCGAGGGAGACGAGATGTATAGCGGTGGGGGATCCCTACGGCGAATTCGAGGTCATAAGCATCGAATAAAGAGGTCAGGATAATAGCGGCCTCAGACGTTTAATGATGGAGGGGGAGAGTAGTCCCCCTATGCCGCCTAAGAGGGAGTGAATGAGGAGGAAGCCATAGAGGAAGAAGACCGGTGGCATAAACCACCCTAGGATCACCCTAAAGGCATAGTAGAGTAGGAGGTCTCCCGGAACGCCGTATATGAGGCCTACCAGAAGCGAGGCCATAATCGACTCCGAGAAGTCTAGGGATAGCGAGGCTAGGTCTACGACTATTCCTCCCAGAGTCCAGACGGGTATTATCAGCCAGGGTATTGGAGGCCCCCCAGGGAGGATCGTTGAGACCACGCCGCTTACCAGCTGGGTGAAGGTGGCTGCTCCAGGCTTATCGACGAGCGCCCTCGCCGTGAAGACTAGGATGGTTCCCAGGGGTATTGATATGGCCCCATAAAGCCCTGGAAGGGGGGCCGGAATCATATTGGTGGTGAGCGTTGTGAGGGCCGATAGGCATCCCAGGAGGGTCATGAGGGTTAGATCCCTACTATTGAACCTCACCCCTCTCAGCCTCCCGCATCTCCACTCGTCCCATATATATGCCCCTCCCATCGAGAATGGGATATTGAGCCTCAAGGCAGCTGAGGCAGTGGGGTTTGCCATCCCTAAGCCCAGCCCTACTCTCCATCACTCTCTCGCCACATCGGGAGCATACCACGGAGCCGTAGATCGGGGCATATTCGGGTACCTTAACCCTCATCCTCCTTATCAGGAACATCTCAGAGGCCGATCTACGCAGCACATCGAAGGCGGCCTCCTCCATCAACTTCATGAACCTAGTCCTCTCCTCCTCTGAGACCCTCTCCCTCCTAGCGACGATCCGCTCCCATAGATCACTCAGCTCAGACCTCTCCCTATGTTGGGAGTCCTCGAAATCGGGTTTCAAGGCCACCCTAACGCCCTCACCGCTCCTCTTGGCGAGGGTGAAGGCCGTCTTACCGAGGTCTAGGTAGATGAGGGCGTTGTTTCCAAAGGTG
>CALEIY010000094.1 GCA_937898665.1 Candidatus Bathyarchaeota archaeon | reverse complement strand
TCCACAAGCTCACCGGCCTCGCTTCGACCTTCGGCCTCGAAGAGTATCTCATAGACCTTACTCACCCGCACATCCTCGACGCCATAACCTAATCCCCTTAAGGCCCTCGCCGTCGTCTCTCCCTCGGGATCCGAGTAGCCGGGCTTGAGGCGGACGTACACCCTCGCCAGGTATCGATTCGGCATCAGGTATTATAGGCTCCAGAGCTATAAAGGGTTGGATGCTCGAAACGGTTATAATGGTCATCCAGCAGGAGGAGTAGAGGCCTCATGGGCTGGAGGATACTCATCTTCGGCCCACCTGGATCGGGGAAGGGGACAAGGGCTAGGCTGATCAGCAGACTTCTCAACATACCCGTGATAACCATCGGAGATATACTTAGGGAGGAGGTATCGAGGGAGACTGAGATTGGGCTTAGGGCTAAGGAATACATGGATCGAGGTGAACTCGTCCCAGATGAGCTTGTCATAGGACTCATCGAGGAGAGGCTTAGAAAGCCTGACTGTTCAGAGGGATTCATCCTCGATGGATTCCCAAGGAATCTAAATCAGGCTGAGGCTCTGGATAGGATGATGAGGGAGATGGGCGTCAAGCTGGATCTAGTGCTCAACGTCGTAGTGGATCCGGAGGTGGTGGTGGAGAGGCTATCCCTTAGACGCTGGTGTCCAAAATGTGGAGCCATCTACAACCTGAAGTATGATCCGCCGAGGGTGGATGAGATCTGCGATGAATGCGGCACAAAGCTGATCCAGAGGAGCGACGACAGGGAGGAGGTGGTTAGGAGAAGGCTGAAGATCTATGAGGAGCAGACCAAGCCGGTGCTACAGCGCTACATAGAGAGGGGATTGGTCAGAGAGATGAGGGGAGACATACCCATAGAGGAGATACCTAGAGAGGTTGAGAGGGTTATACAGCTCTACCTCAAAAGGAATTAGGGCTAACACCATAGTATCATCGATGAAGCCGATGAGGACGCCCATTCTAAGAGGCTTAAAACCCTATTATAGAACCAGGCTCGGCTCGGCATACCTCGGCGACGCGCGGCAACTCTTAAGGCATATACCGGACGGCTCCATAAACCTCATCCTCACCTCACCCCCCTTCGCCCTCATCCACAGGAAGGAGTATGGAAACCCACCCCCAGAGGAATACGTCAATTGGTTTAGGGGCTTCATAGGGGAGTTTAAGAGGATTCTAACCCCCGATGGAAGCCTAGTCATACATATAGGGGGAAGCTGGATTAAAGGGGAGCCGAGGAAAAACCTATACAACTTCCAGCTCCTCCTCGAGATCTCCAGGGAGCTGAAATTCCTACAAGACTTCTACTGGTTCAATCCGGCGAAGCTTCCCGCCCCAGCTGAATGGGTGGCCGTGAGGCGGATAAGGGTGAAGGACGCCGTAGATCCCATCTGGTGGTTCTCGCCGACCGCTAACCCAAAGGCGGATAATAGACGTGTCCTAACTCCATACAGCGAGGATATGAGGCGCATCCTCAGGGGGGAGAAGCATTACAGGTTGATGGAGAGACCCTCGGGGCATAGGATAACGGAGTGGTTTAGGAGAGGCGGCGAGGGGGCGATTCCACCGAACCTCATAATAGCACCAAATACGGATTCGAGGGGGAGATACATCCGGAGATGTCGAATCTACGGCATCAAACCTCATCCGGCGAGGTATCCAGCTGAGATACCGAGATTCTTCATAAGATTCCTAACTGATCCTGGAGACCTCGTCTTAGACCCCTTCGCAGGCTCCAACACCACTGGATGGGTCGCTGAGCGTCTAAGCCGTAGATGGCTGAGCTTCGAGATCAGGGAGGACTATCTCAAGGGATCGATGCTCCGCTTCGAGAGAGATGAGATCATAGAGGGTTTGGAGAATTATCCGAGCGGTGAGCCGTCGAAGGCGTGAACAAGGAGGTGAAATCCAGGGGAAAATGGCAACCTATCCAGCTCCCCCAAATCTAAGGAGCCTATTTCAAACTCCCCTGGGAGAACCCCCTCTATCGGTATCCCCACTTCTTCTGCGGATTCATGTATTGGAAGTATCTCTCAGCCAATTCGGCTCCGGCCTCCCTGATGACTTGGGCCTCCACCTCCTCCACGAACTCCCTTGTAAACCATATCGGCATGCCCACATCCATGTCTACGAGGTCGAGGGGGAAGGGGTGGCCGGTATCCCTGTTGTTGAAGCCTATGAGATAGGGAAGAATCTCATCGAGGAGCTTATCCCGATGGATCTCGAAGCAGCAGGCTGGAGCCGATTCATAGGCTCTGAAATACCCCCTCTCCAGCTTGTTGAAGATTGTGTCTATGTAGATGCTCTGGAAGAGGTCGTCGAGGATATTCTCCCTCCGCTCCCTATGCTCCACCCACGCCTTTGAGAAGGCGAGGAGATCCTCGAACTCTATGCCCTGACCCTTCCTCAATCTCTCCCTAACCCACTCCTCGGCTATGCCGGAGAGGACGGAGTAGATGTAGAAGCTTCCGGGATATTGGAATAAGTCGCTGTATAGGAAGTAGTGGCCCGTGGGCATAAGCATCGATAGGATCATCTTATCCGGAAGCCCTATCCTCACCTCCCTGATCCGCTCAGCCGGATTTGAGGCTCCCTCTATGCCGATCCACTTACGGCTGAGGAGGAAGCCATCTATCGCTGCAGTCCTCACCCTCTTCACTATCGCAACGGCATTAGCGTCGAGGAGTAGCTCCGTGTCCCTGAGGAGCTCCCTGATGAGCTCCTCCCCCGTTGAGCTGAGCTCCATCACCTCCCCGCCCTCATCTGCCTCATACCATGTGAACTCTGCCTCCTCGACTCTTCGACATCGATAGCGGAAGCCGAAGAAGCTTCCATCGATGATGAGCCAGTCAACCCCCCTCTCAAGACATTCAAGGGCTGACTTACGCTCCAATCGGGTCATGAGGAGCCTGAGGATGGCTCTTGAAGAGTATCGCTCGGTGTTCCCCCTGAAGAGCATCCCAGACCTATAACCCTCATCGATGAGCTCATCGCCCTGGAAGATTTTGAAGCTGGAGCAGAAGAGGGCGTAGGAGCCTCCAAGCCTCACATCCGGAGCTGGGGGAGAGCTGCCGTCGACGACGCCGACCCTGAGACCCCTCCAATCACCCTCATCCACAGCCCTGAAGCGGAGGAGCCCCCTTAAACTCCTAAGCTTACCATCCAGCTCCCTAAGCATCTTGATACGCCGCTGAGCCTCCCTCCTGGCGTGGTCATAGAACTGATGCTGCAAGGGAGCCGGAAGCCTCTGCCACTCGCTGACCTCCTCCTCGCTCATCCCTCCTCAACCTCGAAGCGTATCAACAGCGGAACGGGGGAGGGACTCATATTGCCGAAGAAGTAGAAGTGGCCCACCTCAAGGGATTGGAGGAACTCTAGGTCGACGTCGGGGAGCAGCTTCTCAGCCTCACCCCTATCGAGGGGATGAACCTTCCCCACAAACCAGGTGTTAATGTTTCGACGCACAGCCGCATTTATGCCGATCTCCCCCATGATTCCCTGGGATAGAAGTATTATTGGGAGTTGATAGCTTCTACCGAGGGCGCAGAGGTCGACGATCATCCTCGTCGTCTCCCTCTGGAGGCCGATGGGGCCATAGGGGCAGTATTGAGGCGCCTCATCGATTACGAGAGCCAACCCTATACGCTGTTTCTCGACATCCATCCTATACCTCAGAACCCTCGCGATCTCGAGGAATATCCGGAGCTTCTCATCGCTCTCCCTACCGCTGAGGTCTATGACCCTCAGATCACCCCTCGCCATCTCTATGACATCCTCAGCGCTGTAGCGGCCCTCCCTCATCCTTCTTAAACACTCATCGAATATCGAGTTGCTCAACCGGCTGAAGTAGCTCTTAAAGAGTCTGATGTTCTCATCGACGTATCGGGTTGAGGCGTAGTTCACTATATACTTCGGCGTCTCCTCTAGCAGTATAGCCTTCAGCTCCGCTCCACTCTCAATCTCATCGAGGTTGAGGTTATGTAGGACATCTGTGAGAGCGAGGATGTATCTTATGGCCCCTTGATAGCCGCTGCTCCCACAGTAGTAGGCCCTCTCTATCAGATGCTCAGCCATATCGTCGAGACCCCTCTCCTCCACCTCTAGGATTATCTCATCAGCCCTAATCACCTTATCAGGGAAGTATGGGGCATAGTCATCTCCCTTCCAGTCGAAGACCAGCACCCCATATCCCGCTTCCCTTAGAAGCGGTATGATCTTATGCCTCACCAGGGAGGTCTTACCCCAGCCGGTTGTACAGAAGACTCCGATATGGTAGGGTATGTACTCCGGAAGCGCCGGAACCCT
>CALEIY010000093.1 GCA_937898665.1 Candidatus Bathyarchaeota archaeon | reverse complement strand
ATGATCGTCAGGATGGACTCCAAGGGGCGGGTTCTAATACCTCTAGAAGTGCGGTCTAGGCTTAAGAGCAATCTCCTATCTCTTGAGGTGGAGGGTGATAGGATAATTCTCACACCCCTTCCCAGTGTTAGAAGACTGAGGGGCTTGATCAAGGTTGAGGTCAGCGTTGAGGAGGCTGAGGAGAGAGTTGAGGAGTTCATCAGAGCTGGACTCATCGAGGAGGTTGCCGAAGGAGTTTCTCCTTGATGCAGATGTCCTCTACTCCTATCTCTCAGACGATGTTCATGCAGATCATGCTGAGCCCCTCCTCCTAGCTATACAAGAGGGGAGGGTGAGGGGATATGCCTCCAGCGTCTTATTGGTAGACCTGATCCTCGCCTATCGTTCGATAGGGGTCTCCATAGATGCGTTAATCAGCGCCATGAAGGAGTTGGAGCTCCTTCCCCTAGAGTACATACCTCTCACGCCGAGTATAGCTAGGTACGCCCTCTCCGTCTACAGAGAGCATGGAGGCCCTCGCAGGCTCCATTTCTTTGACTCCTTCCACGTCGCAACCGCCAAGTCTATGGATCTCCCACTGATAACGACCGATAGATATATCCTGAGTTATCAGAGGAAACTGGGGATTACAGCGATAGACCTAGATGAGATCTAACGATGAGAGCATCAACCGTTTGAGATTGATGACTCCCAGATTTCAAGGGGTGTTCTATTCCCTTGAACGGTCATTCAAACCCATAGTATAATAACCCTCATAGCGCCTGGTTCTCGGTGAGGTGTTTAGAGAGATGAAGCCTGATTGGAGGCAGATGGAGGTCCTGCTGATCTGCATCTCCATAATCGCATCCGCTTTGATACTGGCGCAGGGATTGAGGCGAGGGGGATCGGCGATGGAGGTTTCATTATCTACGCCTACCCTATCAACGTTGACGAGGATGTCTGGAGAACTCGTAAGCGGGGAGACTATAACGGTCACCGGATTTGGCGAGGCCTCTGGGAAGGCCGACCTGGCGGTGATCGCCCTCGGCGTTGAGACCGAAGACACCTCAGCAGGCGATGCGGTTCAGGAGAATGCCATGAGGATGTCGAATGTCATCGAGGCCCTCAAGAATCTCGGCGTCGACGAGGACTCAATGGAGACCAGCTCCTTCCAAGTGTATCGAATCTATGATGATCAGGGGAATCCGAAGGGGTATAGGGTGATCAACAGCCTCAAAGTGAAGACGATGAAGCTGGATCAAGTGGGGAGAATCATAGATATCGCCATAGAGGCCGGAGCAAATAAAGTCGAATCCATACACTTCACATTATCAGATGAGAGGATGGAGAGCTTGAAGAAGGAGGCTTACTTGGAGGCCGTTAGGGATGCGGAGGAGAAGGCGAAGCTGATCGCCGAGGAGCTAGGCATAGAGATAACCGGCGTCTACTCAGTGAGCGAGAGCCTCTACAGACCCTACACCTACTACGACATGGGACTAAAAGCCATAGCAGAAGCAGCATCAACACCAATAATCGAAGGAACCATAACAATATCAGCCTCAGTCCAAATCATCTACAATATAGACTAACTCCCACAAAGCCCCACGAAACGATGATGAAAGGCCTTTCCCCCTAAAAGTCCACACAGAACGTAGATGGTGGGGTCGGCCGGATTTGAACCGGCGACCACGTGGGCCCGAGCCACGCATCCCACCTAGCTGGACCACGACCCCAGCAGCGTCTAAAACTCTAAAGGCCTCCCTTAAATCTCTTAATCCTTAATCTCCTCTCCGATCGTTAGGTTCAGGACTATCTCAGCTATGTCGCTCCCATATTCCGCTGTCCGCCTTATGCTCTCTATGATGAGTCTGAGGGCGGGGACATCCTCTGTGGGGGCATGCTTTATCACCTTTTGAACCACCCCCGCCTCCATTTGACGCGTCTCCTCCGCCTTCTCGAAGACCCTATCGGCTGAGGCGTAATCCCATTTGAAGAGGGCCTCTATGGCCTCTTCGAAGACCCTGAGCGCGGAGTCGCTCATAGCCTTTATCTCCCTTAGGAGCTCCCTGCTGAGATTCATGGGGGTCATCGTGAGGCTATTCTGGGCGATGTTAGCCGCGTGATCCGCCATCCTCTCTATGGACTTCGTGATCAGCCTATAGCCTAGGCACTCCCTAGGCGAGGAAAGCCCAATCTCCCTCAAAACCCTCCCATCCGAAACAGCCATCTTCAACAGCCTTATGATGTAGAGTCCAAAGCGATCCACCTCATCATCCATCTCTATCACCTCCCTAGCCAGCTCAGGGTCATCGGTCATCAACGCCATAATGGCATCCCTATGCATCGAGGCGGCTATGGCACTCATCCTCCTGAGGGCATCCTTCACCGAGAGCTCTCCATGGCCGACTAGAACCTGTAGCGTCAACTCCTGAGGCAGATCCGATAGAAGCTCGATTCCTAGAAGCTTCTTGCGGATGAGATCCTTGATGGCATATCTCTGCGTAGTGGCGATCCTCCTCTCAGGATTCCTCACCTGTATGACGTTATAGCCGACTAGATAGGCTGAAACCACCTTCCTAACCAGGCTCTC
>CALEIY010000092.1 GCA_937898665.1 Candidatus Bathyarchaeota archaeon | reverse complement strand
AGATCTACACCTTCTAATTCGTCGGCAGCGTCAGATGTGTATAAGAGACAGGGCCCTAATAACGATACTCTACGCGGGGGTGATGGCCCTCGTCCAGAGGGATTTCAAGAGCTTGGTAGCCTATCTGAGCATGAGTCAGATGAACTACTGCGTCCTCGGCGTCTTCACCTACAACCTCTACGGGGTCTCTGGGGCGGTCTCCTACGCCATCAGCCATGGATTAGCCATAGGACTGCTCTTCCTCACCTCGGGATCGATCTTCCATCAGACGGGTGAGCTGGAGTTTAGGAGGCTTGGAGGCCTCGCCTCTAAGATGCCCTCAGCCTTGATCGCTTGTCTCGTCGGCTTCCTAACCATTGGAGGCGTCCCCCCGACCATAGGCTTCGAGTCGAAGTTCACCCTCCTCACCGGAGCCTTCCAGCGTGGAATCGCCTCCTCCCCATTGGAGTTCTCAGTCGCCCTCCTCGCCACCACCCTCGCAACGGTCATAACCCTTGCATACGAGTTCTGGACGATATGGAGGCTCTTCTACACGAAGCTTCCGGAGGGGCTGATGGGTGTTAGGGAGGCCCCCCTGACGATGGTGGTCGCCCTACTATTCCTCAGCCTCGAATCCCTGGTGATGGGGATATGGCCTTATACCATAGCGGAGTCGATAGAGAGGGTTGTCCATCTCTCCCTAGCCACACACAGCCTCTAGAGGAGGGAGTCAAGTTTTTATCCATCTCAGTTGGATAATCTTGAGATGAGTGTAGCCGTAATCGGCCCCTCCTCTTTCGTCAGCTGCTTTGAGTTGATAGGGGCTCATGGATTCTACGCTGAGGATGGGAGGGAGATAGCTAGAATAGTGGAGAGGCTTGTGGAGGATGGGAAGTTTAAGCTCATAATAATCCCCGAGAGATTCTCCGAGGATACTCGACATATTCGGACGAAGATCATGGAGGAGGGGCGTATCTCCCCCGTCTTCCTGATCATCCCAGACCTCACCATGGTCACTGGGA
>CALEIY010000091.1 GCA_937898665.1 Candidatus Bathyarchaeota archaeon | reverse complement strand
TCTGGCTGAGGCCCATCAAGATAGCCCGAGAATCCAGGAGGAGAGGCGATGATGAGGAGACCGGCCCTATAACGCCGTTATAATTTTGAATTCATTATAAGTGGTGGCCACTTATAGCGACCTGGAGGCCTTGAAGGAGAGGATCAGCCTCAGCATCAGCAGAGAGCTCCTGGAGGCCATAGACCTGATGCGAGGCCTCATACCTCGGTCAGCCCTCATAGAGGCCATCCTCCGCTGGGCCCTCTCCCATCAGGAGTTCCCAGACCTCTACCGCCTCATGAACGCCTATAGGAGGAGCTCCTAAGCCGGCGGACTTGATCTGACGGCCACCGTCAGAGGCCCTGGGCTGGGGATTTAATTCCAGGATGTGACTGGTGGCAATCACGGAGACCCTGGGGAGGCGGGATTGGAATTACGGCCACTGTAAGAGGTCGAGGTGCCGGCGGCGGGATTTGAACCCGCATCTCCACCTTGGAGGGGTGGCATCCTCTCCAGGCTAGACGACGCCGGCCACTTTCACCCAGGTGGAGAATTCTCTTCCGCCGATATTAAGTCCCCAGAGGCCTACCTTCAGTGGCTATGTCGGAGACGCCCAGGTGGGAATCCCGGCGGCCGCACCATCTATCGGAACCGTAGGTTCCGATATCTCCATTGTAGGGGTCTGTTTTAGGAATATGGCCCTCTAATCTTCTTATGGCTTCTTTTAGGGCGTTAACTATAAAGCCGACCTAAGGTTCGTAACATCGACGGCTAACCACTTCACATTAACATACCTCTGCCACCTATTCTCGGGGAGGTTCAACTCCATAGGATCCGATTCGACGGCCTACTAGACGCATCTGAGGAAATACCTCCTAATCAACAGGAGGGGGTAAGGAGACAGTAAAACGCTGCCTAGAGATGATATACATAGTCAAGAAGGTGGAAGCGTTGAAGCCGAGCCTCATAGGGGTTATGGGAGGGCCAGGAATTTCTTTGCGGAATGCGATGAAAGGCTTAGAGGAAGCCTAAAGGAGCTCCTATTCGAGGGAGTAAGGCCACCTTCGATCTCGTGGTAGTCTCTCACGTAAGCGACCGAAGCCGACTCTGGATAAACTATGCGACAGACATCTCACAGACCAATTCCGCCTTAAATTTCTCTCCTGATCCTTTCCCTTATGATGGCGATTCAGAGGTTCATCAACTGCGTCATCGAGCAAGAAGTCTTCATCCCTCATTTGAGAGATGCAAGATACGATTCAGGGGAGGCTGATGTTCGATTGAACTGAAGTCAACCTGAGATTCCTGGGCTGAAGGTGAAGAATACGCTGAAGGCTATGGAGCTGGCCGTCGCTAGAGTCAATGAGATGCGGAATATGATGATCAAAGCTGAATGAGAACTGACGAAACTCGAAGGGAGGGCGCAGAGGGTTGATAGAAGAAGAGGAATCTGATGAGCTTTATGAGTGTGAGAGGAGAAGTAGAAGCTCCATGATCGAGACGATGCTTTTATTGGTATCCTATAAAGGACTAATGTAAGGAGATCCGTACTTCCCACCATTGATGGTCCATAGCGCTACCTCACCTTTTCAAGATAGAGAACGTTGTTTACGACGGAGGTCTTAACCTTATCTCTAAGCCCTCGAACCTCAATTCTCTTGTCCAACTGCATCCTTACAAAATTTGGATCCTCCCCCTCCACCTTCACCTCCACGATGTCCTTTCCATACACTAAAAAGGCATCTATGATAGAATCGTATTTGCTTTCTCTTAAGCTCGCTATAAAGGCACTCCTTTCATCGATCCCCAGGAGCTCGGCCAGCTCCTTGAGAGTGAGAGAGCCTTGGGAGAGGAGCTCTAGCGCTCTTCTCCTTATTTCCTCTTTGTCATAATGCCATTTTTGTGATGCTTGTGAAAGGAAGTATTTTTCAACTAATCTTTCAAGTATGGTGCAATTCCAGAGTTCCACTGGTGCACCTTTGGCTTGTTCCCTAGCTAAAACAGTAAAATCTGAAGTTGTGATAATAATAGCTTTATTCGCTCTTACTTTCCACATAGCACCAAGGACGCTTCTAACAACATCAGGACCAATATTATGCCCCTTTTTCCACTTCTTTACTTGTATTACTATGATATCATTACCTTTTTTAGCTACAAGATCGATCCCAAAATCTTTAGTATACCTCTCCATTTCAACCAAATATCCCATCCTTTTAAATAATTCACCTATAAAACACTCAAATTCTCGGGGAGAAAAGTCTGAAAAATTATTTCTAAGCCCTAGATCAATCCTTTTCCATTCTTTAACTTGTTTAAGAGTGCCCCATCTCTCAATACCATGTCTATCGATAAATTTTACTAAACCCCTTTCTTTTTGTTTCCTCTCGAACTCTTTTCGTTCTTTCAAAACACGAGATATCTCCTTCAATTTATGCAAATCTTCTGGCGTTATCCATTTGCCCTTATATTTAATAAGACCCTTTGCTATCTGTTCTCTTTCAAATTCTTCTTGTTTCCATTTTTCAATTTGTTCAGGAGTGCCATATTTTAAACCTTTATAACGAATAAGTCCTCTATGCCTCTGAAAATAATCGTAGATAGGAAAACTTATAACTCCTAAAAATATTATTCCCAAAATTAAACTAGTTAATAAAGGATAAGTTGTAAATGCCCACCAAATGATTCCTATGAGAATGGCTATCAAGCATATTCCTCCGCAAATTTTGTATTCATCACTTTTATCACTCAATTTTAACCCTCCTAATATACTAAACCTAATATCTGGTTGATTAATGGAATTTCTGCGATTCCAAAAATAAATCCCGTTAAAAATCTTATAATATTATTACTTTTTCTCCATCCAAATAATTGAGAAAAACCATCTATTAATAAAGGGATACATAAAATCATCAATATTAGTAAGGAGATTTCTATTCTAAATATGATTAAAAATAATGAGATAAAAAAGCCTATTAAAATACCGGTACATCTTGAACATAAAGGAAAAGTATATCCTTTAATACATATAGAACGTTCTTTTCTTCTATGACATATAGCCATTATGATATTTCTTTTATAAAATGAAAGTAAAATAACTGGACCTAAATGAGGGTCACATTTTATTTTTATTCTTAAGTTCAACACATGTTTATTAAAATTCAAATGTTTATATAAATTTTATGATAAAACCGAATATCATTACCCGGGAGAAGGGTGCATTGCCTGAAATCGTTACTCTAAAATAACACCCTGTCTCTTATACACATCTCCGAGCCCACGAGACCTCTCTACATCTCGTATGCCGTCTTCTGCTTGAAAA
>CALEIY010000090.1 GCA_937898665.1 Candidatus Bathyarchaeota archaeon | reverse complement strand
GCGAGGCTTCTGAGGAAGTTCACCTTCCCCAGGTAGGTTCCATCCAGTAGGTAGACCTCGAAGTCCTCTATGTCTACGGCTCCGGTTCTCAGCAGCGGCCCGAGGAGGCTTTTAGGAGACTCAGCATTTATGGGTAGCCCCCCTAAGAGGTCGTTGAAGGCTGGGAACAGGATCATCTCAGGGTCTCCTATCTCGAAGCCTAGGCGCTCCTTGAAGACTTCTCGTGGATTCTCTGGGGTCTTAACACCCATCTGGTTTAGGTATGCCTCCGCCAGCTTCGAGCCGTCGCAGCGGCCTTTAACCCATACCCGCTGTGAGAGCCTTACGCCGCTTGGGGTTCTCAGCAGAACCGTTGGATGGTTGTGGCCCATGAGTAGTAGGTCTGCCGTCAGCAGCTTTGGATAGGGCCAGGCGTGGCCGTGGATGACCGCCACCCTATAGCCATCTTCGCTGAGGAGGAAGCCCCTGGAGGGGTGTATGGCGACGCCCTCTGGGAGGAGCTGTTGAAGATTGGCGTCGTGGTTCCCCCTCACGACGTCGACGGCCTCAACCTCTTCGAGGAGTCGGGAGAAGAATCGGGGGATCTCACGCCGCTCCTGGAAGGAGGTTAGGGGAACCGCGTGCTTGATGTCGCCCAGCAATACAACTCGATCGGGCCTATGCTCCTCCACCAGAGAGAGGAGCTCCCCGAGGATTCGTTCAGCCTGATTTGGTAGGCTTATCCCCATCTTACTCAGCTCATGCTCCAACCCTATATGGAGGTCTGAGGCCATGAGGATCCGCTGTGAGGCCTCCAATAGAAGGGCTGGATGGGGGGAGAGCAGTCTAATCCTCAACCCCTTAAACCTCCTCAAACCTCCGATTTAAACCTCCTTGGAAAAGATGAAATGCATAGAGGAGGCATCATTAGATGCGATGGACAGCCGAGAAGAGCTGAAACTTCTAGAGGAGATCTGCGACAAGGCGAGAGAGAAGGAGAGGCTAGATGGGGAAGAGGTTGAGAGGCTGAGAGAGATCTTCGGGGAACGATTCGATAGAGCCTGGAGATTGGTGGAGGAGGGGCGCATCAAGCGCTACGTCTTCCAGCCATCGGGGAGGATCATGTGGATCGCCGTTGGAAAGGAGAAGGAGTATCTGCTTCTACCCGAGGCGGCCTACTGCAGCTGCGACGACTTCTATTATAGGGTGGTCGACGGTGAGGCGGCTCTATGCTATCATCTCATCGCCCAGCGGTTGGCTGAGGCCTTAGGGCGTTTCGAGGAGGTCTATGAGGGAGACGAGTTCTACGACGACCTCATGGCTGAGTGGCGAAGCCAGGCCCTGGAGGGCTAGGCTTTAAATCGCCCTCCACTATCTCTAAGGGGAATGACCCTGGGAGCCTTCTTCGACGTCCTCTACGACCTCATCATAATCATCGCCGTGTTAGCCCTCGTCCTCGGCCTCATCCACCTCTACCTATCGAGGGGAGGGGAGTGAAAGACTCCGAGGAGAGCATAGAGGAGATCATCAGGAGGATTCTAGCCCTCAGACCAGAGCTGACGAGGGAGGCGGTGGAGAGGCTCATAGACGAGGAGAGAGCGAGGGCGGCTGGATTATTGACGAGGGAGGCCGCAGCCCACCTAGTGGCCTCAGCCCTAGGAGTCGAGGGGGCGGGTGAACCAATAGAGGCGAAGATGCGCATCGGAAGCCTAACCTCAGGGCTGAACGACGTCTCGGTGACCGGACGGGTGATCCACATCTACCCCTCCAGAAGCTTCAGGCGGAGCGATGGGAGAGAGGGGAAGGTTCTGAGAATCCTCCTCGGCGACTCCACCGGCGTCGTCTCCACCGTCTTCTGGGATGAAAGAGCCGAACAGCTGGAGAGAAGCGGAGTCAAACCCGGAAAGATCATAAGGGTGCTACACGGCTACACCCGTGAACGATTCGGGGAGGTAGAGCTAAACGTCGGCAGGAGGGGCAGGGTATACCTGGAGCCGCTGGACGCGGTGGAGGGGGAATACCCACCATTGGAGAGCTTCTTCAAACAGCCTGGAGAGATTAAACGGGTAGGCCTCACAAATCTAACCGGAGTCATCGTTGATAGAACGCCCCCCTCAGTCTTCATAAGGGATGATGGAAGCGAGGGAAAGGTGGCGAGGCTAACCCTCGCCGGGGGAGGTGGACGCATAACCCTCGTCCTTTGGGATGACTGGGTGGATAGACTCGGCGAGGTGGAGGAGGGGACGAGGATAAGGGTTGTGAGGGGACGGGTTAGACGTAGGATCGACGGCTCCCTCGAGGTTCACCTCGGAGGGGATAGCGACGTCCAGATCCTGGAGCGAGGCGTTGAGGTGGATCGATGGATGAAGCTCAGAGACCTCAAGCCTGGAATGAGGGGCGTAGACATCGTCGCCAGGGTTGTGGAGATAGGTGAAGTCAGAGAGTTCCAGCGGAGCGACGGCTCAAGGGGTCGAGTGGCCTCACTCCTCCTAGAGGACGAGACTGGACGGGTGAGAATGAGCCTCTGGGACGATGAGGTGGAGCTTCTAGGGGAGATAGAGGAGGGAGACATCCTCGCCATATACGACGGCTATATCAGAGGGGGGCCTGGCCCCCTAAGCCTAAGCCTTGGATCAAGGGGGCGGGTGGAGATAAACCCCGAAGGCGTTGAGCCTCCTCCCCTTCCAAGGGAGGTTTGGAGCATAGGGGAGCTCCAGGAGGGTATGGAGAACGTCACCGTTGAGGGGGTAGTCGTCGACGAGCCTGAGATGAGGGAGGTGGAGACCGCTCGGGGAGCGGCGAGGGTGGCGAGCTTCCACATAGAGGACGACACCGGTAGGGCGAGGGTTTCACTATGGAGGAGGCTGGCGGAGGAGGCTGAGGCCCTGAAGCCTGGAATGCTTATCAGGATCGAGAACTGCCATGTCAGACCTCCCTTCAGAGATGAGGTGGAGCTCTCATCGGGGATGTTCACCAGGATCATAAGGCTGGACGAGGGCGCAGACGCAGATATGGCATAAGGGAGGCTCCCTGTCTTAAATATGGCAAATCTTATAGGCCCCTAGAACCCCTATCCACTGATGTCTTCTGAGATCGCGAAACCTGAGATCAAGGTGACACCCCCAGGCCCAAAGGCACGGGAGATCGTTGAGAAAAGTCATAGCACCCTTGCGACGACGACTCAGTGGCTTCCCCTGGTGATTAAACGTGGTAAGGGGGTCATAGTGGAGGATGTCGACGGCAACATATACTACGACTTCGCCGTCGGTGTCAGCGTCCTAAACCTCGGCCACAGCCATCCAGCCGTCGTCGAGGCCATAAAGCGCCAGGCGGAGCTCTACACCCACTTCGCCGGAACCGACTTCTACTATGAACCCATGCTCAAACTAGGGGAGAAGCTCAGGGAGATCACCCCTGGCAATTGGAGTAAGAAGGTCTACTTCGGAAATAGCGGCGCGGAGGCCATAGAGGCCGCGATCAAGGTTCTGAGGTGGAGCACGAAGAGAAGGATGTTCATCAGCTTCATAGGGGCCTTCCACGGCCGAACCATGGGAGCCCTCAGCCTGACGGCCAGCAAGATCGTCCATAAAGACCGATTCTTCCCAACGATGCCAGGCGTTGTCCACATACCCTACCCAGACCCCTACAGGAATCCATGGAACATCGACGGCTACGAGGAGCCTGAGGAGCTGACGAAGGCCGTCATCAACTACCTAGAGCACTACGTCCTAGAGCGGTTCCTCCCGCCGTCGGAGGTGGCGGGAGTCTTCTTCGAGCCGATACAGGGCGAGGGAGGCTATGTGGTTCCACCTAGGAGCTTCTTCAAGGAGCTTAAGAAGCTCTGCGATGAACATGGAATCCTCCTCGTCGACGATGAGATCCAGACGGGTATGGGTCGAACAGGAAAGATGTGGGGCATAGAACACTTCGGCGTCGAGCCTGATGTGATAACCGTGGCTAAAGCCCTGGGAGGAGGCATACCCATAGGGGCTACGGTCTTCAAGGCGGATCTCGACTTCGGCGTAGAGGGCGCCCACGCCACCACCTTCGGAGGCAACCCCGTCGCCTGCGCGGCAGCCCTCGCCGTCTTCGACGTAATCGAGAGGGAGAAGCTATTGGATAACGCCGCGAGGATGGGGGAATACCTCGGCAAGAGATTGGAGGAGTTGAAGGAGAACCATGAGGTTATAGGCGACGCTAGGGGAATAGGCCTCTTCAGGGCTATAGACATCGTTAAGGACCGGGGGACAAAGGAGCCTCACACGGAGCTTAGAAATGAGATCGCCATGGAGGCCTTCAAGAGAGGTCTAATCCTACTGCCCTGTGGGAAATCCGCCATCAGGGTGATCCCGCCGCTGAACGTCAAGGCTGAGGAGATCGACGTCGCCATGGAGATTCTGGATGAAGCCTTTAAGGCACTCTCCGTTTAACCCTATTTTTATCGGCTTCTACTCCTCAGATTCCTTATCATGTTGAAGGGTTATACTTATCGTCGATATACTTCTCTCATTTCCAGCTTCATCCTTTAATACATCTGTGCCAATCTCGATATTCTTGATCTCAAGATCCTTGACGAACACTCTACGCAGCATCTCCACCACACTAACCGCTTTACTTATATTCTTCCCCCTAGCCCTAACTTTAATCTCAGACCTCCCAGCGTTGAAGAGGGTTATACAGGCAACTATATAGTTCATTATGGGCTTACCACCCACGATAACAGTGTCACCCATCTCCTCAACAACCCCAGACATCCCCTACACCTCCAGTGGTTCTCTATAATAAAAAGGGAGCATCTTAAATCCTTTTTCAATAGCTTGAAGACTCATAGCTGGGCCTCTAGGCGGCTATATGAGAAGTAGGAGAAGGAGGGAGAGGAGGAAGGAGGGCGGTATGAGGGCGATACTAGCCTTTCTGAAGAGGGAGAAGGAGTGCTCAAGGATGTCGGCGAAGGTCTCTAAGCCCCCAACTCCTAGGATTCTCATCTCCCTCAGCGTCACCCTACTATGCGCCACCCTTCCAGGTTTCATCTCGGCTAGAGCTCCTCGACATGCCTCGACGACGTATTCTATTAGACGGCTCTCCTCTATCCGCTCCCCTATGGTGTAGTATCCCCTCGGCGTCAATCCTAGGGCATTAACTAGATGTGTGTCACTCGTCATCACCTCCCCCTCAACTATATCCAGCTCCCTAACGGCGGCGAGGATCCGCTCCCTCAGGCCAGCCTTGAGATTGTTTCCGTCGAGAACGATGTAGGCGTAGGTTGCCCCATCCTCTAGGCGTAAGATGAGGGTTGAGATGCCGCAGGGGCCTATCCCATCCTCCAGGCTCCACTCCATTGGAGTGATCCTATAGACGCCGAAGAGGAAGGATCTGCGCTCAGCTTTTAAGGCGCTATCCATCGCCTCCACGGCGGCGGCGTAGAGATTCTCTAAGTCTTCATCCGTGACCTCATTTCGCTCTTTGAGGCTGTTATGAGCGTCAATAACGATGGCCTTCAGCCCCCTCTTTGAAGCCTCTTCCTCAAGGCGTTCTTTCAGCTCGTCGGGGAGATCGTCGAAGCTCTTGGGTGAGAGGGTGAGTATTAGAAGGGCTGCGTCGCCGAAGAGTTGGCAGATGGCTGAGGCTCCATGGTGAACCACCCTTACAGGAGGTGTTATGGCCTCTGTATGCTCGGTCGATGGGGGATGTGATACGAGAGTCTCGACAGCTCTCTCTACCTCCACTCTCGTGGTTAGATCTTTATCATGTGTTGAGACGCCATGTGAGATTAGGGCTAAACAGCCATACCTCCGTTGGAAGACCTCGGAGATCAACCTTGGTAGAACGCTGCTCCCTATCTCCCTGAAGGGGCCTGGATGGATATAGGGGGTGACTAGAGCCGCCTTTGGCTGATGATCCTCCAGGAAGTAGAGGACGTCGATGTGGAGTGTGGCCGTCTCCCCGATTCGATCCATCTCCTCCTCCAGAGACTCCCCGATGCCCTCCGCCCAGGCTAGAGCGAAGGCCCTGAGAAGAGGCAGCGCCCTCCTCCCACCTCTACTTACGATGAGAACTACTAGGGCTACGGCGATCATCGGGATCGCTGTTGAGATAAAGGCGTAGACGAGGAGGCCTAGATGTAGGATTCGATGGATGACTAGTAGCGAGGCGATGGGCTGTAGAAGGATCGATGGAATCCCCCTCAGAGGCGAGGGGGGAAGGGAGAGGAGGACTAGGACTCTCAGCGAGGAGGAGAGGGCGACTAAGAGTAGGAGAAACCTCACCGGAAGATCAGGTCTCCCCGTCGGGATGGATAGGAGGGCTATGAGTAGGAGAAGGGGATAGAGGAGGGATGAGGAGTAGGAGACTATGGTTAGCCTCCTAGGGGTGAGGAGGGGGTCGCTTCTCAGAAGGAGCATCGCAAGGAGATCTGAGGCTAGGGAGGGGGCTACGACCCCGAGGAGAGCTGTGGAGAGGGCGTAGGGTAGACTGCCAAAGCCATAGAGCATGTAGAAGGAAGCCACTATAGAGAGGGTTGGAGCCAAGACGATTACTAGAAGCATAAACTCCATCGAGGGGAATGTGAAGAGGTATCGGTAGTACCTCAGGATCCTATCAGAGGCTCTCCTGCCAGCCCACGCCGTCAACCCTCTCCTCGGATTCAACTTGAGATCAAAGGGGAAGGTAGCCCTCTTTAAAACTCCTTTCCTTACTAGAGGAGGTGTGGAAGTAAGGAGTGAGCCATCACAACTGCGACTATGAGGGCGATGGCAGCCGCCACCACTATCTCGGGGCTGATCTTAAGCCCGTGAGCCTCCTCCTGAAAGAATCTGATTAGACCTGCGCTCGCCGCGGGCATGATGCCGGATTCTCGACGCCTACGACCCATCCCAACTAGACTCTCCTAAAGGGTATTAAAAAGGGTTTGTGGAAAAAGGGAGAGGCTGAGGCCTAATAGCGCCTACGGCCTCTCCTACTCCGCCTATCTCTAGGGCTTCCCCCGCCTCGATCGGAGCTCCTCCAATACTCGAAGCGCTTCGAGGATAGATTGTTGTCGAGGTTGACCTCCCCTATGGGTGATTCCTCCATCACCTCGAAGCTGCCGAAGCGTCCAAGGGCTAGACGCATGGAGCCTCTGAAGAGGTTGATGTAGGCATTCCTTATGCTCAGCGTCTGCCCCACCTCCACCTGGTCGATGGCGTCATCCCAGAGGGTGAGGTAGATGCTACCGGTCTCATCGCCGACGAGAGCCTCCGCCACCCGATGGGTTGATCGGTCGATCCTCGAAGAGACCTCACGTGGCTCGGTTATCGACACAACCTTGACGATGGTGTAGATGCGCCTCGAGTATCGGTTTAGATCCCCGATCTTAACAGGGGTCTGCTCCTCCTCCTCATATGCCGCCAAGCTTATACCTCTGCTCGTTTTGAGGTGAAGAGCGCTCACCGTGGATATAAAGGTTGTGATGGCCTACTTCAGAAATTCCATTAGATCCACTTGCTGCCTCTTGGAGGGCTTCTCTCCCCTCTCATCGACGACATCGGGAAAGAGGAGTGAGACCTCGTCGAGGATCAACTTAATTCTCTGGGCATAATAGTCGTCGAGGCCATAGCGCTCTACCAGCTTCCTAGCCGGCTCGATATACTTCTCTATGCCACCCCTATGAACCGTAAGCGTCAGCGAGCCTCCGCAGCGGGTGCAGACGCCTTTAAGTGGAGGCCTTCTAAACTTTGCGTTACACTTCACGCATCTAAACTTCTGGCTGGTGTAGGCTCTTAGGTTTCCGATGATGTCTTTAAGGAAGTGGCTTGTTAGAACCCCCTCAGCCACGACCTTAACGTCTACAGCCCTGATCTTCTCAGCCAATTCGAGTTGGCTCTCCAACTTTTCGATCATCGCCTCCAGGCTCGTATAGGCTCCATGATGTGAGGAGTGATTGATGTTTGAGCAGTCCTCGGTGAATCTAAAGCCCTCCACCTGGGCTTCAGTCCCCAACCTCCGACCTATGGTCTCTATCAACGGCTCATAGAGGCTTGGGGGAGCCCTCTTCTCAGCCAGCCTATAGAGCTCCGGCGGATATCTAGGCATGACATCGACGTTATGAGCCTCCTTATCCACCTCACCTGGGTTTATGGTGGAGATTATGAATAGGGGCGCATCCATCAGCCCCCCGATCTGCTCAGGTAGATACTCCCTGGAGAAGTTCAGCAGGGGATCCAAGGCCAGCATCACGGCGTCCTCATCGCCGTCACAGTTCCTACGCTTAGCCGCATGCCACAGTGGATGTGCATAGCACACCCTAGTCTTCGTATAACCTATGATCCTACCCAGGACGGCTGCCGAGGTGTGCGGAGCCAGCCCAAGTATTAAATGCCCAATCAGATCCTCTCTACGCTCAGCCCTATAGTAGGGTTCTAAGCCATAGACCCTTGTGAGGAGGTCGTCGATAAACTTGGAGACCTTCACGAGGTAGTCGCCGCACTCCTCGGGTAGGATGACATCCTGAGCCTTCAACTCCAGCAGCTGGTAGGGGGACTCAAGGGGCCTGCCATCGATGTCATGGGTATAACCCAGCTCCCTCAACCTCTCGATGGAGGTGCCGATCTCTATAGGCTTGAAGTGGGTTAGAGGGGCGTCGGTGATGTCGAAGCGGATGGTTCCATCTCTAAAGACCGATAGATCATATTGGGCCCTTAGAACCACCTTCTCCAATGGCTCGGGTTGGCGATGGGCGTTCATCAGCCTCTTTACGCCCTTAATCCTCGGCGGCCTCCCACCTCCGATGTGCTTCAGGGCCTTATCAACGAGTTTAGCCACATCTATCCTCATCGTCTTATAGGGAACCGCCCGAACATTGCAGTTTGGACAGGTCTCATCGGCCCTGAGGCTTCTACCACATCTGGGGCAGCTCCATCGGATTTTGGTTTCCACTCCACATTCTGGGCAGATGGCTCCGAAGACCCTTTCACCGCAGATGGGGCAGAGTCGGTCTATCACCTCTATCTCAACGGGTTTACCCCTCTCAGCCTTCAGTAGGTCTCTCTGTGGGCCTCCAGCCCCACCGATTGGGAAGAGGCCGTGGACATAGGGGTTGAGTTTACGCTCCTTAGCCTTCTCCGGCCTCCCCATCCTGGCGCCTAGGTAGATGCCGCTTTTATTCCTCACATCGAGTCCTGAGAGCATCCTGACCAGCTCTAGGGAGCTATCCGCCTCTGGCTTGAGTTCAGGGCTGTGGAGGGCTAGACATCGCTCTAATATCGGAGCCGCCTCCGTGAAGCGGAAGCCCCGTCCGGATCTGATGTGAGGCACTAGAAGTCGCTCCAGAAGCTCCTTCTCAAATTCGTTCAGCTCAACCTCATAGGGGGGAGCGTCAGGCCATTTAGTCATCAAACCCTCTCTAAGCTGGAGGAGCTCCTCAACGGAGACTTCAGACCACATATAGGTATATCTGGGATGGAGGGGGACACCTGCCTCCGCTAGGGCTATGGCCTCCCTAGGCGTGGGGACATAAGCCTTAGACCTCAAGAACTCCTCCAGCCGTTCAGGGGGGAGGCCGCATCGATGACTTAGGGTTTCAAGGCCGAGGTCGCTGACTATCCTCTCCAGGTCTAGGAGCCATTGATTCTCGTCGTAGCCGACGGGTAGGAGCTCCTTATTGTTCTGGATGAGATCCCCCATCGCAACGAGGATGTCGCCTAGGAATAGGATGCTCTCAACACTCTCCAGCAGCCTCTCAGCCTCCTCCTCAGTCTCAACCCTAACTACGGAGCCATCCCGCAACTTGACGACGGGCGGCTCTATGGAGTCGACGGGTGTGACTACGGCCGACTTACCTGGGAAATCCATTCGCAGCTGGACGCCTGTAGTTAGGAACTTGTTGAGGAGGATCATCGATGCTGGATGTATGCCGACGGCGGCGAGACCGGTGTTTCTCGCCCGCCCATATCTCAGCCTGAATCCTCCAGGGGTGTTAGGAAAGGAGAAGACAGGTCTACCTACGATGATCTCCTCCATGAAGCTGGCTGAAGACTCCCTCGCCGAGGCGACCTTCAAATCCCCAAGCCACTCCCATCCATCGATGTGGAGACGCTCACAGATGCCCATCAGCTTTCTAGCTCTGCCAACCACCCCATCGACGACGACGATGAGGGCTCCACCCCTAACTCGATTGGTCTCTATGCCAGGGACATCCCGGAAGGTGGAGACCTCGTAGGGGTCTGTGGCTACCCCCGTCGCCTCTACTGGGAGATTGCGTATGGCGAACTCCAAGTCCTCGTCGGAGACGTGGTATTGAAAGCGTCGAACCCTCCGCTCATAGAGGCGAACCTCCTCGACAAAGCGCTTCACAGCCTCCTCAGACGGCTTATATCGATCCAGGCCGAGGCGTCTACGCACAAAGTCCGCGATGACGAGCGTCAACGCCTGAGCCGTCCCACCCGCCGGCCTTATGGGCCCCGCGAAATAGACGGCTAAATAGCGGCTTCCATCCCTGTTACGCTTGATCCTAATCTCGGGTATCCCCTGGATCGGTGCGATGGTGACGCCCTCTGTGACGATGGCCAGCGCTGTTCTGATGGCCTGCTCCGCCGCTTGCTCCTGTTCTAAACTTCCGAAGCGGCCATAGATGATCTCCTCAGCGATCTTGAAGGCCATCTCATAGCGATCCATCGACTCCAGCTCCCTGATCCTCTTAGCGATGCCTGGTGGGCCGACGAGCTTCTCAACCCTCTCAGCCATATCCTCCGTCAACTCGGACTCCGGCTTGGTGATGGGATCCAGGCCCTTCGCCCTTGCCCTTCCAGCTATCTCATAGAGGCGTTTAAGCTCCTTTCTAAGCCTTGAGTAGTAGGCCTCATACTCCTTGGAGAGCTTCAACAAGCTCTGGGATCCTCCCCTTATAGGATGCTATCCGCACCTCATTTCTCTATCGATGAGAGATTTGGGAGACGATCTCAGCTATACGCTCTCTCACCATCTCCGTCTCCTCTACGAGAGTTCCGGTGACGATGACATCGGCGCCTGACTCCGCTATCCTTCGAGCTGAGTCTCCATCCCTGATGCCTCCACCGACGATGAGTGGAATGGATAGATACCGCTTCACCATTCTAACCATCTCCAGTGGAACAGGCCTCTTCGCCCCTGAGCCAGCTTCGAGATAGATGAAGTGCATCCCCAGGAGCTCCCCGGCGAGGCTGTAGCCTACGGCGATCTCTGGGTGATCATAGGGTATTGGCCTGGCCTGCCCTATGTATCCTGCGGCGCCTCCCTCTCCGACGATGATATAGCCCATCGGAATTGGCTCGATGCCATATTGCTTTATGATCCTCGCCGTCAGGGCTTGGACATCGATGAGATAATAGGTGTTAGATGAGTTGAGGAGCGACATAAACCAGATGGCGTCGGCGTATCTGCTGACGCCGGATATATTATTTGGGAAGAGTATGACTGGGACTTTCACAGCCGTCTTGATGGCCTTCACAACCTCATCGAGATCGCTTTGGGAGGCGAGGGTTGAGCCGCCAACCATAATCGCGGCGGTTCCACCCTTCTCGGCCTCTCTCGCCACCTCTGAGAAGTCCATCTCAACCCTCTCGGGATCGAGGAGAGTTAGATGGATTGTACCCTCCTCCTCTATCCTGTTAAGGAGGTACTCCTCAACGCGTCCTAGCTGCCACTTCCTCATGTCCTTCCATCCCATAGTAGTTGTCGACGAAGAGACAGTAGGCGTCGACGGGGGCCATAGGTGGAGACATCTCGAAGGAGGCTGAGAGATTACAGAAGCCGCAGACTACGGTGACCCTCCCCAGCTTCTTATTCATAGTAACCCTCACCGCGTTCTTCCCGCATCTAGGGCAGAGGAAGAAGACGGGCAACTTCTTCTTCACGATCTTTACGACCTTCCTACGCCTCCGACCCATCTCTCACACACTCGACGGCCTTCTGCTCCTCAGCTCAGCTTTAAGATTAAGGGGAGACGCCTCTTATGTTCATTCCGCTTAACCCTCTTTAAGACCTCCTCCACCTTTGATGGGGGGAAACCAAGCTCCCTGGCGATCTCCTCAGCCCTCATACCCCGCTCCCAGCCGTAGAGGATGAGATCTAGGTTCTCATAGCTAACGCCAAGCTCACCCTCATCCGTTTGACCAGGCCAGAGGCCAGCCGTAGGCGTCTTCATAACAATATACTCCGGAAGTCCAAGATGCCTAGCAAGCTGCCTCACCTGGGTCTTGTATAGATCCGCGATGGGCATGAGGTCGACGCCTCCATCCCCATACTTGGTGAAATAACCTAACAGCCACTCGGTTTTATTGGTGCTGCCGATCACCATCATATCCAGCGAGTTGGCGAAGTGATAGGCTATAGCCATCCTAAGCCTCGCCTTCACATTTCCAAAGGGGATGAGAGCCTCGGGATCATAGAGGGGGAGGATATCACGCATCACGTCGATGAGGGGTGTGATTTCCACAATGTCACATGTGACGCCTAGACGCTTTGTGAGCTCCATCACATCACGGACATCACGCTCGGAGGTTACGCCCCGTTCAGGCATGGTCACAGCCCTTACATTCTCAGCGCCTAAGGCTTTCACCGCTAACGTCAACGTGGTTGAGGAGTCGACGCCACCACTGACGGCGACAACCCCACCCTTCAAACCGGCTTTCTCCAACTCCCCAGCTATGAAATCCACGATCCTCCGCTCAACCTCCACTGGATCTATTCTCAGCGACTCCAACGTTAACATACTACCTTCCAACGTTAAACTTCCCTCTATTTAAAGCTAAAATTTATAGTCTCTTTGAAATCAGGGAAGTTAAAACATTCTTATCGATGTTGAATACAGAACTGTATTCAGAGGAGGATGTCTTGAGCGGGCGGGATCGAGGAGGCATAAAAGAGGTTAAAAACTCAGTTTTTAGAATTCTCAGGGATCCAATTATAAGGCTTCTCCTCAAATCCAGCAATTTAACACCAATTCAATTTGAAACCATGCTAATTGACGTTATAGGGAGAATAAACCAGGAAAAAGTCCTTAGTTATGAGGAGAAAAGAAAATTGAGGAGTAAAACCGTGAGCAGGGGGGCTTTCATAAGAACTCTGAACCAAGCCAGGGAGAGAGTGAGAGAGGCCATATATACAATTCTGCTCATCAACTATCTCGGAATACTCGACAGTTCATTCTTTGAGGACTATCAACAACTCTTTGAGCGTTTGAGGGAATACCTCCGAGACATTGAAGAGTCCGAGAAAACTAAAATAATCCTGAGACGGATTGAACATGAAATCAAGACGAGAATCGACGCCTTCATTCAATCGCTGTAATGTGATATCACGCTACATCACGTTTGCCAAGGCGATCACCGACTGACCGAGAGCGACGCCACCATCACCAGGGGGGACAAGGCCATGCCTCAGAACCTCCAAGCCTCTCTGATATAGATAATCAACAATATATTCAGTGATGAATTCATTTGCAAAAACCCCTCCAGACAACGCAACCTTCCTCACACCCTCTTCCTCCGCAACTCTAGAAGCTATTTCTGCGACCCCCTCAGCTAAATATCGCTGTCCAAAGGCCGCCACATCATATATGCTATATTCATTTAATTTCTCAGATAATTCAAGGAGAATATTTGAAGTTTTAAGGATATAAACGCCATTTTCCTCCGAAATCTCTATTGGAATCCTGATCCTGTGGGGATCACCCTTCGTAGCAGCAGCTTCCAACCTCATAGCGGGTTCACCCTCATAGGTTCTCCGATAACATAGACCGCAGAGCGCGGATATCGAGTCCAAGAAACGCCCAGAGCTGGAGGTCAACGTCACATCGGGTGATCTCGAGTGTTTGAGAATTAATTGGAATTCGGATTCGCCGTGAGGGAGGCCTCTCGATATGTGATTTTGTGTGATATCACGTATCTCATCCTCTGAGGCGGTCTTGCTGAGGGCTGCGATCAGCATTCTCAGAGGATAGAGGGTGCATAGGTCGCCTCCAGGCATTGGGAGATATTCCAGATGTCCCTTTCTCTCGAAGGTTGAGTAATCCGCTAAAAGAACCTCTCCACCCCAGATAGCCTCATCTAGGCCGTATCCAACTCCATCTAGGGCTATACCTATGAAGGATTCATCAGGAGGTAGACCATTCTCTGCTGCCGCGGAGGCTATGTGAGCGTGATGATGCTGTGACCTCACGATCTGGGTGTTGAAATCACGTGACATCTCCTCTGCGAGTTGTGATGTCATGTAGAGGGGATGGAGGTCACAGCCAATCACATCTGGGTCACGTGTGACCTTTAATAGCTTCAAGAAATGGTGGATGGCCTCCCTCTCAAAGTCTAGAACCTCCAGGGTCGTTACATCTCCTAGATATTGGGTTAGGAAACATCTTCCATCGAGGGTTATGGCAGCCACATTTCGAAGCTCAGCTCCAAGGGTGATGGCAACTCCATGTTTAAAGGGCACCCTTATCGGGTCTGGGACGTAGCCCCTGGAACGGCGTAGGAAGACCGTTTTACCTCTTATGACTCGGAGAACGGAGTCGTCGCATCTATTGATGATCTCCCTATTATGGAGTAGGAAGTAATCGGCGAGGCCATGGAGCTCCTTTAGGGCAGCATCATTTGTTATACACATTGGTAGACCTGATCGATTGCCGCTGGTCATTATTAGAGCCGGCTCATCTAGGTATTTGAAAAGCATTAGATGGATACCGGTGTAGGGGAGCATCACCCCAACCCTGGAGAGGCCTGGGGCAACTAGCTCCGAGATGATGCCATCCCTCTTCCGTAGTAGAACTATCGGCTTCCTCCAAGACTTCAGTATAGCTTCCTCCTCCGGCGTGACCACTGCAAAGCGCTTTATAGCCTCTAGACTCGGCGACATGAGGGCGAAGGGCTGATATGGACGATTTTTACGCTTTCTGAGCTCCATCACAACCTCATCATCGGTGGCTAATGCGGCTAGGTGGACTCCGCCGATTCCCTTGACGGCGATGATGAAGCCCTCTAAGAGGAGCTCCGATGCGGCTTTGAAGACGTCGCCGACCTCCATGGGTTTTCCGTTGGCGTCGTAGAGGGTCATTTTGGGGCCGCAATAGGGGCAGGTTATCCCCTGGGCGTCGAAGCGTCGATTCATGGGATCATGATAGTCGCGCTCGCAGAGTTTGCACATTGGGAAATCAGCCATGTGGGTTCGCTCACGGTCGTAGGGGAGGGCTTTGATAGCTGTGAATCTAGGGCCGCACCAGGCGCAGGCTGTGAAGGGATAATTATACCATCTACTTGAGGGGTTCTCCATATCCTGAATACAGTCATCGCAGATGCCTATGTCAGGGGGAAAAATCCCTGAGAGGCGCCCCTCGATCTCCCTACTCCTCTCGATCTTAAACTCCCTAAATCGCCCCTTATAGGGTTGATAGGAGACGGTGATACCCCTAATCTCCGAGACCTCTGGGGCGTCTCGCTCCACCTCCTGGATGAAGCGTTCTATAGTGGATCTCTCCCCCTCAACCCTCACCTCGACGCCGGCGTCGCCTAGGTTTACCACATAGCCTCTGAGACCAAGCTTCACAGCCTTACGGTAGATGAAGGGCCTGAAGCCAACGCCCTGAACTCGCCCCTGAATATGGATGACCGCTTCCACCAGCCCAGGAGGTGGAGACATCCCAGAAAGATTTGGGGGAACCTATTTAAACTTCATAGATAGTTTAAGCTGCAACTTAATTATAAGGCGTAAATGCTATTAACTCACTAAAGAGATCATAAAACGAAAACTTTGAACCCGATAACCATTCTAAATTTAGCCTTTCTAACAATAACTCTATCAGCAGCAATAATATACTACAAAAAAATAAAAAGGATAAAAGAAGAATACGAGTCAAAAGAAGACGTTTTTAAAAGCATAACTCTCGGAATAGCAAGAAATATCTATTCAAACATAAAAAACATAGAAAACACAATAATGAAGCTAAGATCAGATATAAACGAAGCGCTGATTAAAAGCGAGAAAGCTCTTGAAACGTCAGAAACAACAAATCAAGATGTGGAGAAGATATTTAAAAGAATGGATGAAATTGAGAGAATGCTGATTGAGGTTAAAGAGGGAATTGTAAGGAAGCCAGTTAAAATAGAGACCCCAATACCAATAGATGATAGGGAGATTTTAGATGGACTGAATGATACTGAGTTGAAGATTTTAATGATTCTAGATGAATTGGAGGAGGGAACGGTTCCGGAGATTAAGAGAAGGATAAATAAGACAAGGGAACATACAGCCAGGATGCTTAAGAAGTTATATGATAAGGGATTCATCGATAGAAATACTAGTTCTATCCCATATAGATATTATTTGAGAAAAGAAGTTAAGGAGATTATAAGGAGGAGAGCTAAAGAGGCTAAAACCCTTAATGTTTAGTATAAAATTAGTTTAAAGGCGAGCAAAAATTAATAAATTACATAAACCAATCTTAAAACACTAATGGGGAACATCAATGAGATAATTAAAAGGATCACTGAATCCGGATTGATACTTACAAGAGATGGATTCGAATACATAAAAGCCATAGATCTTAAAGGATTGAATGAAATCATTGATTCCGTTATTCAAGAGGCTCAAAGGGAAAATGTTTGTTATATTGATAGGAGCTTCCTGAGTAAATTCTTCGAGAAGAGAGAACCAATACAGAAGACTGAGGAAGAGCGGGAGGGAAAATATGAGAGAATTAAGCCGGAGATAATATATAGTTTACATCCTGAGCCGTTGGGTGATGTTGGGGGATTCCTACAATACTTTAAAAGCAGATATAATAAAATATCTAGATTATTTAGGAAGAGGGGGGATTTAAATAGGGTTGTTAAGACTGGGGAAATTTCTAGGCTGCCTATGAAAACTAGGTTTAAGATTATTGGAATGGTTGGAGAGTTGGTTGTTAGGGGGAGGAGACTATATCTGGATCTGGAGGATGATGAGGGGTCTATAACTATAATTACGGCGGATGATGATGTTTTTAGGAAGGGGTTGATGCTTCTTAAGGATCAGGTTGTTTGTGTAGATGCGATAAAGCTGAGAGAGGATCTTTTCATAGCTAAGGATTTTATATGGCCAGATATAGCTACTAAAGTTAATAATAGAGCCAATAGAAGGGTTTTTGCGGTTTTTATATCTGACCTCCATGTGGGGAGCATTCACTTTTTAGAGGACTTATTTAATGATTTCATTAAATGGCTTAATGGGAGATTTGGCAGCGAATTTCATAAGGAAGTGGCTTCAGGGGTGAGATATCTGGTTATTGCTGGAGATATTGTGGATGGTATAGGGGTTTATCCTAATCAGATTAATGAGCTTGAGATAAGGGATTTATATGAGCAATATGAGGCTGCCGCAAGATTGCTATCAAAGATACCTAGACATATAGAGATCATCATTATACCTGGAAATCATGATGCTGTCGCCAAAGCGCTACCCCAGCCTCCAATCCCAGAGGAGTATGCTAAGGAGCTCTACATGGATGAGCGGATTCATATCCTCAGCAATCCCAGTTATATCAGCCTCGAAGGAGTCGAGGTTCTGATCTGCCATGGAAAGGCCTTAGACGACGTTCTCTCCAGCAAGCCTGGCCTCGACTTCCAGCATCCAGCTAAGGGCATGGAGCTCCTATTGAGATGTAGACATTTAGCTCCCATCTATGGAGCCACCACGCCTATAGCACCCGAGAGGGAAGACCGCCTCGTCATCGAGCGTGTGCCAGATATTCTCCACATGGGTCACGTCCACATCCACCAGATCAGGAGGTATAGAGGTGTGACCCTCATAGCCTCCGGATCCTGGCAGAGCCAGACCTCATATCAGCGCAGGCTTGACATAAAGCCGACACCAGGCATCGCCACGATCGTAGACCTGAGCAGCCTACAGACCTACACCATTGACTTCAAGGCCCTAAGTGGCTGAGTCCCCGAGCGATTAGACCCGCAACCCTCAGAGGCTCAGGAATCCTACATATTAGAGCAGTCTCCTCTAGGACTCCCCTGGCCCAATTCTTGGATGCCCCGATCACCTCGAAGAAGACTCGGCAGCCCCGTATAACCAGATGCTCTACATCGCCCAGACGGGATATCACATCCCAGCGGATCCTCCAATCTGAGAAGTTTTCCCTTAGAGCCTTGAAGATGGCTCCACTATCCGGATGCTTCTCGGCGTAGATGATGACCGGAACTCCAAAGGCCTCATGTAGCCTGAAGGGATCTATGATGTTGAAGCCAGCGAAGGTTACGCCGCCGAGGATGAAGACATCAACGGGGCCGTCGACGATGCTGATCAACTTGTCGGTGGCGTCTAGACCATCGATCTCGATGTCAACAAGGTGAACCCGAAGAATCTTGGAACCCTCCATAACTACGCAGCAGAGAGGAACCCTACTGGGCTTTTGCCCCCTCAGAAAGCTTCCATCCTCAACTCCGGCGACATACATCTCAATACTTCAGGAGCTTACCATAAATCTCAGATTTGATGAGGAGATGGGGATATATCGTGTGGGGAGCCTCAACAACCCCAGAGTGGATTATTATGCCATTAATATAGCTTAGGGCCTCCTCGTCGACATCCTTCTCGAAGACGAGGTGGCCGCTGTTCTCTATCTTGAAGTTCCCCACCTTCTTCTTGAGAACGATGATGTCATTTTTCGATAGGAAGATCTCGCCATTGTTCCTCAATACGAAGCAGTCCTCATCCTCCTGATCGGTCTTTCTAACGCCGCCGTTACCATTACCGTTAGACTCAAGGAATTGTTTTAGGGCAATATTCATAAGGTCTGCAACCCTCTTACCGCTACGTTTGGCCATGGAGAATATCTGATGATACAGCTCCGTGTCCAGCCCTCGGATGGAGACGGTCTTTTGCGGCATCGGTAAACTCTCCAAATGTTTACTTGTAAACATGTAAACAAAGAAGCTTATAAGCTTATCGGGATAAATTATAATTGCAACAAGTGGTGTATGAAACTTGATACTTGAAGAAGCAACTAAAGGTGATGTCTGTCAAATACTCTCACAAAATGAGAATAACTTAGACCTGATAATAGACTTTTACAGGAGGTTATTATCTCCAAATGAGAGAACCAACCTAAGACAAAAGATCAATCATATCAAGGAGATATTATCATTCAGTGAGAATATCTTCTCCTCACAGTCAGTCGCCCTAATCTTCCTATACTTCTGCTTAAATGGGGCAGCGACGGCCTGGACTCTTCAGAAGGAGCTTCATATACCGGAGGCAACCGTCTACAGGGCTTTGAAGAAGCTGAGGTCGCTGGGCGTCATCTATCCCGCTCTTAAGGTATCCAAGGCGAGACCTTCAAGGGGTGGCCCTAGGCCGACCGTATGGGCCATCGTCGGAGCATCCACCGAGGAGATCTCAAAGGCCTTGAGGCTCCACTTTAGAAGTTTAAGCCCGAAGTATTGCGTGGCTGAGAGGCTTGCCCAGACGATTCTAGACCGATACCTGAAGAATGGACGTGAGATAACCTACAGGGAGATACTGATCTTCGTGAAGGAGTTGAAGATCCCCTTCGAGAAGTATGACATCGCAGAGCTTATAGCCCAGTATCTCAACGAGATAGGGGTTAAGGTCTGGAGATAGCTATATCTCCTTCAACTTCTGCTGCAGGGTCTTCAGCTCTCCATGCTCCTTAATCCTGATGGTTGTCCTCAGCCTCACGGGGAGGCCGATTCTATGGAAGAAGTAGTATAGGCTCTCGCCATCGATCTTCTCCCTAAGTCTCCCATCTCTTATCGCGGCTAAGAGAGCCTCCTCGATCTTGGGCATTATATCAGGATACTGCCTCCACGCGGCCCTATAGACCTCCCAGGCCCTGCCCACGAAGAGCCTTCTCAAAGCCTCCCTTGGGTCGGCCTTCTCTCCCCTGGGGGCTGTCATAATCCTCCGCTGGAGCTCCAGTAGCTTCTTCCTCTTCAGCTTCTCCAATTCATAGTCCATAGGGCCTTCAGAGGGTAGAGGCGTCGCTCTTTTTAACCTTATCCTGCATAAGCCGAGATGATATGAGGATCCACTCCGAGGAGTATGAGTTCAATACCCGTGGAGAGTTCGATGTCATAGACCTAACCCCCTGGCTAGACAAAGTCGCCTCCCGTTCAGGTATTAAGGAGGGCCTAATGCTGATCTACGCCGGCCACGCCACAGGGGTCATAGTCCTAAACGAGTATGAACCCTCCCTAATAGAGGACATTAAGGAATTCCTGAGGAGGCTAACCCCCTCAGATGGAGATTATAGGCATCCCGTAAACGCCTTCTCCCACCTCAGATCGATGCTCCTAGAGCCTAGTAAGGTGATCCCTATACATGATGGCCGCCTTGGATTGGGGACTTGGCAGAGAGTCTACTGGATCGAGGCTGAGAGGCGTCCACGCAGACGCAGGGTTGAAGCCATGATAATAGGAGAGTGAAACCCATGGCAGACCCCTACGAGGAGCTCCTGAAGGAGTATAGACGCAGGAATCCTCACTCCTGGGCGGCCTATCAGAGGGCTAGGCGATCCCTACCAAGCGGATGTACTAGGAACGTCCTATACTATCCACCCTTCCCCATATACATGGTTAGAGGTGAAGGCTCCAAAATCTGGGATGTCGACGGTAATGAAC
>CALEIY010000089.1 GCA_937898665.1 Candidatus Bathyarchaeota archaeon | reverse complement strand
TAGGTTATATGACCTGCGTGGAAGCATCAAGCCCCTAACTGCCTGGATCACAATCAATGATGCTGAGAAGCTGAGGCGCAGTCCAAATGTTGAGACGATGAGGGAGATTTTGAAGAGAGAATATCCCGAGACTTGGAAGTTTATTATAGAGGATGTAATAGGCCTTCTCCAGGAGGAACAGGAGAGACTTTTTGGAGAGACCTCTATTGAAGAGGCGATAAGTGAGGAAAAAGAGTATGGCTGTGATGATGAGGGCGACATGGATTCTGCGTTGGAGCTTCTGTGTGACCCAGGCTTCTTAAACTGTATAAGGAAAGTAATGGAGGAAGGCGTTGAAGCTAACAGGTATCGTTTCGTCTTGGGCGAGGAGGATAAGAAGCTGCTGACTTACCTCATAGCCGTCTCCGCTAAGTCAAAATGGCCTCAAAGCCTCTGGGTCACCGGCGACCCAGGATATGGCAAGTCGAACATGATAAAGGTGACCCTCCACCTCATGCCTGAGGGCTACGCCAAGGAGAGGGCCTACATAACTCCTGGGGGGCTCCGGCATGGAGATCAAGATTACAAAGTTCTCTTCGTCGAGGAGTGGCGTGGCAACCTGGAGCAGGATGTCCGGCTGCTCACAGGTGAGGATGGGGGCTATGCCTTTGAGATAGCTGTTAAGAATAGAGATGTCTGGGAGACGCAGGTGGTGGAGATTCCCGCCAAGACGATTATCACCACCTCGGCTGACAGGCTTCCCAGCCCTCAGCTATTCCGCCGATGCTGGGTTCTAAGCGTCGATGAGAGCGAGGAGCTGACTAAGGCGATCAACCTCCAGAAGGCCCTTTACAGAGCTGGGGAGGTGAAGCCCACTGACCCTGAGTTTGTCAAAGTCCTTCGAGACTGCGTGAAGCTCCTAGACCTCGACCTTGATGTGCTGATTCCCTACGCCGAGGCCTTGGTAGATGTCGCCGAGTGGGATCGAACAAGGCTGGGGCACCTCTTCGACCTCATATCAATCATCGCATGGCTCCACCAATATCAGAGGCCTAGAGACGAGGAGGGGCGGGTCATAGCTCTCCCTCAGGATCTCTACATGGCTCTGAGAATCGGCTGGAGAACTCTCCAGCAGAGCCTCCTCAAGCTACCTGAGCGTCTGAAGAGGGTGTATGAGGCTCTACCAGAGGATGTGAGTGGCCCTGGGAAGACGACACGGGAATTGGCCTTGGAGCTGGGGCTGAGTCAAAGCACTATCCGAGACTACCTTCGAGATCTCCTCGCTATGGGTCATGCTGTGGCCTCGGACACCAAGCCCAAGATGTGGTGGAGGCGTGGAATCGTCGAAATCGTCGAAAACACATTCGACGATTCGAAATGGAGGGAAATCGTTTCTCTGACTGAAAGGGCCTTGGAAAAAGCTTCCCTCGGAATCGTCGAAGATTGGGGGTGGAGCCATGAAGGTGAGAGTGTTTTCAAGTGTATAGACCCACTCGATGGATCACTCTGTCTGATATATTCCTCCGGCGAGATCCGACGATTCGAGGAAGAGGAAGAAAGAGAGGCTCTTTCAGAGAAAGAGAGTGAAATATTCGAGATTGAATCGTCGAACAAGGATCCGACAATTTCGACGATCGAGACCGATAAACCTAGCCTCCAGGACAGACTTAATACCTACTCTGAGCTTTGCACCTTCCTCCATGAAGGTGAAGGTTTCACTCTGGAGGAATTCATGAAGGCAACCGGGCTGAGCCATGAGGAGGCTGAGAGAGTGCTGAGACTGCTGGAGAGGGATGGAAGAGTTTATTCTGTGGGTCCTGGAAGATGGAGGGCCTCCTCAGCGGCTGGGCATCTACGGCCTCACTGCCATGACTGCGGTGAGAGGCTGGCCCCTGAAACCTTGAAGCTAGACTCCCGAACCCTCCGATACTACTGTCCCAAGTGCTGGGAAGCGAGAGGAGAACTAGACGGCGAGGATCTCCTGGAGCCGGATATCTACCTCGGCCCAAAATGCCCCATTTATAGGAGGAGGCGATGAATGGAGGTGAGGGAGGGAAGCCTCCCAGAGACTTTAACTCTAGGAGGCACCTCCCTCCCCGCCTGCCCCGAATGTGGCTCCACCCAAACTTGGAGAGATGGATTCCGTAAAACCCTGAGAGGGCCCATCCAGAGATATCGCTGTCAAAGCTGTGGCCGACGCTTCACCTATCCTCAAGGAGAAGCCTCAAATAATTCATTAAAGCGTAACAGAATCCGCCGAGTATGCGCCTCTGAAGCTGGGGCGAAAAACTCGGCCAGCCCGAAGAGGCTGAGGCCCATGGAGGCGCAGCAAAATGGCATCCAACATGCTGCGGGGGATATCGAGGCAGAGCAGAGAGCCAGGGTCTTCGAATTCCTATGGTGGATGAAGAAGCAGGGATATAGCGACGCCTCCATCACTTCTAGAGGTGAGATCCTCCGAAGACTCCTCAGACTTGGGGCGAATCTCCTTGACCCGGAGAGCGTGAAGAGAGTCATCGCCTCCCAGCGAAACTGGAGCCCTGGAAGAAAGGCCAACGTCGTCTATGCCTATGACTTATTCGTTAAATGGGCTGGGTTAAGCTGGGATCCTCCAAAGGTGCGGGTTCCCGAGAAGCTTCCCTGGATACCTCTTGAACGTGAGATCGACGACCTCATCGCAGGCTGCTCTCGACATGTAGCTCTCGCCCTCCAGATAATGAAGGAGACCGGAGCCAGAGCTGGCGAGGTCTTCAACCTCAAATGGAGGGACATCGACTTCGAGAGCAGAACCCTCCGGATAACCCCTGAGAAGGGAGGGAAGCCTCGCATCTTCAAGATGAGCCATAAACTCATCAACATGCTAAACCAGATCCCAAGGGAGGATGAGAGGGTTCTCGGCCATTACAGTAGCCTCAACAGTATGCGCCGGGTCTTCGAGCGGCAGCGCCGACGAATCGCCCATAAACTCGGTAATCCCCGGCTTCTAGGGATAAGCTTCCACACTATAAGGCATTGGAAGGCGACGATGGAATACTACAAGACGAAGGACATCCTCCACGTCATGCAGATACTGGGTCACAGGAATATCCAGAACACCTTGAAATACACGCAGCTAGCGAAGTTCAGGGAAGAGGATGAGTTCATCTGTAAAGTGGCCAAGAATACCGAGGAGATTCAAGAACTCATCGAGAAGGGTTTCGAATACGTCTGTGAGAGGGATGGCCTCCTCTTCTTCAGGAAGAGGAAGTGAAGGTGTCGCCGGTTTATCCGTGGCGCCGCCGGACGGATTTGAACCGTCGACCATCCGGTTAACAGCCGGGCGCTCTACCAGGCTGAGCTACGGCGG
>CALEIY010000088.1 GCA_937898665.1 Candidatus Bathyarchaeota archaeon | reverse complement strand
AATTGAAAAAGAAACCGGATTGGGGCTATCCAACTTCAGACCTGAATGGTGGGTCCTCGGAAAGGAGGTTGCCGTCACCGCGATGAAGGCATGGGATCTATGGAGAACTGAGAGGGGATTAAGGATCTATAATCCGAAACACTTCGGCTTCGATATAGAATATGTCCCAATAGAGGAAAGGCTGTCTTAGATCAACAAAAAGGATAAGGATCTCGTTTACTCAAAGTTTTTGTAGATTTTATCTATCGGGACGTGTTCTATATCAAAGAAGAAGTGCTGTGGGCCAAAGAGCTTTAGGCCCCTCGGTGTCTCCCATCTCTCATCGTTTTTAACCCCTATAACGACAACCTCTCTTCCAGGCTCCCATTCGGCTGGCCAGAAGTTCGCTAATCCCCACCCAGTCTTTGGATCTATCACATTTATCCCATCTGGGCTTGTCACATATGGTTTATCATCCAGCCATGAGATGTGGAATTCATTTTTATACCAAGCCTTAAATCTATGTCCTGCATACTTTCCGGTTCCCTTTATCTTAACCATTCCCCATATGAAGGAATATTTAGGCTCCTGCCAATATTCAGCTATCTTCCCTTCGAATAGCTTAAATGCTCTTCCCTTTGAAGCATCGACGATTGCCTCAGCTATATCATCGCCACTTTCTCTCGCCTTTAAAATGGCTTTACCAATATCTATTGTAAATGATATGCATCCTGGTATCATTCCCTTCTTTGCCTCTTTGCCGGTTAGGGCGAAGGGGCCTCCAGCTACGCCTCCGGAGTAGGTGGCGATGCCCTCGACGATCTCCTCCGCCCTTTGGAAGCATAAGACCTCCTCCAAGATCAGGAGGTCTCCCCAAACCGTAGTAATGACGGCGGGAGTGCATTTCACATCGGCTAGGTTTAAACCGCTCTGGGAGATCTCAGGGGCCGCCCTATATCCGGCGCATGTTGCATCGATTGCCTTCATACCCTCCAGCGACATGTAGCAGAGGTCTCTGGTCACGAAGGGGCTTATCTCGAAGAATAGGCGTGAGAAGATCTCCTTCCCTCCGATGAGCTCCTTTAGCCTTTCCCACGCCTTACGTCGGAAATCGGGGCCTGGGATCTTGGACCAGGAGTTGAGGGGGCACCAGGTGGCATCGTTCTCCAGAATCTTGTCCCTTATATACTCGGGATCGAATCTGCCAAATGGGAGATCTCGACGTAGTCTTCCACCTCTCCCACCCCAGCGCATCATCATCTCCGGAGAGACGCCACCTCCCGTGGCGACCACCGATGTCACGATTGCGTCATCTGGTACTTCACTTAGCTCGATGAGCTCAGGTCGGGCGCCCTTAGCTATGGCATCGTCATACATCTTAGCGACGCTCTCCAAAGAGGGGCCAACTCCTCCTCCACCCGTTGATAGCGCTGTACTCGCTATGGCATAAGCAAGTACATCCTCTTTAGATAATAACCTACCCATTTTCTATCTTAATTCTGTTATTAAAAACATATATTTAAAATGTTCGTGTACGCAAATTTTTTATACTGGAAAAATAAATTAAAAATGGTGATGATTTATTGAAGATATGTGTGATTGTGCCAATTATATCTAGAGAATTAATTAAGGAAGAAGAAATATCTAAAAGAGTTGAGAATTATGTAGGGCCAGATACAAAAGTAGATTTTGTCTTCCTAGACTATGGTCCTGCATCCATTGAGTCCAGATATGATGAGGCCTTCGCGGCACCATTCATCGTTAAGAAAGCAGAATGGGCTGAGAAAAATGGTTATGATGCCATAGTTATCAGCTGCATGATGGATCCTGCAGTAAGAGCAGTGAAGGAAGCTGTAGACATACCTGTCGTAGGTGCAGGTGAAGCAGCTAGACAGATAGCTCCTCTACTAGGGGATAAGGTTGCTGTCATTTATCCAAGAGGGATAACTGTCCTGGAGTTGAGGAGTGATCCAGAGAAAACTTATCAAGAATTGTTGAAGAATGCTAAAAAGGCATTGGAGGATGGAGCTCAAGTCTTGATACTGGGATGCACCGGTTTAACTGGCATGGCTAAAAGACTACAAAAAGAGGTTAATGTACCTGTTTTAGAGGGTGAGGGGTTAGCACTTGCTCTAGCTGAACTATTCAGTAGAGTTGGATTAACTCAAAGTAGATTAGCATATAGAAAGCCGCCTAGGAAGAAGAGAGTTCTCCCTGGATTTGCTGAAACGGAGTGAGGTGATTAGATGAAAATTAAAATTATAACTCCGATAGTGATCAAGTCTTTTAGGTTTGATCGAGAGGAATATGCGAGGAGGATTAAACGTCTATCTGGATTATGCGAAGATACCGAGGTGGAATTTGAGAGTATTAAACGTGGCCCAACTTCTATAGAGTCAAAATATGATGAGGTCCTAGCCTGCCCCGATATTATGAGATTGATAAAGGAGGCTGAGGAGGATGGCTACGACGCCGTTGTCGTGAACTGCTTCGGAGATCCAGGTGTGATGGCTGGTAGAGAACTAGTTAAAATACCCGTAGTTGGTCCTGGGGAAGCCTCAATGCTGGTGGCATCGTCTCTATGTCACAAGTTCTCGGTTGTGACGGTGTTGAAAAATGTGGTTCCCCTCATAGAGGAAAACGCCAAGATATATGGCATATACAGCAAGCTGGCCTCGGTTAGATCGATCGATATCCCCGTATTAGAGCTACATGCAGATGAGGAGAGAACCGTCAAGGCATTGGCGGAGGAGGGGAGAATCGCCCTAGAGGAGGATGGAGCCGAGCTATTAATACTCGGCTGCACTGGAATGACAGGACTAGCACAGCGTCTTTCCGAGCTGCTCGACGTCATCGTGATCGACCCTCTACCGACGGCCTTAAAATTCGCGGAATCCCTCGTCAAACTCGGATTGTCTCATAGTAAGAGAGGATTCCCACCTCCACCAAAGAAGGAGAGGATAATCTAAAACACATCTCCTCCTTTTTTGGCTCTTCCATCTCAGAGTTTATTTACTTCTCGCAACTCAAGGGAGTAAAATCAGGAAAGGCGTGGGGCATCCTTTGTCTCTTTTCCATCACGCTTAAGGCCTTTGGGAGTCTATCTCGGTTGATATGGGTGAGCGTTGGGTTCATACCGCCTGTGCTAT
>CALEIY010000087.1 GCA_937898665.1 Candidatus Bathyarchaeota archaeon | reverse complement strand
TTAATGATACGGCGACCACCGAGATCTACACCGTCTAATTCGTCGGCAGCGTCAGATGTGTATAAGAGACAGTGGCCGGAGGCTCTAGGAGCTTTGCCATGTGAACCTTGACCAGGGGCTCAGGCTTCCCAGGCTTCCAGCAGGCTAACCGCTCCACATAGCTCCTCCAATCGACGCCCTTTAGAGCCTCCTCAGGATCTCGAAGCCTTGGGACGCTTTGGAAAATGAAGGGCCTTAAGGCCTCCTCCAGGTTCTCCTCATCTACATCAACCCCCCACTCGTCTTCAATAATCTTGATGAGCCTCTTCCTCTTCCTCCTTGGAAGCTCCTCTAGGATTCTAGCCAAGTCGGCCTTATCTAATGCCTTGAGGGCCGCCTCAGGCCTCCCAGGGCTGACTAGGCCATCCCTCTCCAAGATGAAGATTGGAGCCGCTTTGAGCTGAGGTCTAGCCAAGAGGAGTCTCCACTCGACCTCGAAGCCCCTCGGCTCATCGTCGACGATGACAGGCTTCTTAGCCTGCACATGGAATATTTCTAGGCCATAGAAGGTGTGGATACGTCTAACCGGAGGGGGCGCCTCCCCCGAGATGAAGACCGTCGCTCCGCACCATGGACAGATGTCGATATCCTCTGGGAGCGCGGAGCCGCAGCTATGACACCGCCTCACCCCGCTCTCCGGCATCATTCTCATCCTCATCTCGTCGCTTGACGATGAGAACGAGATGACCCGTATGTGTCAACCAGTATGTCAGCCCCGTCTCATCATCCTTGAGGATGAGGCCGCCATCCTCAACTGCAGCCTCCCTCATCCTCATCCACTCCTCCTTGGAAGCCTCGATGACTAGGTCGGGTTCTCTGCCATCGATGATCCTCATGGCCTCCCTCCTCCACGCCTCAGGAGAGGACAGGCTTCTAGTAGGCAGGGCGAGAGCCCCCCAATAAGAGCACAGACCACTCTGAGATACCTCATCGACGTGATGTGGGCAATTCTTTGGTTCAAGCTGCATCACCCTGAGTTCCGCCTCTCCGAATAGGGTAAAGCCCCATCCTCTCAAGCTCCCGCCTCACGGCATCCCTGATGAAGTCAGCCTTCGAGATGTGGGTGTCAATTTCTAAGGCCTGCTCCAAAGCCTCGTTAAGCGACCTTGGGACAGGGACATTCCAATAAGTGATTGAGCGCCTTTTGCTCATCCTTCGATTAATATTTTAACAAAGTTTATATATCAACTTTCTTTTCATATTCATTGGATGAAATGGATATATCTACTACACGCCCAAAAATGAATATATCAAGGGGGGTTAGATATCGAGATTCTGAAATTTTAAAAGCCCTTTTAGGAGGAAATGTAAGGAGTTTATATGCTTTAAATAAAATTACAGGTATATCTATAGCAACATTATTAAGGAGAATAAGAAAGTTGGAGGAGCTTGGATTAATTAAGACGATGAGGGAAGAGAGTGGAAGGAGGGCGATCTCAATTACCCTTTCCCCTAAAGGTTACGCATATCTGCTTACTGAATGTGATATTTCTGATGATGAAGCAATCAAAATAGTTACTAATTATTTTGATAATTTTGGAAGCCCAAAAATAGTAAAGATAATTGGATATAATAGTTTAAAGAGATGGATAACAAAAATTCGATCTCATATAAATGTAAAATATTTTGATGAAAATGCTTTTAATTTATTATTATTGCGTAGCTATTTTGAGTGTTTTATAGAAGAAGCTATTAACAATATGGAAAAAATAAAATCATTAAGTAAAAGAGAAATTAGAAAAATTCAAAATTATTTAGAAAACATTAATGATTTTATAAGGAGTAATCCTGATGTTAAAGAGGAATTAATTAGAAATATTGATGTTGTTTACAATTTCTATAAAGCAGAAATAAGGAAATCAAAATTTATAATGGAAGTTTTGAAAGAAACGAAAAGCATTTTATGTAAATAATCCAACAAGTCCAGCCAGCCGATTCCAGGGCTGCCCTCAAAACATTCACAATAATTAGTCAGCCGATTTCCTATAATGTCGTTTTGGGAAGTCGGTTTTATATCGCATGAAAAACGGCGTTTCCCAAGACCGAAAACACACCTGGTCCGCTCCCTTAAATTATATTATTTATGGGGGTCCTGGATGGATGGATAGCTTGGTGGGCTTATCCCTCTATTTTGAGCTTGAATTTGTGTATCTCTATCAGCCCTCCATCCATCCCTATATTGACATTTAATTCGTCTAGGTTGGTCTCCTTCAAGGCTTCTAAGAAGGGCTAATCTCTCTGAAGGAACCATATGTGAGATGGTGGAGACATGAGGGTAGGCTATGATATGAGTTCGAATAGAATTCAAAGTTTTATCCGTCGAAAGGCTCTTTTTCGTATTTCTCCATACCACACTCACTACACTTTTTAACACCTGGTTTAATTCGATACCAGCTATGTTTAGCTCTTTCTCCACACCTTTTACACTTATGATAATATTCATTTTTAATTTGCCATTTGTGTCCATATATTTCGCAGTAATACTTTTTAAGATTTGGAGTTATAATT
>CALEIY010000086.1 GCA_937898665.1 Candidatus Bathyarchaeota archaeon | reverse complement strand
GTGGCGCCGCCGGACGGATTTGAACCGTCGACCATCCGGTTAACAGCCGGGCGCTCTACCAGGCTGAGCTACGGCGGCTCCATCCACTAATGATGTATATCCAATAAAAGATTTCTTCCTCAGCTCCATGCACCTCTATGGGTATATGAGGGTCTCCTTGGCGGTTGTCCCATCCCATGTATATCCATCCTTCTCGACGTTGTCGACGGTGAAGGTGTAGGTGTGAGGCGCCCAGCCCCAGATTATTGGGGAGTTGAAGGTGCATCGCCCATACTCATCTGTTATCCTCTCCTCCTCCCCTGAGACGTCTCCACTCCAATATCCATGGACGGTTACCCCCTCTATTGGGTTGCCGTAGATGTCGGTGATCGTTACGGTGGCCGTCACCCAGTTGTATCTCCAGAACCACCAGTAGTCGTAGTGGCCCACCAGCTCTAGGGACTCTATACGCACTGTGGAGCCCTCTATGAGGCGAACCTCTAAGATCTCGAATTCACCCCAGTTCCCCTCGGAGTCCTGGGCATGTATCCAGAGATAGTTGACCCCTGGGCTTAACTGCCCAGAGTTGATGGAGGCCTCAACCCACTCCATGGATTCATTTAGACTCCCATCGACGGGTGTCATCTCGATTCCCGAGCCGTATAGGGGTTGACTTGGAGGCGATGTGGTGTTCGTTATGAAGTACTCCACGGATGTGATTGTGGAGTTTCCATTCCATCGATCATCGGCCATACAGCTTATGGTGGCCTCCCCTTCAGGTGTTATAAAGCTTGGATCGGCTGTAGCTCTCTTTATGTAGGGGCCGAGGATGTCGCCCTCCAATTCCTTAAGCTCGCCGTAGGCGCTGACGGTTATCCCCCGATTATCCCTCACCACCACCCTTATCCAGGGTCTAAGCTGGCTGAGGATGAGGTCTATCAGCCTCAATAGGCCTCCAGTCTCGGTCTCAGGGGTTACGATGCAGAGGGGTGAGGAGTGATCGAGGAGTGGCCTAACCTCGGATAGGAGCTTCGACCAGGCGTCGAGTCGCTTTCCATCGAGGTATGTTGCCTTGACGTCGTCGATGAGGTTTAGGAGCTCCTCCTTGGAGCCTGTGAAGTTCTCCTCTGGGATCGCTGAGACCTCAGCGGTCAACTCATCGAGGTTTCCGGTTATGTTCCCTAGGTGGGTTGAGTAGACTACTAGGTGTCTGCCATCCCCTATGTATCTAACCGATGTGACGGATGTTTTATTCATATACCTATGATCATTTGTTCTATCGTAGATCTCGAAGTAGATGTTTATGAGGGGATGCTCCAAGGGGCCTACGGGGTTTCCCCTCTCCCTCATCATGAGGAGTTCGAAGGCTGTCTCCTCGCCATCCGTCTCGATGAGCCTCCCAACCGTGGCGTTCAGCTCTATCTCGATCTGCTGCCTGAAGCCCCTGAAGCCCTCGGAGGTTATGTCTATGGAGATGGAGGCCTCAGCCTTCGAGTATCCCCTGCCGTCTAGGCCTCCCCATTTACAGATGAATTCCGGCTCTGAGATGTTTAGGACGACTCCGAGGGCGGGATACCGCTCTAATGTGTCTAGGAGCCATTTATCTAGGATCTCGTAGCCTCCAGCCTCCGCCTCGGGGTAATCATCGAGATCTGTGTAGTTCTGGTAGAGATGGGTCTCAGCCTTATAGCTCAGTCTCTTCGATACATCTGCCAAGGCTATGGCTAGGGCTGATCGGCTGCTATAGGTGATCTCCAATATGGCACTCCTGAACTTCAACTCTGGAAGCTTAAGCCTCAGCATCACCGTTCCCGAGAGTAGGAGAGAGGTCGCTAGGAGCATCGCCATGATGATGAGGGTGGAAACGATGAGTATCTGACCTCTCCCCTCCATCGCTTAACGCCTCATGGCTTCAATAGGGTCACCTTGATAACGACGATGTCATGCTCCACCTCGTAGATTAGATCCTCAGCTATCGCCGTGTAGATCTCCTCCAGATCCTCGGCGGAGGGCGAGTAGTAGTAGCCGTCGGTCTGTATCTCCTTGAGGAGCTCCTCATCCAGGTCATCCTTAGCTCCTAGGCCGATGGTGTAGATTCTTATACCCTTCTCCTGGGCGACCTTCGACTTGTTTAATGCGTACTCCCTCGCATACTCCTCATCTATCGGCCTGTTAGCCCTCCCATCTGAGAGGAGGATCATCGCCCAGATGGCGTCCTCCCTCCCATCGTTGTCGAAGAGAGATGTAGCGTCGGCGATGGCATCCCCGATGTTGGTCCAGCCCGAGGGGGCTAGGTTCTCGATCTTCATCTTCACATACTCGTAATCGTAGGTGAGCTCCACCTCCACGTTAGAGATAGTTCCAAAGGAGACGAAGCCGACTCGATCCCTGGAGCCGTTGAGGTTGTCGATGAAGTTACAGGCAGCCCTCTTGGCGTAGTATATCTTGCTATATTCGTCTCCCGGTATTATATCCTTCATGCTGCCTGATCGATCGATGACTAGTACCACATCGATGGGAATCTTCTTCTCCAGGACTATTGGATAGGAGAAGGTGTAGACGCCCTCCAGGGAGACAGATGACCGAGCCTTAAATTCCTCACCGGAGATGTTAGAGGCGTTTCCCAGTATCTCGCCGGAGGTTAGGCTGTAGATGGTGATGTTATAGAAAACGCCTGGGGGCAGCATCGTCTTAAGGAGCTCGGATAAGACCTCGGAGCTGGACTCGCCCATCATTATGAGCTGGAGATTCTCCTCGCTTCCGATCACCTCCATTAGATTCCTAGCTAGGAAGTGGAGCTCAGGCTCCTCCTCCCTGGAGACGATGTTGATGGAGGATGAGAGGAAGTAGTGGCAGAAGAGGATGAGTGAGCAGGCGATGAGGGCTTCAATGATCCGCATCTGACCCCTACGCCTCAAGGCTTCACCTCCATATCGTCAACCTGAAGAGGTAGCTTAGCCCCCCGATGTCGACGAGGCGATAGGTGGATTCAGCCTCATACCCCGAGAGGGATCCCATGGAGGATGTGAGATGGCCTATGATGCCCTCAGCCTCCTCAGGCCAGGAGGCGAAGGAGATCAGGCCGAGGTGGCCTACACAGAGCAGTAGAACTCCGCCGTCGCCCTGGAAGTTGAGGGTGCAGACCCCGAATCTATCGGTGACGTTATAGGCGTACTCCACACCCCTGAGATCGCCGCTGAGAATCTGGGTGATCGTCGTATAGTTCACGGTCTCCAGAGCCAGGTCTCCGAGCACCGCTGTGACGTTGGCGTTGATCACCGGCGTACCCCAGGGATCCCTAACATAGACCTTGAATCTGCCTTGGGATAGCTGCTCTATCTCAACTCCATAGGTGGGTTTGATCTCTATGGAGATGTAATAGGCTGGATCTATGCCTAGAAGCTCCCTGATGTCGTAGGGGGAGAGATATCCATTTTCCCCCTCCCTAAGCCGCCTAACCTTAAGGGGGTCTAGCTGATAGGATTTCAACGCATTCTCCAGGGCTAGGCCCAGGGCCTCAGGCTTATCGACGCCCTCACCCCAATCTGGAGGTCTACCCGGGGAGAGGAGGAGTATCTCTATGATCTGGTCAACCCTCTCAAGCCCCGTCTCAGCCTCCAGGGTTCTCACCTTATCGTAGATGAGGTTTGACGCATAGCTCGTCGTGGTTCCCAGGATTAGGAGGACGATGATGCCTGCGGTTAGATACTCCAGGGTTGTCTGCATCACCCCTCCCCCATCAATCCTAGGCCGATGACGATGGAGTCGCCGCTCCTCCAGCACCAGGCGACGATGGTGAAGGCTCCACCCTGATCGTCGACGCTCTCCAGCCTCGATGTCAAGGTCATGTTATATGGAGGGGTGACGCCCTGATCCGAGTAGATGGAGATGGCGTCGGCGGTCCAGGGGAGATCGACGGCTGAGTAGAGATCTGCCCTATCCCTCGAAAGTATTATGGAGACGAGGGAGACGCCGCCCCCCCGTTGTATCTCGGTGAGGGTGATGTTGTAGGGTTTTCCCCCGATGAATCGGGGTATGTCAAGCCTCTTAACCATGAAGACTTCCCCCTCGGCCACCTGGGCCACCACGACGAGGTCTATGAAGTTGGAGGCGACATACTCGGCGACCTGCCTCAGCTGAGCCTCATAGGCCTCCTCGCTGAGCTTGGCGTAGAAACCGTCATAATAAGCCTCCATGGCGAGGAATATGGAGATGAGGGCGATGGTTCCTAGGACGTGGGGTATCACCGTCGAATCCGGCATCTAGTCACCTCCAGTAATCGAAACCCTCATCCCCACCACCCTTAGGATTAGGAGGGTGGGATAGGCGGGGTTGCCACCCATCTCACTCAGCTTGATGGAGTCGCATCCATCCCCAGTTGAGGAGGTGATCTCAACGTCGCCGTTTAGTAGCAGGGTCTCGGTTTCAACGCCTTCATTCTCGATGAGGATGACGAGCTTATTCCCAGGCTTGAACTCCCCCATCTTCAGCTGAACTACGATGAGCTCCACGGTGTTGTGGGGGATGTAATCCGAGCCGTTGTAGAGTTTTATAACACCCGTGTAGATGTAGAGCACCCTAATATAGTCGAGGGTTATTAGGACGTGGAGGGGCTTGGAGACGTGGATCCGCCCGATATAGCCGTCACCCGGCGAGACTAGGGGGTCTCCCCCACCCCTAACGTCATATTCATAGGTGCCTGATAGTCCCCTACCCCCTTCGATCCTGATGATCTTCATCTCATAGCTGTAGTTGTAGCAGCTGTCAGCTCCCCGGATGGTTAGATTTAGGATTCCTCCATCTGCGAAGCTTGGCATAACCTTCGAGAGGCTGGTTCTGAAGACGAGGGATGAGCCAGGGCTGTGGAGCAGCCCCTCTATATTCTCATCTATCGTCTCCAGGAGGCCCTCAGCTGACTTCAGCTCCGACTGGGCTATCTGGAGGTTTAGGAGGTCGCTGGAGAGATAGGAGGCGATCAGCATGAGGCTTAGGAGGAAGGAGCTGAGGAGGATCGTTGAGATGAGGTTGGTGTAGCCCCTATCCATCTGATCACCCCATGAGGTTTAGGGAGAGGATGCTGGAGGCAGCCCAGATCCCGAGTAGGGAGATTATCACGAGGATCGTTGAATGCTTGAAGCCGGCTGAAACTCTATTGGAGCATCCCAGCTTACCCGTGGTTAGGCCCAGGATGAAGGAGTGTAGAACCAGCGGCGTGAGGAGAACCTTCCTCAATGTGACCTGGGGTATGCCCAGGCCGCCGAGGGAGGTGAGATTCGCGAAGAATCTGAGGAAGATGACCGTCGTCGAGGTCAGCAGTATCGCCCCGATGTATGGGATGAAGGTTAGGGGCGCCAGCAATCCCCTCCTCTCCCGTTCTAGATGCCCCGTCTTCTCCACGAAGTCGGCGAGGATCTCAAGGGTCTCCTCCGTTCCACCTCCGATCTCTATGGCGTCGATGAGGAAGTAGATGACCACCTGTGAAAGCCAGTTTCGAACTCTATCCCTGAACTCCTCGAAGATGCTTCTCAGAGACATCCCCCACCTCAGCTTGAGGGCGATCCTCTTGAGATGCGGCGTAAACTCCCCATAGTCCTTCTCGCTTAGGGCTATGATACATCTCTCCGGGCTAAGGCCGGTTTTACGGGTTTCGACTATATCCCTTATGAAAGCTGTGACCCCCTCGAAGATCTTTCGATCCCTCTCAGCGTAGAGCCAGTCTCCAATTATCCCTGGAATGGAGATCGCTAGGAGTGATAGCGCGAGGCCTAAGGCTGCCTCGGAGCCTTCCCCCAGCTCTAATAGGGCGTTCAATCTCTCGATTAGGGCTGTAAGCTGTGGTAGTAGAGGTCTCAAACCGATGAGGTGGGGGAGAACCGTCTGGGAGGCGATGAAGATGGCTATCGGGGCGGCGGCGGTGGGGTAGAGGTAGGCCTTCCAGGTTGAGCCTCCACCGCCGATCTGGACGATGTCGCCTAGATACATGAAGAGGAGCGACAGCATGGGGAGGACGAGGAAGGAGAAGAGGTTGAACTGCTCAGGGGTGAAGCTCATCCCGACGGAGGGGAGGCTGAGGGAGACGATGAAGATCATTATGAGGCCGAGCGCCCCAAGTATGGAGACTATTATGTTCGCCTCCATCAGCATGCTTAGACGCTCACCCATCGCCTTGATCCTAATCGAGAGATCCTCGAACATCGACTCCGTCTGGCTGTAGAGATAATGGAGGACGTCGCCTCCCCTACGGACGATGGAGGCGTAGCCGAGTAGGAGGCTCTTATACTCCTTTATGCCGACGACCTTCACGGCCTTCTCCATCGCCGAGACGGGGTCGATGCCCGTTGAGAGGATGATTGTTTGAAGCCTCCCCATCTCATCCCTCAGCGTCGGCAGGAGGTCTATCTCCCTCATCCTCATCAGGCTTTGATAGGGTGAGAGGCCGCCGCTGGTCATCACGCTCATATACATCGAGGCGTAGGGGATCTCATTCCTAAGTTTTGAAGCCCTGTTGGAGGCGACGAGCTTTGGAATTGCAGCCCCTAGGAGAATGATGAGGAGGGGCGTGGAGGTTAGGGTGACGAGGATGATGAGTCTGAGATTCCAGGGGGCGTAGACGAGAAGCCTCAGGGGGAGGGGCATAACCCCCGTCAGTAGGTATAGTAGCCAGGTGATCGCCACGAAGCCGCCTATGGCGGTTAGGGAGAGGAGGGATGCGAAGCCCACCATGCTCATATAGACTTCGGGATGGATCCTCATTCCAGCGGCCTCTAGGTCGGATCCAAGCCCCCTGAAGACGCCTGAGAGGGGGCGGCCGATCCAGCTGAAGCGGCTGTAGCAGAGGTCTCTAAGCCACATCCCCCATCAACTCGTCTAGGTTGCTGTTACCGGTTCTGAGATACTCCTGGATAACCCTCGACACCTCCTCCTGCCTCCTTATGCCCCGCCTCGCCATCTCCTCCAGTAGGCGGCTTCGCCTCTCGATCTCCAATTGGAGCTCCTCCAGGGTTAGCCCCCTCATCTCGGAGATCTGGCTCAGCTTCACACTCGCCTCCAGGCTTAGATTGAAGTCATCCCGCTTCGGATCCCAGCTGGCGACGACCCTATAGTCCCCGTAGTCGGCGATCTCCCAGACGGTTCTCACCCTCCTACCGAACTTTAGGCCGCCTCTAGGCTTTGGGAGGTCGACCCTCGCGACGTAGACGGCGATGTTGGCGAGGGGGATGTATACCTCGGCGATGTTCATCGGCTCGGAGGTCAGCCTCTTAACGGCGTGGTCGAGACTGTCGGCATGCATGGTGCAGAGGCCTCCATGGCCTGTGGCCATCGCCTGGAACAAGGTATAGGCCTCCTCTCCTCTGACCTCGCCGACGACGATGTAGTCAGGCCTGTATCTTAGGCTGAGCTTCACCAGGTCGAAGAGGTCTATGGACTCGACGCCGGAGGAGCCGAAGGTGAAGCCCTTACGGCTGATGAGCTGAACCCAGTTCTCATGGGGTATATTCAGCTCCGCGACATCCTCCACGGTGACTATCTTCTTATTCAGCGGGATCAATGAGAGGAGGGCGTTGAGCATGCTGGTCTTCCCCGCCCCCGTGCCTCCGAGGATGATGAAGCTCATCCTGTTCTCAAGCATCAGCCAGAAGTAGGCTGCCAGCTTCGAGGGGAGGGTTCCCAGCGTTATGAGATCTATTATAGAGAAGGGATCCTCCCTAAACTTCCTTATACAGAAGCTGCTTCCATGCGTTGAGACCTCACGTTGGAAGGTGGCAGCCAATCTATGCTTCTCCGGCAGCGTCGCATCCAGGATTGGATGGGCGCTTGAGATATGCCTGGAGCTCTTATGGGCGAGCTTTATGATGAAGTCGTTGAAGACCCGATCATCTATGAAGGAGAGGTTTGTCGGGAGGCTCTCATACTTCCTATGCCATACATATATGGGCTTCCTCAAGCCGTTGCAGGATATATCCTCGATGTTTGGATCCCTCATCAAGGGGTCTATGGGGCCATATCCAGCTAGATCCCTGATGACGTAGTAGAGGACTCGACTCCAACCCTCCTCGCTCAGCCCCTTGAAAGTCCTCTTATAGCTCTCCCTCATCTGTTCAGCCTGCTCACGGACATACTCCACTGGATCGATGTCCAAGTTCTCCGGAGGCTCCAGCTCTCGACTCATGATCTTCATCAATCGATCATAGGCCTCATACTCATCGAGGCTTAGCTCCACCTCCTCGATGAAATACATGGGGCCTAGGCCTGGAACCTGGTAGATGGAGGCCTTGGCATGGGGATTAGATACATAATAGCTCTCGATGAGGATAGACCCCTCCGAGGGCCTAAGTCTCTCGACGCCTACATCCACCTTCTCAACCCTATCCTCGCCGCTGACTCCACGCCTTCGAAGCCTCCATAGAAGCCTCACGGACTATCCCTCTAATTTTCCAGGTTAAGGGGAGGAAAGATCATATTAAAGAGAAGTGGAGAATAAAAATGGAGAAAGAAATTCTTAACGATAAAATGGATTTTAGAAAGATATAAAAAATGGGGGTTAGGTGAGGGTCACCATCTTCATGTAACTGTTGCCAGCGCCAGAGTGCAGAGCCAACTCAATCGTAGTACCAGAGGTGAAGGTTAAACCGGGATCCTGCAAGATGCGAATTATGAGTTCTGTGGAGGAACCAGGCTCAATGGTTACTGTGTCCCCTTCTGAGAAGTCGATTTCGCTCTCACCGGTATCTAAAACAACCCAAGCCCGTACGAGGTATGCTCCTCCTCCAGTTGTGCCATAGTCGGCGATCGCCTTGCCATTAATAAAGGCTCCTATGATCGTAGCCTCCGTCGTTCCGGTATTCCTAAGATTTAATGTTATCTGCCAATATGTAGCTCCGTTAGCCCAGTAGGATCCATCATCGGTTTCCGACTCACAGTATACTGATATGATTTCGACTTTTTCGAATCTTGTGTATTGGCTTGTGATTCCGCCCATCCAGTAGGCGACGGCGACGGCGAT
>CALEIY010000085.1 GCA_937898665.1 Candidatus Bathyarchaeota archaeon | reverse complement strand
TTCGCGATGATGATGAAGATGATGACTAGGTAATGGCCGAAGGTGAAACAGTCCATCGCGGCCAGCCCTGGGCCTGGTGCATTAATAAGCTTCTCCAGCTCAGCTCCCCCCCTCATGCTTGGGAGCAGGGCATCATAGATGCCAGTGTCTACGTAGGGCTTCTGAGTGGGTATCATAACCCCTATACAGTTTACGACCATTGGAGCCCCTCTCAGACCATAATGTCTTATGAAGGCATCTGATACGATTCCGGTAGTGAAGATGGCTATAAGAGACCAGTCTTCCCAGGTATGTATCTTATCAAGAAATGTGCCTGTAATGGGTCTTCCCTGCCAGTCTTCCCTCGCTATGCTGTGGAAGTCTTGGGCTGATGAGGCAACTGCGGCCTCGTTTGGGAATATGTATCCCAGAACCACATAGTCCTCACCATACTCATAGTCATACTTCTCCATCACATCTCCGAGGTAGCTGAACATCATCGGAGGTATACCCGTCGCCTCTGGATGGCAGCAGGCTATCGCCATCTTGGCTCCCCTCTCGATTATCATTCTCGCGGATGCCAATACACCAGATTGGATCTCCATGTATCCACTGAATTCCGTGTCTAAGACGAAGAGGACGATGTCATCTGGTCCTAATGCATCCAGAACCTTATAGTACTGCTTGGTATCGGGGCTCACGGCCAATGGCATGGCCACGGGTCTTAGAATCGGCAGCGTCACCACGATGAATAGGAGGAGATATATGATTCTCCGATCGATCTCGGCTAGCATTCTCGCTAAACTTCTCTCCTCGGTCATCTCATCTCTCCTCCCGTGCGAATCCTAGAACCATCGGCTCCTTTCCTAGAAGCACCCTTATTCCGAATACGATGGCGCCGAGGGTCACGCTGATGGCGAAGACCCTACCGAAGGCCATGGCGAAGGTCTCGGTGAAGTATCTCGCGACGGGTTCTATCCCCGGAATTATCGCCCCCGTTAGTGGAGCCTGATAGAAGAGAACTATGAAGCCGGCGATGAGGAGTGCGAATGCCTTCAGGTTTCTGGCTCTAAACGCCCTGGCGCAGGTTGATGATAGATAGAAGGCTAGGATACCATAGTTCACCGAGCTGAGGGGAGTTATAATAGCTTGCATTGCCCAGCTGTAGGGCCCCTTCTCCATAGATACCACAGCGAAGATGATCATCAGGATTATGCCCGTCAGCATCCATAGCTTGAAGCCCCAGGCGCGCTTCCTAGCTCTGATGAA
>CALEIY010000084.1 GCA_937898665.1 Candidatus Bathyarchaeota archaeon | reverse complement strand
GCCGAGGGGGCTGGAGCCGCACCCCTCGCAGCCGCCGTGAAGATCAAGGAGAGGCTTAAGGATCGTAAGGTGGTGCTCGACCTAACAGGTAAGAACATAACAGCCGAGGAGCTGAGGAGCATCCTATGCAGAGGTGTATAAGTGGTGGCCACTTATAGCGAGGAAGCCTCAGGGGCTGAGAGGGGGGAGAGCCTAGCCAGGATCGTTGAGGAGATAGCTGAGAGGCTGAGGGAGGTTGAGGAGGCGAGGGATGAGGCTCAGGAGCTGGCAAGGAGGGCGAGGGTGCTCTCGAAGACTGCTATACTCCTAATCCACGGCGGAGACCTAGAGACGGCTGAGGGGAGACTCCTCGAGGCGAGGAGGATGATGATGGCCTCCGAGGCGATATCGAGGTCGAGGTGGATAAGGGTTGAGGAGCTCTCCTCAGCCCAGGAGGAGCATGCAGAGGCCGTGATACTCCTAAACCTCATGAGGGGCGAGGACTTCCCAAATCCCGAGGAGCTCGGAGTTGAGCCAGGGAGATACCTACTCGGCCTCGCCGATGTCATAGGTGAACTCAGAAGGGAAGCCGTGGAAGCCCTCAGGATCGGAGACCTATCGAGAGCCGAGGAGATGCTGAGGCTTATGGAGCATATCTATCTGACGCTGACCTCAGCTGAGGAGGCATCGGTGCTGCTGAGGGGTTTGAGGAGGAAGCTCGACGTAGCCAGAAGCCTCATAGAGGGGACGAGGGGGCAGATAGCGGAGGAGAGGGGGAGGATGAGACTCCTTGAGGCTCTTAGGAAGCTTGAGGATCAGCGGAAAAGCTCCTCAATCAGCCTTGAGGAGGCCTCATAGGAGAGTCTAGCCCCCTCCAACGCCTCCTCAGCATCCCCCTCGTCGAAGAGCTCGCTTGGAAGCCTCCCCAGCGTCTCAAGGCCATACATCGCAGGAGACCTCTTAGCAGCTAGATCCCTTGAGATCTCAGCGAGTCTGGGGAGCATCGATCTCATCCACCCTGGGAACCTCCCCTCGCTGGCTAGGAGGACGTCGCTGACGTCGTGAACCTTGGGATACTCTATTCCGACTGCTCTAAGGCAGGCCTTGAGGCTTAGCTCGACGCACTCCTGGGAGAACCTCACCACGTCGGGGTGATCCCCACGCTCCATAGCCGCCTCTGCTGCTAGGAGCCTAGACCTCGCCCTCTCCAGGAACTCCCTCGCCATCACGTCGGTTCTCAAAGCTCCACCACCTCGCCAGGCTTTAAATCGGGCTTCAGCTCCCAATACCAGGCTCCACCTGGAAGGCTGATCCTCCTCGCCCCCATCTCCCTCAGCCTCCCCCTCAGCTCCATCATTCGACGCTTCATGAAGTCATCCCTATCTAGGATGATGACGGCCTCCTCCAATAGGTCTAGATAGAAGGGGTGGTTTATGGAGGCCTCCTCAGGCGTCAGCATCAAGGCGTCTATGAGGGGGTAGAGTCCCCTCTCTCTCCACAGCCTAAGCCTCATCGCCTCTAATCCCCCTAGGATGCCCCTGAGGAGCCTCACCCTATCGGAATACCTCTCTGGAAGACCCTCAGAGACGATGAGTAGGTCTATGTCGCTGATCTCGGAGGCTTCCCCCCTCGCCAGGGAGCCGAAGAGGAGGATGCTGCGCAGCCCCGATCCAAGGGACTCTATGAGCCTTGAGACCACGGCCTCCAGGAGGGGGAGATACTCCCTCTGCCTCACCCCCTCCCTCCAGTCGATTCCAGACCAGCTTAGAGCCAGAGCCGTTGGATGAACAAGCCTGAAGACCCCACGGGAGACACGCTCGATGTAGCCCTTAGCCCTAAGCCTATGGAGGAGGACGTTTATCCCCTCAGCCCCCAGTATCCCAGCCGCCTCCTCAACGGTGAACTCCCTGAGGCCTATGGATCTCAGCAGCCTCCCATAGGCCCTCTCCAAAGATGTAACCATACATGAAAAAATTACGGAATCTGTAATTTAAGCCATCCCCCCTCCATCACCCTTATCATCCACCATGAGAGAATTTACAGGGTTGATCATCGACTGGGAGAGGTTTAAGAGGCTGTTCCCACACCTAGCCGAGGAGATGGAGCGGGGGGTCGCGAGGGTTAGGAT
>CALEIY010000083.1 GCA_937898665.1 Candidatus Bathyarchaeota archaeon | reverse complement strand
GTCTTCCTCCTACTGGTCTTCACCTCCGCGGGGGCAGCCCTCAACGCCGTGGCGCCCCTCTACGTCTCCTATGCCCTTGGCTGCGCAGCCCTATTCATACCCCTCTCCCTAGCCGTCGCCTACTCCAAGAGTTATCTAATAGAGAGGATTAGGGGTATGGGGGAAGCCATCTCCAAAGCTACGGCTTACATATTGATGGCCGCTGGAGTATACATGGCCCTCTCACCCCTCCTCTATAGGGGTGTATAGAATCGAGGGCGTCGAGATCGTAGATGTAGTCGGGAAAGCAGAGTTTGAACGATTTCTATGGATGCATCTCGCCTATGCCCTACAGACGACATAGGAGGCAGGGTGAATACTATCGCTTCAAGGAGGCTTAGGCATAGAGTTAAGCGTAGGGAGATCTGCTTCAAGATCCACCTTATGTGGATGCCCTTGAAATCCGATGTGGAGCCGCCGAGGATGGATTGGGTGAGATGCTAAGAGGCGTCGACTTCTGCCTCGCCCATCCACTTTACAGAGCCGAGGGTTGGGGCCTCGACATCATCTACGAAGCCTGTTGATGGGGTTCGATAACCACCTTCAGAGACTCCCCAGCCCTCTCCACCAATCTGAACCCCTCGGCTATACGCTTCAATGGAAGCCGATGCGTAACCATCTCCTCGGCAGCTATACGACCATATCTGATGAGATCAAGGGCCACCTGTAGATCCGCCGGCGCAGCTGCATAGCTGCTCGTCAACGTCAGCTGCCTCATCCAGAAGTCGTTGAAATCGAGGGGGAGCTCCACCCCCGGCGGCGTCGGGGCGAAGTAGAGTATGCGCCCCCCATCCTCAGCACAGCTGGCCGCAGCCTTGATGGCTTCAAGAGCCGCCGTGCAGACTATCACCCTATCAGCTAGACGGCCATCGTTGGCCTCCCTAACCTGCTGGGGTAGGGGACTCCTGGCGTCGAGGACGACGTCGGCTCCGAAGCGCTCAGCAGCTCTCATCCTATACTCATTTATATCCGCGGCGATGATGGGACCGGCGCCCTTAACCCTTGCCAACTGTATGTGGAGTATCCCAGCCACCCCGCTCCCGATGATGAGAACTGAATCTCCAGGCCCAAGGCCAAGCCTCCTCTGACCCCTCACCACGCAGCCCAAAGGCTCTATGAGGACTCCGTCGAGAAAGGAGACTCCATCGGGGAGCTTGAAGACGCCCCTATCAACGTTGATGCGGGGCACCCTGGCATACTCAGCGAAGCCTCCAGGGTCTATGTTGGTTCTATGAAGCGTCTCACAGGCTGTATGCTCACCTCGGAGACATCGGCGACAGGTATTACAGGGGACATGATGCGATACGAAGATGCGGTCTCCAACCTCGAAGCCCTCAACGCCCTCCCCGACCTCCTCGACGACGCCGACGGCCTCATGCCCCAAAACCCTCGGCGCCTTCGGCACCCTATACCACTCCATCACATCGCTGCCGCAGATTCCACAGGCCTCAACCCTCATCAGGAGCTCCCCAACCCCTATGCGGGGCAGAGGCATCTCAACGATGCGTATATCCCGATTGTTATAGTATAGTGCGGCCCTCATCCCAGAGGGATAGGGCGGTCAGGCTTAATTCCTTTCCCATAGGGGAGGGGGTCTATGCCAGGGGATTTGAAGTCAAGCCTCTCCAGGATGGAGGAATATGATAATCCGCCATTTACAGATGGATTTCACATCCTTGTTCACGTTTAGGGCGGCCAATGAATCAGCCTTGAGGTTGTATACCTCTGCTTCCATCTTAGCCCCAGCCCTATCTCGACGACCTCCGGGAGTATATGCCTAACGAAGTGCTCGCTCGGCCTTCCAGGCCTTATGCCCTCGCAGTGGGGGTCGAGGTAGATGTGGAGGGTCTTACCCCTATAATTGTAGGCTGAGCCATCCTCCCTGTTGTAGAGGGGTCTCATATAGATCCTAAATGGATAGAGCTTACAGGCTAGAGGCTTCATCGATTGGAGAGTGCAGACCCATCGGCCTAGTATTGGTCTGAGGAACACACATCGATTATCAGGCCCCCTCCTCAGGTAGACCTTCCCCATCCCCACCTCGACGACGTCGTAGCCATAGAGCTTCGTTATCCTGATATACTCATCCATCTTCAGCGGAACCCGGTAGCCTATACAGCAGCGTCCGCAGGCGGTGCACTCCCATGTCCTCACCTCCCTCCAGGGGATGAGGCCCCTCTTCATCCGCAGAGAAGAGAGGGGAGATGCCTAAATATCTTACCTTAAGTTAAAACCTTGATTGAGATGCCCCCAGCCTCACAGGGTTATAGGAGGCTCCCCTTCATCGACTTCACCAGGGGCATCGTGATGCTCCTCATGGCATGGGATCACGCATCCCTCTTCTGGAATCCAGGTCATAGGGGCGGAGAGGGATTGATGGGGCGTAGACCGCTCTTCCCAAACTTCACCCAGTTTCTACTTAGGTTTATCACCCATTACTGCGCCCCAACCTTCATCTTCCTCGCCGGGACAGCCCTGGCGCTGTCGACGAATCGTAGACTTGAGCGGGGGCAGAGTCAGAGGGAGATCAGCCTTAGAATGGTTAAGAGGGGAGGGGTTCTTCTGCTCCTAGAGGCCTTCGTGGTCTCACCGGCCTTCGGCTCTCCGCCGACATACTTCGGCGTGCTGGCCTGTATAGGGAGCTGCTTCATCATCTTCAGCGTCTATAGGCTGCTGCCCACACCCATAATCCTCGCCACCTCCCTCGCGATGATATTGCTCCACACCTACATCAAACTCGATTGGCTTCCAGCTGAGCCTTGGGCGAGGTATCTAAGGGTGATACTCCACGACGCCAGCTTCGACTGGTATCCCTACGTCGGCCTCTACCCCATCATACCCTGGCTTGGCGTGATGGGCCTCGGATGGTGCTTCGGCATCTACCTGCTTAGACATCGCTCAGACCCCAGGGCCTTAACCCTAAAGCTCATCGGCGTCGGCGTCCTGGCCCACATACTCTGGCTGCTGGTCAGATGGCTGAATGGCTATGGGAACATCCTCCCTAGATTGGGATGGACGGCGATGGATTGGCTCTATATGGCTAAGTATCCGCCGAGCCTCGCCTTCCTCCTCTGGACCCTCGGTGGGATGTCCCTCATGTTGGCTTTAGGCCTCATACTCCAGGATCGAGGTGGATTCACGGGTCGAGTTAGGGATTTCATAATCTCCTTCGGTAGGGTTCCCCTCTTCTTCTACTGCCTCCACCTCTGGTTCTACAGGTTGACGCCTCCAGGGGTTAGGCCTCCACCCCTCCGCCTCGACATCTGGGGGACGGCGCTCCTATGGGTAGTGGGTATACTCGCCCTATGGAGGCTCTGCCTTAGATACTGGAGGCTGAAGAGAGCTCATCCGGATTCGCTACTCCAATATATCTAGGCCTCTTCCTCCCCCTTCCTCTTCTCCGCCTCCTCCAGGGCGTAGAGGAGGCTGTAGATGTCGTAGTGCTGCCTGATAAGCTTAGCCGTGAACTTCGCAAACCAGTAGAAGACGGCGAGGGAGAAGGCGAGGAGGCCGAGGGAGAAGAGCGTAACCTGATCCATGCTTCACCAGTAGGGTGGGATTCAAGGTTAAAATATCTTCCTATCCACCTCATCGAGGGGTAGGGCCATAATCCAGGCGTCCTCACCGTCGAGGTAGTAGCCCCTCCTACGGCTAACCTTCACGAAGCCGAGCTTCTCATAGAGCCTGATAGCAGGCTCATTGCTCACCCTCACCTCCAAGTAGCACTCACCGGCGCCATACTCATATCTGCCATTCCTCATAGCCTCCAGCATAAGAGCCGTCGCTATACCCCTCCGCCTATAGGGTTTGCGGACGGCTATGGAGACGACGTGGCAGAGCTTCATCGGCCTGAAGGTATGAAGCTTCGAGAAGCCCCTCTCGATGCGGCACATTATATAGCCCTGAACCTCGCCATCCACCTCCGCGACGAGGAAGGTCTTGGGAAACCTCCTATAGAGGTCGATGTAGAAGTAGGTGGAGTAGTTCTCAGGGAGACATTCCAGGTTTATGGACATAACCCTATCGAGGTCTTCAGCCCTGAAGCATCGGATGATGAAACCCTGGCTCAAGCCCAGCCCATAGGTGATTCAGCATCGATTTAAACCCTACGAAGCGTTTAAGAGTTGACAGCCTCTATAAGGCATAGCTTGAGCTACTACGTCGCAGAGCCACCCGTCGACGAGGCCGTTGAAGCCTACTTCGAAGTTCACGACAAATATATCGAGATGGGCCTTCCCACCTACATCGTCTCACCGAGAGGCTTCGGCGATGAGAGGCTACTCCTCAAGGAGGCCTTCAGAAGGCTTGTTCAGGAGCTTAAACCCCTCGGCTACATACCGAAGCTGAGACTCCACATGGATCGCTATGCCATAACCCTCGGGCGGAGACGCGTCGATGAGAGGGGGGAAGATTACAGGGTGAATCTACTACTCCTAGCGGCGACGGCGGCGACGGTCTTCGTAGACGGCTATATCAGGAGCAGCAATCCAGTTCTAACGAGGATCCTCATGCCTGGGGTGCCGGCATATGTTAACGCTCTCCTCTTCGCCGCCTCGATCCTAGCCATCTTCGGCCTACACGAGTTAGGGCATAAATTTGCAGCCATCTATAAGGGGGTGAAGACCTCCATGCCTTTCTTCATACCCGCCCCACCAGGCATGGGTGGAACCTTTGGGGCGGTCATCACGCAGAAGGAGCCTCCAACTAATAGGGACGACCTCTTCGACATAGGCTTCAGCGGCCCAGCCATCGGGCTGCTGGTCTCACTCATCGTCGCCATCATAGGCTTGAAACTCTCCTTCATCGTCCCCGCTGAGGAGATCCTCGAGTGGTCGATGAGGTTTCCAGGCGTCAGGGTTAGAAGCATACCCTTCCCACTGCTCCTCTCCCTACTAGCCCAGGCTCTAAGGCCGACGCCTAGGGGGATGGTGCTAATACTCCACCCCATCGCCTTCGCGGCTTGGGTCGGCTGCATCGTCACCTTCATCAACCTCATACCCAGCTGGCAGCTCGACGGAGGCCACATCTGCCGAGCCCTCCTGGGCCGTGAGAGGCATAGGAGGGTTTCCATCATCGGGATTTTCATCCTCCTCATATCGGGCTACTTCCTAATGGCCATCATGCTAGCCCTCTTCATGATGTGGAGCAGGGGAGTGGATGGGGCGCCTCTCGATGAGGTCTCACCCCTAAGCCGCTCCAGGAAGCTCCTCTCCCTCCTCTACGTCGCCATGATCGTCCTCACCTTCGTCTTCATCACCCCCATCTAGGGGTGATGGAGAGGGCGTAGGGTAGGATTAGCGTCCGACCCCCACCAGCCGCCTCAAAGGCGTCATTCGCAGCCCTATATACCTCTAAGCCCAGAGGCTTAGCTAGATGGGTTGGAAGCGTCGATACGAGGAGTATATCAGCAGTTCTCTGAAGACTCCTCAGGAGATGTAGGACATCGCCGCCTAGCATGTATCGACGCTTCAATTCTCCGAGCTTCTCAACCCCAGCCAGCTTTAATAGGCCCTGAGCTCCAAGGCCCTCTCCACACTCCGCGACAAGTATGATCCTGCCACCCCTCTTAGGCTTTCCAAGAGCCTTCAAGGCCCATAGAGAGTGGTAGAGGTCGAAGTCGAAGCGGCCTCCACCTGGGCTGAGGATGTAGACATCGGCAGGCTCTACCTCGACGGAGTAGAGGTCGCGATACTCGGCTAGAGCCTCACTCCAGGCGGCCTCAGCCTCGCCGTATAGGATGTCTATTACGCCGCCCCTGTGATCAGTGACTAGTAACAGTGAGGCGTCGACGCCAGCCAGCTTTAAGGCTTCCCATGAATCCCTCAATATGGGGTTATCATCGACGACTCCCAGGCCCGTTGAGCCTTGATGGTGGAGCCTCCTATCATCCTCTATCGTCTCGAATCCGGAGAGCTGGGGCAATATGGCGGTGTGAGGCCCCTTAAAACCAGCTAGGGGATCTGGATGGAACTCTCCGATGAGAATCCTCACCTCCCTCTCCTGGAGGGGTTTCGAAACCTGGACTGTGGTTCCCCTCCTGGTCTTACCCAGCTCCTCCGTCTCCGATTGGGCTGTATGCCCTCGAATCTCCACACCACTTGGCAGACTCTCCCTGAACAGTTTCAGGAGGCGTCCAACGCCTCTGGTTCTCAGGCCGAATCCTATGATGATGGAGACATCCTCTAATCCACATCTCTCCCTTATGATGCCTAGGAGTCCAGATAGGGCTGAGATCGCCGTATCAATGGGGAGGGATCCATCGACGCCTATGGAGATGGATGAGGCCTCCGCCATCTCGCTGAGGGCTTCACAGTTGATGGGATTCTCAGCCGCCTCCCTCACAGCCGTCTCAACATCCCTGATCACCTCCCCGATCTTAGGCTCCACCACCCCTACGAGGTCTCTGAGTGGTATGGATACGTGAACCTCCGTATCGCCGTAGGGGAGCCAGCACTCAACCATCCATCACACCTCTTCTAGGAGTCCCCCAATCTCTCCATTAACCTCCTAGACGCCTCCTCCACCAGCCTCTCCACCTCGCTCTGGGTCTCCCCCCACGCTGAGACCCAGAGCCTTATAATCCCCTCCCCATGGGGTCTGACCATCGATTTTATGTAGACCCCTGGAACCTCCCTCATAACCTCCTCTAGGATTGGGGCGATGGTGGATTCATCCCCCCTCTGAATTCTTATAACTCTCTCGGCGAAGGCTCCACTCATCCTCCTCTTGAGGAGGGGGACAACCTCATTCTCGAAGATCCATTTCAACTCCCTTGGAACGCCTGGGAGGCAGATGATCCAGGAGTCCCCAACCTCCAATAATACAGCTGGAGCTCCACCGATCCTATTATCCAGGGGTCTAGCACCCTTCGGGAGGATGGCCATCTTCCGCCTGGCCTCAGTCAGCTCCGCCTCCCTCACGAAGCCGAGTTCATGGAGCCTCCTATACTGACGCTCAACTATCGCTAGGGCCTCATCATTCAGCTCTAGGGGCAGCCCGAAGGCCTCCGCCACGCCTCTAAGGGTCTTATCATCATGTGTCGGCCCAAGGCCGCCGGTGGTGAAGATGATGTCGCATCCATCCTCCAGCAGCCTCCTCACTGCCTTAGCGATCTCCGAGACCTCATCCCTAACGGTGATGCGCTCTATAACTGGCATCCTCAGGGCCTTAAGCTGGTTTATCAGCCAGTGGCTGTTGGTGTCTAAAACCAATCCATCGAGTATCTCATTCCCCACGACGAGTATGCCGACGTTTGGCAAGGTTCACCGATATTAGATGGGATTTAAAGGGAAAAACTTACTGACCCAGCCTCACCTTCAAATCCACCTTTAATGGCATGGCCTCCTCTAGGGATCTGGTGATATGGCAATACTTGACAGCCCACTCGGCGCAGCGCTTAAGGAGCTCCAGATTCTCCTCATCAGCCTCAACGATGAAGCTGACCTCAACGCCCCTAATCCTATAGCCCTCAGCCCCCCGTAGAGCTATGTCTATAGAGACCCTAACATCCACATTCCTAGGCCTCGCATCCATCCTCCTGGCGAAGTGGAGGAGGGTTGTGAGGAGGCATCCCCCCATGGAGGCTGCGAGGAGCTCATCGGGGCATGGTCCCTGAGCCAGGCCACCCCACTCCTCTGGGGTGTCGAGTCTAAACCTATGCCTATGCGCCTCGACGAATCCTCCGGTTTTCCCGTCCCACTTGATCTCGACGCCGTATCTGAGGTGCTTCTTAAATCTCATGGGCTATCCTCCGTGAGTCAGGCTTAAATCTAATAGGGTTGAAGGTTTGCTGAGGCCTATGGTCTGCACGGTAGTTGTGGACGGCTTCTTCGGCGACTGTGGGAAGGGTAAGATCGTCTCCTATCTCGCAGTGGCTGATGAGGCTGACATCTGCGTTAGAGCTGGCGTCGGCCCCAACGCGGGGCATACCGTCGTCTATAAGGGTGAGACCTATAAGCTGAGGATGGTTCCCAGCGGCTTCGTAAATCCCTCCACAAGGCTGCTGATAGGCCCAGGAGTCGTCGTCGACCCAAGGGTTCTCCTAAGCGAGATAGAGAGATTAGGCATCGAGAATCGATTCGGATTAGACCCCCAATGCGCCATTATAGAGCCAGAACATATAGAGCGGGATCGAAGGGGGCATCTGAAGGAGAAGATTCAGACCACCGGAACGGGGACAGGCCCCTGCAACGCCGATAGGGCACTCCGCAGGGTGAGGGTAGCCCGAGACCTGCCGGAGCTCCAGAGATTCCTGGCTGATGTCCCCCTAGAGGTGAATGAGACTTTAGATAGAGGTGGAAAGGTCATCGTGGAGGGGACTCAGGGAACCTTCATCAGCCTCTACCATGGCACATATCCCTACACGACGTCGAAGGATGTCTGCGCCTCAGCCGCCTGCTCCGACGTAGGCATAGGGCCGACGAGGGTTGATGAGGTCATCCTCGTGTTGAAGGCTTATGTCACGAGGGTTGGAGCTGGGGAGCTTCCAGGTGAGATCAGCCCCGAGGAGGCCAGGCGTAGGGGCTGGGATGAGTATGGAACCGTCACGGGCCGCCAGCGTCGAGCCGCCCCCTTCAACTTCGACCTCGCGAGGAGGGCTGTGATGCTCAACGGTGCGACGCAGATAGCTCTGACGAAGCTTGACATCCTATACCCCGAGTGTAAGGGTGTGAGGAGCTATGAGGAGCTCACACCGGAGGCTAGGGAGTTCGTTGAGCGCATAGAGCGGGAGCTCTGCGTCCCGGTCACTCTCATAGGGACTGGGCCGGATCTCGATGAGATCATCGATAGGAGGCGTTAAGCCTCATCCATCAGTCTCGCCAACTCCTCTATCAGCTCCCTCATTCGAGGTGTGAGGTTCTTAGGCACCTTAATCTTGATTCGCACCAATTGATCTCCGACGCCGTAGGGGCTTCTGACGCCTAGGCCCCTAAGCCTGATGATGGAGCCTGACTCAGTTCCAGGTGGGATCTTGATGGTCTGCTCACCCCTCAGCGTCGGCACCCTTATCTCGCCGCCGAGGACTGCCTTGGGATAGGAGATCTCAGCCTCATAGATGATGTCCAGGCCCCTCCTCTCCAGCTGGGGATGTGGCTTCACCCTGACGGTGACGTATAGATCTCCGGGAGGCCCTCCGAAGCGGCCCTCATCTCCCTCGCCTCTTAGAACCAGCCTCGCTCCATCCTCGATGCCTGGGGGGATCCTCACCCTGATCCTGGCTCTGCGCTCGACGAGGCCGAGGCCCTTACATTCGCCGCAGGGTTCAGCCGGTATGACGCCTCTACCCCCACATCGGCTGCATGTCGTGATCCTGATCATCTGGGTGAAGCCCGTTATCCGGCGCTCCTCGATCCTCCCCGTTCCCCCGCAGCTTGGGCAGGTCACCATGCCTCTGCCGGGCTCAGCTCCTGAGCCTCCACATCTTGGGCAGCGCCTCATCCTTGGGACGTTTATCTCAACCTCAGCTCCGTAGGCCGCCTGTTCAAGGGTTACCTCTATCTCGGTCTCTATGTCCCTCCCCCTTTCAGGGGTGGGGGCGCCCCGCTGGAAGGTGACGGTGAAGTCTCTGAAGAAGCGGTTGAAGAGGTCTTCGAAGTCGAAGCCGAACTCTGTGAATATGTCCCTGAAGATGGTTCTGTTGAAGATGTCCTCGGGGGTGTAGCGGGTCTGGATGCCCTCGTAGCCATACATGTCGTATTGTCTACGCTTCTCGGGGTCTGAGAGAACAGCATAGGCCTCGGAGATCTCCTTGAACTTCTCCTCGGCGTCGGGGCTCTTGTTCCTGTCTGGGTGATATTTGAGGGCGAGCCTCCTGAAGGCGCGTTTGATCTCCTCCTGAGTTGCATTCCTATCGACGCCTAATATCTTGTAGTAGTCCTTCCTCCTCACAGGGCTATTCCACCTCTTTGAGGGAGAAATTATGTCTCTGGGCTATGAGGCTTCGAGGGGTATAAAGATTATGCGTTAATTGAAACCCTTTAATCCTTCCCCTCGTCGACAACTCGATAATCGGCGTCCACCGTCCTCTTATCGCCCTCCTTCTTCCCCTCTCCCTCTCCACCCTTCTCCTCGGCCTTACGCTTAGCATACTCCTCTGCGACCTTCTGATAGATGGTGGCTCCGGCTCTTTGAACCGCCTCTCGGAGCTCCTGTATCTTAGCCTTCATCTCCTCGAGGCTTCCCTTCTTCAAGGCCTCCCTTAGGGCCTCCATCTTCTCCCTGATCTCCCGTTTCTGCTCCTCCGTGAACTTGTCGCCGTACTCCTTCAACGTCTTCTCCGTCGTGTATAGTAGGTCGTCGGCCAGGTTCCTGGTCTGAGCCTCCTCCAGCGCCCTCTTATCCTGCTCAGCGTAGCGCTCAGCCTCCTTGATCATCCTCTCCTTCTCCTCAGGCGTCAGCTTCGTCGAACCCGTTATCTTTATGCTCATCTCCTTCCCCGTCCCCAGGTCTTTGGCCGTGACGGTGAGGATGCCGTCGGCATTTATGTCGAAGGTCACCTCGATCTGGGGGACACCCCTCGGAGCCGGTGGAATGCCATCCAAAACGAATTTGCCAAGGCTTATGTTATCCTTGGCCAGCGGCCTCTCACCCTGGAGGACATGTATGACAACAGATGTCTGAAAGTCCTCAGCCGTGGTGAATATCTGGCTGCGCCTCACGGGTATCGTCGTATTCCTCTCAATGATCTTGGTGAAGATTCCGCCCTTGGTCTCGACGCCGAGGGAAAGCGGCGTCACATCGAGGAGGACGATGTCCTGGAGCTCCCCAGCGATGATCGCCCCCTGTATGGCCGCCCCTATGGCGACGCACTCCATGGGGTCTATACCCCGCTCAGGCTTCTTGCCCATAAGCTCCTCTATGAACCTCTGAACCAACGGCATTTTCGTCTGCCCGCCTATGAGGATGATCTTATCTATGTCTTCGGGTGTGAGCTTAGCATCCTCCAGAGTCCTCATGATGGGCTCCCTAATCCTCTCGACGATGGGCATAGCCAGCTGCTCCAGCTTGGCACGGGTCAGTGTCATGTGGAGATGCTTTGGGCCGCTCTCATCCCAGGCGATGTAGGGCAGGTCGATATCGGTTTGGAGCAGAGTCGACAGCTCTATCTTGGCCTTCTCGGCCGCCTCCTTCAGCCTTGCCATCGCCTTTGGGTCTTGGCTTAGGTCGATGCCCGTCTCCTTCTTGAACTCCTCTATGAGCCAATCCATGATGGCTTTGTCGATGTCGGCGCCCCCCGTCTCGTTGTCTCCGCTGGTGGCTAAGACTTGGAAGACTCCTCCGCCGATCTCCATGATCGTCGTGTCGTTGGTTCCTCCGCCGAAGCTGAAGACCATGATCTTCATCTCCTTATCCGTCTTATCCAATCCGTAAGCCAGGGCGGCGGCCGTCGGCTCGTTGATGATCCTCACAACCTCCAGTCCAGCGATCTCTCCGGCGTCCTTCGTCGCCTGCCGCTGATTGTCGTTGAAGTGGGCCGGAACCGTTATGACAGCCTTCTTGATCTTCTGACCGAGGAAGGCCTCAGCATCCTTGACGATCTTCTTCAGTATGAAAGCCGAAATCTGCTCTGGCGTATACTCCTTCCCATATATCTTCACCTTGTATCGTGTCCCCATCTTCCGCTTGATCTCCCTAACTGTCCCCTCCGGATTCATCAAGGCCTGTCTTCTCGCTGGCTCGCCGACGAGTATCTGTCCATCCTTGGTGAAGGCGACGACGGAGGGGAACATCTTCCCCGCTATCGTAGGCCCCTCGGCGCTGGGTATGATGACGGGCTTGCCATCCTTGATGACGGCCGCAGCGGAGTTCGTGGTGCCTAGGTCTATACCTATTATTAGCTCCTTCTCCCCCATGGCCTCTCACCCCTTTGGGCTTCCGGCGACCTTCACTAGGCTCGCCCTTAGGAGCCTCCCCTTATAGAGGTATCCCCTTCTAAGCTCCTCGATGATCATGCCCTCGGGATGCTCCGAGGTCTCAACCCGTTGAACCGCCTCGTGGAGGTAGGGGTCAAAGAATTTTCCCACTGCCTCTATCGGTGAGACGCCCTCACGCTCCAATAGGCGCTCCAGCTTTCTCATCACCATCTCAACGCCCTTGAGAACCTCACTCTCACCGGTTCTCCTCGCAGCCTCGATCGCCATCTGAAGCTCATCTAGAATTGGGAGGAGCTCCAAGATGAGCTCCTGCTTCCCCTGTTCTGAGGCCTCCTTCAGGCGTCGCTCCATCTCCTTCTGGGTGTTGTCCAGCTCGGCCAGGGCGTATTTCAATCTGTTCAGATATCGCTCAGATTTCTCCCTCTCCTCCTTTAAGGCGGCCTCCAGCTCCTCGATTCGCTTAATTAAATCCTCCTTCTTCACCCTCCTCCCCTTTTTAGACTTGGATGGCATGAGGACGCCTCCAAACTGGGATAGTTGAGAAGAGGGGGGATTTATTTCCTTTACGCAGCCCTACCCCTCAGCGTCTTCACAGCCCTCTCAACGAGCTCCACGGCGAGGCCTATGTATCCATCAGGCCTAAGCCACTCTTCCACTTCCTCGGGGGTGACGAGCTTCGACAGCTCCTCATCCTCCAGGATGACCTCCTTCAGGGGTCTCCGCTCCCTCCAGCATCTCTGAGACAAAACCCTCAGCTTCTCATGGGCCTCCTGGCGGCCGAGGCCCTTCCTCACCAGCTCCATCATCACCCGCTCCGTGAGGCAGAGGCCGAGCGTCAGATTTAGATTCCGCTGTATGTTCTCCATGTTGAACCTCAAACCCTTGAGGACGTCGATCATCAGCCTCAGCATATAGTCGATGAGGATGAGGCCCTCGGGAATCGTGATCCGCTCAACGGAGGAGTTCGTCAGGTCACGCTCATGCTCTAGGGCGATGGTCTCCAGGGCCGGTAGAACGCTCGCCCTGATGATCCTCGCCAGGCCGCAAATGCGTTCACAGCGTATCGGATTCCTCTTATGGGGCATCGTCGACGAACCCACCTGCCTCGGGTCGAAGGGCTCGAAGACCTCAGCTATCTCGGTTCGCTGGAGATTCCTTATCTCCCTCCCCATCTTGTCGAGGGTTCCAGCTATCAGGGCCAATAGGCACTGGAGCTCCGCATGCCTATCCCGCTGTATGATCTGGCTGCTGATCAAAGCCGGCTTGAGGCCGAGCCGCTCCATCGTAAGCCTCTGAATCTCGAGGCCTCTCTCCCCGAAGGAGGCCATGGTTCCGACGGCGCCGCTCATCTTCCCAACTAGCAGCCTCTCCCTCACCTCTGAGAGGCGGTCTAGATGCCTTGAGACCTCGTAGGCCCAGATGGCGAACTTCATCCCATAGGTCGTGGGAATAGCATGCTGCCCATGCGTCCGCCCTATACAGACAGTCCCCTTATGCCTCTCAGCCAGCTCCAGGAGGACGGCCAGTAGCCTCTTCAGGTCTCCCTCTAGGATTCTCAGGGCGTCTCTGAGCTGGAGGGCGAGGGCGGTGTCGACGATGTCATAGCTCGTAGCCCCGAGATGAACATATTTTCCGGCTTCCCCCTCGCAGACCTCGGAGAGGGCCTTAACCATCGCCATCACATCATGACGGGTCTCACGCTCAATCTCCTTCACCCGTTCAAGGGTGACTATGCCGACCTTCGCCTTTCTGGCGATCTCCTCAGCCGCCTCCCTCGGTATGTTGCCCACCTCCGCGTGGGCGAGGGCGAGGGCCGCCTCCACGTCGAGCCATCTCTGTAGGCGTGCCTCCTCCGTGAAGAGGCTCCTCATCTCAGGGTGGTAATACCTGAACTCTATGGGGTGGACGGGCATCCCAGCCCTGTGTAGATTTGAGGTTAGATAAGGCTTCCCACAGATTCAACAACTGTTGTTGAATCTCTGCCTCCACCCCTTTTATACTGTTTAAGATTTCATCTCATGGGATGGAGCGCGGCCTCAATATCATCGTCTGTATCAAGCAGGTTCCTGAGACCGTCGAGGTTGAGATAGACCCCGAGACGGGGAGGTTGATGAGGGAGAAGTATCCAGGCATACTAAATCCCTTCGATGAGCACGCCGTGGAGGAGGCGCTAAGGCTCAAGGAACGCTATGGTGGGTATGTGAAGGTTCTCACCATGGGGCCTCCCATGGCTGAGAAGGCCTTGAGGGATGCCATAGCCATGGGATGCGACGAGGCCTGGCTGGCGACTGACAGGGCCTTCGCCGGGGCTGATACACTAGCCACCAGCTACACCCTCTCCCTCTGCATCAGGAAGATGAAGCCCTATGATCTCATCATCTGCGGATTGAAGACGACGGACGGCGACACGGGTCAGGTTGGCCCAGAGCTGGCTGAGCATCTAGGCATACCCCACATCTGCTACGTCTCGGAGATCCTGGAGGTCTCTGATGGACGCATAAGGGTGAGGCGTCGACTAGACGATGGCATAGAGACTCTTGAGGCGCCACTGCCAGCCTTGATTACGGTGACCAAGGAGATCAATCAGCCGAGGCTTCCAACGTTGAAGGGGAAGCTACGGGCTAGGAGGGCCGAGATCAAGACCCTGACATCCTCAGATCTCGATGGAGACCCAAGTCTCTACGGCCTTGAGGGTTCGCCGACGAGGGTTATAAAGGTCTTCCACCCCGAGCCGCCGAGAGGCGGCGAGATCATCGAGGGAGAACCTGATGAGTTGGCTGAGAGGATACTGCGGAAGCTGGAGGAGGTTGGGGTGATCTGAAATGGCTGAGATTAGGGTTGACCCAGATAGATGCACCGGATGCGGCCTCTGCGTCCAGGCCTGCCCCTATGGGGTCATAGAGCTAGTCGAGGGTCTACCTAGAATCGGTGAAGGGTGTACCCTATGTCGATCTTGTATCGAGGCCTGCCCCGAGAACGCCCTCAGCATAATGGAGGCGGAGAGGGAGGTCGACCTCTCAGCCTATAGGGGCGTTTTGGTCTACGCGGAGTATCGTCGAGGTAGGGTTCACCCCGTCAGCTATGAGCTCCTCGGTAAGGGTCGTGAATTGGCTGAGGAGCTTGATGAACCCCTATATGCTGTGATCATCGGCGATGGCTGTCGGAGGTGGGCTGAGGAGCTAATCTATCGTGGAGCTGAGCGGGTCTACGTCTATGATGACCCCTGGCTCGACCCCTTCAGGGTTGATCCCTACACGGCGATCCTCGTCGACCTCGTAGAGGAGCTCAAGCCCAGCATCTTCCTCTTCGGAGCCACATCCATCGGTCGAAGTCTCGCCCCTAGGGTGGCCGCGAGGCTGAGGGTCGGCCTGACGGCGGACTGCACAGGCCTCGACATCGACCCTGAGACACGGCTTCTAAGGCAGACCCGTCCAGCCTTCGGAGGCAACGTCATGGCCACCATCATCTCCCCCTATACGAGGCCTCAGATGGCGACGGTGAGGTATAAGGTGATGCCCGAGGCTGAGAGGGACACCTCGAGGAGGGGGGAGATAATAGAGAGGCAGATAGATCCAGCCTCCCTGCCCGATAGGGTGAAGGTTCTCGACTTCCAGCCCGTCGAGGAGGAGGTGAGCCTCGTCGAGGCCGACGTCATAGTATCAGGGGGCATGGGGCTTGGAGGCCCCGAGGGATTCAAGCTGTTGGAGGAGTTGGCCAAGCTGCTGGGTGGAGCCGTGGGGGCGAGTAGGCCGACCGTCGATGAGGGCTGGATAGACTACAGCCATCAGGTAGGCCTCAGCGGCAGAACCGTGAGGCCGAAGGTCTACATAGCCTGCGGAATCTCGGGGGCCGTTCAGCATCTAGCCGGCATGAGAGGCTCTAAAGTCATCATCGCTATAAACACCGATCCAAAGGCTCCAATATTCGACTTCGCCACCCTAGGAGTCGTCGCCGACTTATATGAGGTGGTTCCAAGGCTGATAGAGAAGCTCAGGGAGCGGAGAGGGAGATGAGCTATGGAAGGGTGACGGGAGAGGTTAAAAGGCTTCTCCAAGACATCGTAGGCTCTGAGAACGTCTATGATTCACCTGAGATCCTAGAGAAGCATGGTTTGGATGAAAGCCCCCTTCCCCCGCATCCGCCGGAGGTGGTGGTGAAGCCCAGGACAACCGAGGAAGTCTCAAAGATTTTGAGGCTCGCCTATGAGCGTCGAATACCCGTGACTCCTCAAGGCTCCAGGACGGGTCTCAGCGGCGGAGCCCACCCCATCTACGGCGGGATAGCCCTCAGCCTCGACGAGATGAATCGGATCGTTGAGATTGATGAGGACAACCTCATGGCCGTCGTCGAGCCTGGAGTCCTCATCATGGAGCTCCACGAGGAGACGGAGAAACTCGGCCTCCTCTACCCCCCAGACCCAGGAGAGGAGTCTGGAAGCCTCGGCGGAAACATATCGACGAATGCTGGGGGAGTCCGTGGTTTGAAGTATGGGGTGACGAGGGACTATGTCCAAGGCCTTGAAGCCGTCCTCCCCAACGGCGAGGTCATCCAGCTCGGAGGCAAGATCGTGAAGAACTCGACGGGCTATGAGCTCATCGACCTCCTCATCGGCTCCGAGGGAACTCTAGCCGTGGTGACCCGAGCCATCCTCAAGCTGGTGCCCAAGCCCCAGTATTCAGCGCTCCTCTACATCCCCTTCAACTCGACTAGGGATGCGGCGAGGGCGGTGTCGGAGATGATCCGTCGACGGGTTGTCCCCTTCGCCGTGGAGTATATGCCGAGGGATGCGGTGGAGGTGGTGGAGCGATACCTGGAGCGCCGTATGCCCGATGATGAGCATGAGGCCTACCTCATAGTCGGAGTCGAGGGAAACAGCGAGGCTGAGGTTGAGTGGCAGATGGAGACCGTCGGGGAGATCTGTATGAAGCATGGAGCCGAGGATGCCTATGTAGCCGATACCGAGGCGAGGATGAGAGAGCTTTGGGAGGGGCGTAAATGCCTCTTCGAGGCCTACAAGGCCTTCTGGGAGGTCGATGAGGTCGACGTCTGCGTCCCCAGAAGTAGGCTTCCCGACTATGTGGAGGGGGCTGAGAAGATCGGTGAACGCCATAGGCTGAGGGTCGTCGTCAACGGCCACGCTGGAGATGGAAACGTCCACGCCATCATAGTGAAGCCGGAGGAGATGGAGCGCGAAGTCTGGCTTGGGAAGCTCGAAGCCATCGTCGACGACCTCATCCACCTCGGCCTAAGCCTCGGGGGAACAGTCTCAGGGGAGCATGGATTGGGCTACACGAAGAGGAAATACCTCGTAGAGAAGGTTGGCCCAGTCCAGGTGGAGTTGATGAGGGCTATTAAGAATGCCTTCGACCCGAGGGGCATCCTAAACCCTGGGAAGATACTCCCCTGACATCTCTTTTAAGGCGCTGGAGACTTCCATCGGCTGCTGATGGGGGATAGACCCCATAGGGCGGCATGACGGGGGCTGTAGCCTCATCTTTAAGAGAACTTCAACCATATCAGGCTGTGATGACAGTGGATGGAAAACCCTTCCTAGACCCCGTGGAGACGAGGCTCTTCTCCAGGGGTTTAGGCCCATTACTGAAGCTCGTGAGAGGGGAGGGCATCTACGTCTGGGATGAAACTGGTAATCGATACATTGATGGGAGTTCCGGCCCCATCTGCGTAAACATCGGCTACGGCGTCAGGGAGGTTTGGGAGGCAGCCATAAAACAGTTTGAGAAGCTCCCCTTCGCCCACAGCTTCCACCACTCGGTTGAGGTCGTTGTAAAATGTGCGGAGAAGCTCGCCGAGTTTACGCCTCCAAGCCTCACACGGGTCTTCTTCTGCTGTGGAGGCTCAGAGGCCACGGAGTCAGCCGCCAAGATGGCGAGGCAATACCACCTAGAGCGAGGCGAGCGGAGCAGGTATAAGGTGATCGCTCGATGGCAGAGCTATCATGGCAACACCCTCGGAGCCCTATCGATGTCTGGGAATATCCAGAGGCGGCGGCTCTACACACCCATGCTGCTTGACTTCCCCCATATACCGCCTGCCTACTGCTATCGATGCTGGTTTGGGAGGACCCCTGAGAGCTGCGACCTCGAATGCGCCTGGGCCTTGGAGACGGCTATAAAGGCTGTTGGCCCCGAGTATGTCTCAGCCTTCATCGCCGAGCCGGTTGTGGGGGCCACCCTAGGAACCGTTCCAGCGCCTGAGGATTACTTCAAGATAATCAGGGAGATATGTGATCGTTATGGGGTTCTGTTCATCGCCGATGAGGTGATGACGGGCTTCGGCAGAACCGGTAGACGCTTCGCCCTTGAGCATTACGGCGTTGAGCCTGATATCATGGCCGTGGCCAAGGGCCTATCCAGCGGCTACATACCCCTTGGGGCAGCCGTCGCCTCAGAGGGGGTGTATGAGGCTTTTAAGAAGCCCTTCTTCCACGGCCACACCTATACGGGGCATCCCGTCGCCTGTGCCGTTGGATTGGCTGTGATGGAGTATATCGAGAGACACAACCTCGTAGAGAGGGCGGATGAGATGGGGAGACACCTACTGAGGAGGCTTCAAGACCTCTATGATTATGGCATCGTCGGCGATGTCCGAGGCCTAGGACTCTTCGCGGGCATAGAGTTCGTCGCCGATCGGGAATCTAAGAAGCCCTTTCCACCCGAGAAGAGGGTTCACCAGAGGGTCTACGAGGCCTGCCTGAGGAATGGCCTCCTCATTTATCCAGGCTCTGGAACCGTAGATGGGGTTAGGGGCGACCACATACAGGTGGCTCCACCCCTCATCGTCGGCCACGGCGAGGTTGACGAGATCGTTGATAGACTCTACAAATCCATAGGTGAGGTGGAGAGGGAGCTGAGGGGGTAGAGGTGAAGATCACCTACATGCCGGCTAAGGAGCTCATAATCCTAGAGATGGTTGAGTACACCTTACAGGAGCTCGCTGAGGTCTGCGCCCTCCTCATAGAGGCTGGGAGACCCGTCGTCCTCAACTGGGCGGAGGGGGTCGCCTTCCACCACGTCCCACTACCCTTCAACACCAAGGAGCTCCTGAAGGAGCGTATGAGGGGGCGCATCTACTGGGCGAGTCTCCTCTACGCGGAGATGCCTGAGTACCGACCCATACTAAGAGTCGGCGCTAGGGAGGTTCCAGTCCTGGCAACACCTAACCCGCTTCTAAAGGAGGTGGCGAGATGGCTGAGGGAGAGACTGAGGGAGCATCGGGAGATGGAGGCCTAAGGGCGGCTACTCCCCCCTAAGCCACCTCCTGATGTTTCTAATCTCCTGGACGGCGAGGAGGATGATGACAGCGATGGTGATGAGCTGCATCGCCTCTATTCCCCATCCCCCGATGAGGGTGTCGAGGAGCTTCGCGGCATCCATCCATAGGCCTGTGAACATCCCGATGACTATGGCGTGGGGTGGAGGCTGCCTCACCCTAAACTCCACGGATTCGGAAAAGGCGAGATACGTCTCACCTCTCCACCTATAGCTGGCGACGGCTGGACTTAGGGTGTAGATGCCCCCAGCCCTCGGCGTCAATCTATAGGTGATGCTCCTAGATCCGCCTGGCTCTATGCCCTCCCAACCCTCAGCTGTGGAGCCTGAAATCTCCAGGCTTAGGGGATAATGGTAGGCGGTTTGGGAGTCGTTGAGGTAGACGGCCTCTACGGATTCCTCTCCTAGATTCTCTATGGTGACAGTGACGGTCACCTCCTCTCCCCGATCCACGATGGTTGGCGAGACCGTTTTGATGACCCTTATCTCCGGTGGGAGAGATGCCTCGAAGGTGGCTGAGAGGGCGGAGGCGGGGATGGAGACTCCCTGAGGTAGGGTCTCAATCACCATTCCAGCCGGCGGATGCTTGAGAGGTAGGGTTGTGTATAATTTGCCGTAGATGGGTGCGCCGATGGTGGTGTTCATGACGAGGATGAGGAGATTTGATACCTCAGCGTCTGGAGAGAAGGAGACGCTCTCAACGCCGAGGAGATCGCTGAGGCTTAACGTATGCCTATCAGGTGGGGAGTGGACGCCCCTCCTCCAGTAGCCTACGAGGCCTGACACCCCTATTCCCCCCTCAACCCTGGGGAGGATGAGATCCGTCAGGTTTAGGGTCTCCAGCTGCTCCATGGGGAGGTATTGGATGAGCGTCAGGGGGTTGATGATGCCCGCGTATAGTAGGACGCCGTCGGCGGATTCCCTGAGCCTCCCAGCCTTATAGGCCTCGACGACGGCCTCAGCGAGACCCCCTCGATTTGAGGGGATGAGGCTGAGGTATTCGTCAGCCAGCTCATCGACGCCGGCGGAGGAGATGTAGACGCCGAGATATATCCTCCCCGCCCCCTCTGTCGTGTTAAGCTCTCTCTCGATGGAGAGGAGTCGATAGAGCTGGATGTTCAGCTGCCTGGAGAGGGCTGAGGCTATGGACGAGGAGCGCTCCTCCGCCACCTCCAAGGGGGTGTCGAGGTAGATGTTGAGGAGAAGCGTCGGTGGGGCGAGCTCCATGAGGGAGGAGGGGGCGAAGCCTCCCAGCTCCATTCCACCGCCCCTCATCATCTCCCTCAGTAGATCTATGAGGCCCTCATGGGTGATGACCACCGAGGCGAGGAGGCCCTCAGCCTCAGGGCCTTTCAGGTTGATGCCCCCGATGGAGAGCTCGGAGTCGGGGAATAGGGCTGCTATATAGCCCCTGCCAACATCGTCGGCGAGGGCGATGAGATTCTCCACGTAGACCTCCTCTCCCTGAGCCTGGATCATGGGGGAGGGGAATGCCGCCGTGAGGAGGAGTATTAACGCCGCCGCGACGGCTCCACCTCCAAGCCTGTCTCTAAGGCTCTCGGAGAGGGGTGTGAGGGACTTCTCCAGCAGCCTCCCCACCTCCACCCCGATGAGGGTTGATACGACGACGATGACGGTGTTCTCGGCGGAGGCGATGAGGATGGGGGAGAGGATGTTGGTGATCAACATCGATAGGAGCTCCCTCATAGACTCCATGGAGGGCATACCACCAGCCATGAGGGCTGTGATCCTCTCGATGAGGGGGCCGATTATCGGAGCCTCCATGAGATGGGCGATGGTTAAACCCCTTGGGAGGGGTGGAATCATGGTGAAGAGGTCCCCCTCACCCCTTATGAGGTCTAGCTCCCTAGCCCTCTGGATGATGTTGTAGAGGGAGAGGCTCATGAAGGCTGAGATTGTGGAGTAGATGCCCACGGCTGTGGAGACTCCCCCCAACCTCCTGCGGATGATGACCCCGCAGAGGATACCGGTTAACGCCCAGATGAGTAGAATCCCCCTATAGGCTAGGGGGTCTCCGAAGGTGAGGTAGGCTGAGACTATGAGGGTGAGAAACGATGAGCCTAAGAGGGGGCTGAGCCAGTCAGCTATCATCCTTAAGGTTGGATGTAGGAGTAGATAGCCGAGGGTGAAGGCCAATAGAATGCAGAGGGGATAGGCTAAGAGCTTTCTCATGGCTCTGCCATGAGTGAAACCCCTACTCATATAAGCTTCTCGATGAACCTCTAAACTTTAAAGCCTAGAAGCGGAGAGTATAGGAGCCGGTGTCCACGATGAAGGGGGAGGCCGAGAAGATCATCTCAAAGGCGAGGGAGGAGGATCGAGACTTCCTCCTAGAGCCTGAGGCTAAGAGGCTCTGCGCCCTCTATGGGCTGCCCGTCACCAGATTTGAGGTGGCCAAATCGGAGGATGAAGCCGTAGAGGCCGCGAGGAGAATTGGATTCCCCATAGTCCTGAAGGTGATCTCACCGCAGGTTCTCCACAAATCCGATGTTGGGGGAGTTATCCTAAATCTCAAAGACGAGGAGGGAGTTAGGGAGGCTTACCGGAGGATACATGAAAACGTGAAGGCTAAGGTTCCAGGAGCCGTCATCGAGGGGATACTCGTCCAGGAGATGGCGCCCAGCTCGACGGAGGTCATCGTGGGAGCCATTAAGGACCCAACCTTCGGCCCCACCATCATGTTCGGCCTCGGAGGGATCTTCGTCGAGATACTCAGAGACGTCTCCTTCCGATTAGTCCCCATAGAACGCGTCGACGCCGAGGAGATGATAGGGGAGATTAAGGCCTACAAGATCCTCGAGGGGGCTAGAGGCATGCCCAAGGCCGATAAGGAGGCCCTGATAGAGATCCTCCTTAAAACCTCTGAGATGCTGATGGATATCCCCGAGATAAAGGAGCTGGACCTAAACCCCATAATGGTCTACGAGAAGGGAGCGAAGATCGTCGATGCGAGGGTCATCCTAGAGGGGGCTAAGGGGTAGAAAGATAGGGGAGAAGCCTCTCCTCCAACGCCCCAACGCCTGCGCCAAGCCTCAACTCATAGCCGAGGATCTTCAACGCCATCTCCAAGCTGGACATCGTCGCCGCCAGGTCGGTGATGGTAGCCGATCCCATGTGGCCAATCCTAATGATCCTCCCCTTCAGTTTTCCAAGGCCTCCAGCGATGATGACTCCATGCCTCTCTCTCATAATTTTCCTCAACTCGGCGTCGTCGATCCCCTCCGGAACCTTAGCCACGGAGACGGTGTGGGCCTCATAGCCCCTCGCTGGGAAGGACTCCAGGCCTATGGCCTCCAAGCCGGCTCTGAAGGCTTCTGAGAAGGCCCTATGCCTCCTCCACCGGTTCTCCAACCCCTCCTCGGCGATGAGCCTCAACGCCTCTAGGAGGCCTAGGATCATACCCGTCGGTGGGGTGGCGAAGTATCCGCTGGGATCCCTCATCACCGGCCCCCAACGCCTCAAGTCGGCGAAGTAGTCGGCTACAGGCTTCTCACGACGCTCAACGACGCTCCAAGCCTTATCGTTAAGGCAGAGGAGAGCCAATCCAGGTGGAGCTCCAAGGGCCTTCTGACTTCCGGTGAGGCAGAGGTCGAGGCCCCACTCATCCATCTTCAAGGGCATACCTCCGACGCCGCAGACGGAGTCGACGATACAGACGGCGTCCGTACCCCTGGCGATGCGGCCTATCTCCTCCAAGGGGTTTGCCACACCCGTCGAGGTCTCGACATGCTCGATGGTGAAGGCCTTATAATCAGCCTCCTGAAGTCTCTCCTCGACGAGCTTCGGGTCTATGGGCTGACCCCAGTCGAAGCGGAGATGGTCGACTACTCCCCCATGAGCCTCGACGATCTCACTCCAACGCTCACCGAAGAAGCCATTCTCAACGCAGAGAACTCGATCGCCAGGCTCGACGATGTTAGCTATGGCGGCCTCCATGCCGAGAGTCCCACTTCCAGGGAGGATGAAGGGGTGTCCCTCGGTCTGGAAGAGCATCTGGGTAAGCCTCAAGGCTTCGAGGAAGGCCTCCTTGAACTCCTCACTCCAATGGCTTATGACGGGCTTGGATAGGATCCTCAGAACTCTCGGCGAGACCATGGTGGGGCCAGGTATCATCAGAAGTTCACGCTCAAACCTCGGAGACATCCCGCACCCCAATACTCCCCTATCTAAATAACCCTTTCTGGCAACCATTATTAGCCGATGGAAGAATAGAGGATGATCACCATGGCTAGGGCGCTGAGGATCGATGAGGTGGACAATGTAGCCACCCTTCTATCCCAGGCCTCCAATGGGGAGATCGTGGAGATCATCTCCTGTGGAGGCTCCATCATCGATAGGGTTGAAGCCCTGGAGTCCATTCCCTTCGGCCATAAGATCGCCCTCATCGACATAGGGGAGGGCGAGGAGATCATCAAGTATGGGGAGGTAATCGGCGTGGCCTCCAAGCCGATAAGGCGGGGTGAATGGGTTCATATACACAACGTGGAGAGTGTGAGACTTCCAGAGAGGAGGGTTTGAGATGGAGTTCTACGGCTATGAGAGGCCCGACGGCTCGGTGGGAGTTAGAAACCACCTCCTAGTTTTAGCCCCCATCGACTGCAGCTTTGAGCCGGCTAAGAGGATCGCGCATCAGGTGGAAGGGGCTGTAGCCGTAACTCAGCATCACGGCTGTGGACTGGATTGGATGGTGGCTCACAACCTCATCGGCATAGCTTCGAATCCTAATGTGGCCGCCGTCCTAATAGTCGGCCTCGGCTGTGAAACCCTGAACGCCGATATAATAGAGGAGGGGTTGAAGCCAACGGGTAAACGGGTTGAGAGGGTCATCATCCAGGAGGAGGGTGGAACCATAAGGGCGATAGAGAGAGGAGTGAAGCTGCTACGCGAGATGGCTGAGGAGATCTCAGAGCAGCGGCGAGAACCCTTCCCGCTTTCAAAGCTCACCATAGCCGTCGAATGCGGTGGTTCAGATGCCACATCTGGGATAGCGGCTAACCCAGCCGTGGGAATGGCCGCAGACCTCCTCATCGAGGAGGGCGGAGCCGTCATAATCAGCGAACCCCAAGAGATGATCGGAGCGGAGAACTATCTCTGTAAACGGGCCGTGAACAGGGAGGTGGCTGAGGCCATTAGGGAGATGATTCAGAGGCAGGTTAGGAGGCTGGAGGCGATGGGGGTGGAGAGTCGATATATGTCGAGGGGAAACATCGAGGGGGGACTAACCACGATAGAGGAGAAGAGCCTAGGGGCCGTAAGGAAGGGTGGAACAAAAACGATAATGGGAGTGCTGAGAAACGATTGGAGCGGCCTCGATAAGCCGAAGGGCGGTGGGCTTTGGCTTCAGGATGGAACCGGATGGGATATTGGGTCTGTCACCCACATGGTAGCCGCCGGAGCGCAGATCGTCGTCTTCACGACGGGGAGGGGTTCAACCGTAGGCCATGCCATAGCCCCAGTGATAAAGGTAACTGGAAACCCTGAGACGTATAGGCGGATGGGGGATGACATCGACATCAACGCCGGAACCATCATAGAGGGCGTGGAATCGATAAGGGAGGTGGGCGAGCGCATCTTCAACCTCATCATCCAAGTCGCCTCGGGGAGGAAGACTAAGGCGGAGCTCCTAGGCTATAGGGAATTCGCAATCTTCAAACGGGATAGGGCTGCTGAACGCCTACTTGGATTCTGCTAACCCTTCAACTTCTCCAGGATTATCGCTGGGCAGACCCGTTTAACGCCCTCGATTCCACCTATACGCTCGGAGATCAACCGCGTCAGGGCTCGGCCATCCCTAGTCCAGACCTCCATCATGATCATGTGATCCCCAGTTGAGGTGGCCACCCATCTCGCCTCCCGCAGCTGTGAAAGGCTCTGAGCCACCTCCAGGAGTCTCGGAGGCTCCACATCGACGCCTACTATGGCGACAGTTCTCAAGCCTAGTTTCGAGGGCTCCACCTCCACCGTGAACCGCCTAATCACCCCCTCTTCCACCAGGGCCTGAACCCTCTTCCTCACCGTCGACTCGCTTAGGCCGAGTTTCTTAGCCATCTCCGTGTAGGGTCTCCGTCCATCCTCCATCAGCAGCTCTATGATCCTCAGATCGATCTCGTCGAGCATCATCGATCCTATTTTCGGATAATTTAATTAATTTTTCGTCGAAATTCATCCGAAAAAGATATAATACATAAGTGTAAATCGAGAATAGATGAAAAGCCTAAAGGGAACCAGAACGGAGAAGAATCTCCTGATAGCCTTCGCAGGGGAGTCTCAGGCCCGAAACCGATACACCTTCTTCGCCTCCCAGGCCAGGAAGGAGGGCTATGAGCAGATAGCGGCCATCTTCGCCGAGACCGTTGAAAACGAGCGCGAGCACGCCAAGCGGCTCTTCAAGTTCCTGGAGGGCGGAGAGGTCGAGATCCAGGCCTCCTTCCCGGCAGGGGTGATCGGCGATACGGCTTCAAACCTCGAGGCCGCAGCTCGGGGCGAGAACTACGAATACAGCCAGATGTACCCGTCCTTTGCCCAGGTAGCGGAGGAGGAGGGCTTCAAGGAGATAGCCGAGGTCCTCCGGGCCATCGCGGTGGCCGAGAGGGAGCACGAACGCCGTTACCTGGCCCTGCTGAAGAACGTCCGGGAGGGGAAGGTCTTCAGGAAGGATCGGCCCGTCAAGTGGCGGTGCAGAAACTGCGGCTATGTACACGAGGGAACCGAGGCTCCCGAGCGCTGTCCCTCCTGCGATCATCCTCAGGGCTACTTTGAGGTATTGGCCGAGAACTGGTGAGCCATGGATGGGGAGCTCCTCTGCATCTGGAAGAGGCAGGAGGGGGAGGCATGAGGGAGCGCCTCTTGGTGATCGGCGGGGTGGCCGCGGGGATGAACGCCGCCAGCGCGGCCAAGAGGGTGAAGCCCGACCTCGGGGTGGTGGTCCTGGAGAAGGGGGCCCACATCTCCTACGGGGCCTGTAGCTTTCCCTATTACATCTCGGGCGACATCCCCAGGATCGAAGACCTCGTGGTCCTCACCCCTCAGGAGGCCGAGGAAACCCGAGGAGTGAAGGTCCTCACCCGTCACGAGGCCCTTGCCATTGACCTCGATCGGGGCGAGGTCCTCGCGAGGATGCCCGAGGGGGAGAAGGCCATCCCCTTCGACAGATTGGTCCTGGCCACGGGAGGGCTGCCCATAGTGCCCCCCTGGCCGGGGGTCGATCTCGAAGGGCTCTTCACCCTCAGGACCCTTGAGGATGGCACAGCCATAGGGCGCTTCATCGAGGAGAGGAGGCCTCATCGGGTGGTGATCGTGGGGGGCGGTTACATCGGCATGGAGATGTCCGAGGCCTTCCGGCGGAGGGGCCTGGAGGTCGTAGTCGTCGAGAAGATGGATCGGGTCCTGGGGACGATGGACAGAGAGATCACCGAGGTGGTGGAACGGGAGCTCGCCTCCCAGGGGGTGGAGCTCCACAAGGA
>CALEIY010000082.1 GCA_937898665.1 Candidatus Bathyarchaeota archaeon | reverse complement strand
TGAACAGCCGACTCATCTCGCCATCTCCTCCACTTCATTTATGCTCTGTAACGCCCCAACATCGGGGCGGGAACTCTGGTGAGTCTCCCTGAGAATCTCAAGGAAGCGCCGAACAGCATAGGCAATAAAGTCGGCCCTACTCTTCCAGAAGGAAGGGTTTCTCTCTATCTCCTCGTCGACTTCTCTGATCAGCGTTTCAGGGAGACTCACGCTTTTCCATCCCTGACGGGGCATATTACCGCACCTGTACCATATAAGAGCCTAAAGCCTATATAAGTCTTATGGTACCTGTACCACATATATGGGAAGGTCTTTAAGCGGGTACGGTACGGTTAACGTGATGCCTCGACCAGGATGGAAATCCGTCTCCCTTCCCAAAGACATGGTGGATAAGATTCAGAGAATCATAGAGAGCAATCCAGAATTAGGCTATAAGAGCGTGGCAGACTTCATCGTCGACGCCATAAGAAGGCATCCCGACTACTATAACATCAGGTTTGAACACTTCAATGTCTATGAGGATCACGTCACCATATTCGACAAGGAATTGAAACGCCTCGTCGATGTCTACTTCTCAGATAGGAAGCCTTACGTGATGTGCAGCCTCTGCGAGGATTCCGACTGCATCCACATCCGCTTCACCCTAAGCTTGGAGAAGGTAAGGAAAATTCTCAAGGAGAAGGGCTTCGTCATCAAGGATGATAAGATTATACGAGGACCTTTTTAACTTCCCATAAAAGTTATGTACCGTACATCCGAAGCATTAATCGAGGGATTATGGTTCGCACCTACGCTGGAAGAGGCGTAGGAGCATTCATAGAAAACCAGCTATTCGCATCACAGATACCCTTCATCCTCGTATGCAGCCCCTGGATCAGCCCCACTTATGCTCACAGACTCATGCAGGCAGCCTACCGAGGAGTCAACGTCATGATCATAACCAGCGACTCCCCAGAACCAAATCACCAGCAATCCCTACAGCTACTAACCAGCTACATCACTCCACCTCGAGACTGGCTCGGCAGACCTAAAAAGGACTGGGTGCCACCGCCACTGCAGCTATTAATCGTCCGTGAACGCTTCATCCATGCTAAGCTCTACGTAGTCGATGGCTATGCAGTCGCAGGCTCCCCCAATCTTACAGAAGCTGGCCTCTACCATAACGTAGAGCACGTCACCATATTCGAGGGTGAGGAAGCTGAGAAGCTGGTTGAGGATTTCAGGCAGCTATGGGCCCTTTATCATGAGCGAGCTGCTCAAGAAGTAGCTCAGGCTCCCACTCCAGTTCAGAAGGCCTTTGGAGTTCTCGAATCCATCATACAGCGCTTTAAGATCTTTTAATGAAGGTGAGTGAGATGAAGGGTTTAGGTCTCTTCATTATCGCCCTCGGCATCCTCACAATAATAATGGCCGCCACAGCCGCCGCTAGCTATCCAGGCAGCATGGTTCAACAAATGAAGGAAAGCGCCCAGCAGAAGATTCCCTGGTTCGGCGGAGAAATCGAAAACCCCTTCAAAGGCCTCCTACTCTTCTGGGTGAATCTCTGCAACCTCATTCAACTCCTCATCATCAATCAATTCATAGCGGGAGCCGCCCTCATAGCCTCAGGCTATGCAATCATGACTTTACCGGAAACAAAAGGTGAAGATGATTGAGAAAAAGCTGGGTTCTTAAATTGGGAAGATATTTAGGGGCACTGTGAATTCCATCTGCTCTCCGTCCCTCTTGATTTTAATGTAGAGGTGGCGTCTCGATCGGTGTGCGAACACTCGGATATAGGGCCTCTCCTTCTCGATGGAGAAGCTGTCATAACGTCCTGCAATTAGGTTTCCCATCAGATCGAAGAGATTCCAGTCATACTCCTCGTTAATGTCTTCCAGCAGCTCCTCCACCTTCTCAAGGCTGGTGAAGTCCACATGGTCTAGGAACCATCGCCTCCGTATCTGGGAGAGAGTCATTCTAATTCAACCCTCTCCACGAGAACCCTCTCGATGTTTTTCAACCTTTCCTCCAGCTGGTCAAGTGTGGTGCTGATCTCGCTGATTCTCTCCTTGATGAACTCGATGTCCTGCTTGACAGGTCCAAGCTGTCTTTTGAGTACACCCCCTATAAGGTCCCCCAGCTTCTTTCCTGAGACCATGAGAGAATCCCCCAGAATTGAGTTTTAGTTTAGTCTATTAAAATTATTTGTATGAAAGGGCCTGAGAGTTCAGTGAAAGTATATAGGAGTTCAAGTGGGTCTCAGGTGAAGCTGGCTGAACGAATCGCCAGACTAGAAGGAAGACTTAGAACAGTTAGAGCAGCACTCCCAGCTCTCGCTTGATGGCTTCCAGCTTCCTCTCCTTCACCAAGCCCAGCAGGTAGAGGAGATAGCTTCGAAGCTCCTCAAGGCTCTTCACGGTCTCACAGGCCTTGAGGGCGAGTTCACATGCATCCTCAAACCCACGGCTATAATCATTCATGAAGCATCCCAGGGGCTGAGGGCTACGTTAATGGTATAAGGAAATCGGAGTTCTCGGCCTCGGAGTCCCAGGTGAAAGTGGATGAGCCTTTTTTGGAGATATTTGGAATCTATATAGATGGCTTATAAAAGTTAAATAAAACTTTCATTTCTAATTTGAAGGGTGAAAAAGTGAATTCATTCAACGTTGAAAGATTTATGTTCTATGAGGGGCGTCGACTCTATGGCTTCAGGGTTGAAGCCCTCTCCAGGCCCGGCGTAATCGCAGCCGTCTCAACCCTCATAGCTGAGAGGGGCCTGGATATCACCTACTTCTCAAGCGCAGGCTCCTACAAGCTGGGCGAACCAGGTGAAATCATATTCTTCATAGACTTCACCGATTCAGATGTGAAGCCTGAGACCTTAGCCATGGAGCTTAAGGCCCTCGACGTCGTCACTCGAGTCGAGTTGATAAGGCCGAGATACGAGGGCTTCATAGCGGACACCGCCTCCTTCCCCATCAGGATGGGCCGCCGCAGAGCCATCATCCTTTCAGAATCAGCCCTCAGAGGCCTCCTCATAGAGTTCAGGAGGCGTCTAGGATCCGGAGGGGAGGCGATGCTCTACCACATTGGAAGAGAGGTGGGAGCCGAGAGAGCTAGAAACATCTGTGAGATGACTGAGAGAATCGGAGCGACGGGTCTAAGAGCTGTCTCTTATACACATCTCCGAGCCCACGAGACCTCTCTACATCTCGTATGCCGTCTTCTGCTTGAAA